>NZ_JBEXPY010000050.1:0-55053 GCF_040612315.1 Streptomyces sp. NPDC006435
TGGCCGCGTCCCCCCGGGGGGCCCCCCGGCGGCTCTGCCCGGGCCGGCGCCGCGGCCGCCCGGCGCGGCCCCCCCCGCCGCCACCACCAGCCCCGGCCGGTCGGGGCACGTGCCCCGACCGGCCGGTTCTTCGTGGGCACCAGGGCGTCGTACGGCCCGGGGCAGGACACCCTTTCCGCCCGCCGCTTCGTCAAAACGGCGTGCGTGGATTCATTCCGAAGAATGACTCCTGATCGGAAACCTCAACGGCGGCCGGTGCGAGTCGGGTTGGTGCCGGACCCGGTGGACTCCCAGGTCCGGGCCGTCGGCCGGAGGCGGCCGGGCGCCATATGCCCGCAGGTCCGGCGCTCCCACCGCGCGCACGGGCGCGTACCGGGAGTGCGCGAAGACCCTTGCGCGCCGCCCCGGCCGGAAACGAACCGTGGGCGCATCTTTATGTTCATCGAACAGAGATGCGGCACTCCGGTGCGGCACAATGACCGTGCCCAGCAGGCCACTCACTGATGGAACGGCGATATGACGACTGCAGCGGTTGACCATCCCTCTTCCGACCAGGACGAGGACGGCGGGACGAGGACCATCGGCGGCAGTCGGGCGCTCGCACTGCTGCTGGTGATCACGGGCGCTGCCGGACTCCTCGCGGCCTGGGTCATCACGATCGACAAGTTCAAGCTGCTGGAGGACCCCAACTTCACGCCGGGCTGCAGCCTCAACCCGGTCGTCGCCTGCGGCAACATCATGAAGAGCGATCAGGCGGCCGCCTTCGGCTTCCCGAACCCGATGCTCGGCATGGCCACCTACCCGGTGATCATCGGCATCGGGCTGGCGCTGCTCGCGGGCGCCCGCTTCCGCAGCTGGTACTGGCTCGGGATGAACGCCGGCACGCTGTTCGGCGTGGGCTTCTGCACCTGGCTCCAGTACCAGTCGCTCTACAACATCAACTCGCTCTGCCTGTGGTGCTGCCTGGCCTGGGTCGCCACGATCTTCATGTTCTGCTACGTCACCACGCACAACATCAAGCACCGGATCATTCCCGCGCCGAACTGGCTGCGCACCGGGCTGACGGAGTTCCACTGGGTGCCGCCGGTCCTGTGGGTCGGCATCATCGGCATGCTGATCCTGACCCGCTGGTGGGACTTCTGGACCAGCTGACCGCAGTGCGAACCCCGCCGGACGACCGGCCCGGCGGGGTTGTCGGTGCCGTGGCATAGGCTTCGGGACGTGGAGCCCGACCTCTTTACCGCAGCAGCCGAAGACCGTCAGGAGAAGGACCCGGCCGGCAGCCCCCTGGCTGTCCGGATGCGTCCTCGCACCCTCGACGAGGTCGTCGGCCAGCAGCACCTGCTCAAGCCGGGCTCCCCACTGCGCCGCCTGGTCGGCGAGGGCAGCGGAGGCCCGGCGGGCCCCTCGTCGGTGATCCTCTGGGGCCCGCCCGGCATCGGGAAGACGACCCTGGCGTACGTGGTCAGCAAGGCCACCAACAAGCGCTTCGTCGAACTCTCCGCGATCACCGCGGGCGTCAAGGAAGTGCGCGCCGTCATCGAGGGCGCCCGGCGTGCGACCGGCGGCTACGGCAAGGAGACCGTTCTCTTCCTCGACGAGATCCACCGCTTCTCCAAGGCGCAGCAGGACTCGCTGCTCCCGGCAGTGGAGAACCGCTGGGTGACGCTGATCGCGGCGACCACGGAGAATCCGTACTTCTCGATCATCTCGCCGCTGCTGTCCCGCTCGCTGCTGCTCACCCTGGAACCGCTCACCGACGACGACTTGCGCGGTCTGCTGCGGCGCGCACTGGCCGACGAGCGCGGGCTCGGCGGCGCGGTGACGCTGCCCCAGGACGCCGAGACGCATCTGCTGCGCATCGCCGGCGGGGACGCCCGCCGGGCGCTGACCGCGCTGGAGGCCGCGGCCGGTGCGGCGCTGGCCAAGCAGGAGGAGGAGATCAGCCTCCAGACCCTGGAGGAGACCGTCGACCGCGCGGCCGTCAAGTACGACCGTGACGGCGACCAGCACTACGACGTCGCGAGCGCCCTCATCAAATCGATCCGGGGCTCCGACGTGGACGCCGCGCTGCACTACCTGGCCCGGATGATCGAGGCGGGGGAGGACCCCCGGTTCATCGCCCGCAGGCTGATGATCTCGGCCAGCGAGGACATCGGCCTGGCCGACCCCACGGCACTGCCCACGGCCGTGGCCGCCGCCCAGGCGGTCGCCATGATCGGCTTCCCGGAGGCGGCGCTCACCCTGAGCCACGCCACGATCGCCCTGGCCCTCGCCCCCAAGTCCAACGCGGCGACGCTGGCGATCTTCGCGGCCCAGGAGGACGTGCGCAAGGGGCTCGCCGGGCCCGTCCCCGCCCATCTGCGCGACGGCCACTACAAGGGCGCCGCCAAGCTGGGGCACGCCCAGGGCTATGTGTATCCGCACGACGTCCCCGGAGGCATCGCCGCCCAGCAGTACGCGCCGGAAGCGGTCCGCGACAAGCGTTACTACCGGCCCACGCGCTACGGCGCGGAGGCGCGCTACGCGGACGTGGTGGACCGGGTGCGCGAGCGGCTCGGCCGCACGGCCCCCGGCGGGGAGCCCGGACCGTCCGAGGGCTGAGGCGATCCGGCCGCGTCCCCCGTCCGGCTCAGCGCGCCGCCGCCTCGAAGAGTGTGTGCATGGCGTCGCTCAGCTCGATGACGTCCCGCACCGGTGCGGGGAACTCGAAGCGCGCGTCGTAGCACTGCCCCGCCCCCTCGCACAGCCGCACCCGCAACCCGTACCGGTCCAGCGCCAGCGGGACGACCGAGGGCAGGTGCGCCGCACAGCGGCGGGCCGTCCGCCCGCCCAGCAGTCCGCACAGGGTCCGCAGCTGTTCGCCGTGCGCCGAGTGCAGGTGCTGGAGCAGCTCCGCCTCGTGCACGCGGAGCGGGTCGGGGGCCGCGTCCCGCAGCTCGTCGGGCTCGACCTCCTGCGCGCCCCACAGGTCGTCGACGTACGCCTCGCCCGTCTCCAGCCGGAGCGTCGTGCGGCCGGGGCCCGAGATACCGGGCACGGAGGTCAGCCGGCCGGAGACCCACGCGCGGCCGCGGACGCGGTGCGGCACGGAGACCGGGGCGACGTCCGTGATCTCCAGCACGGCGGACAGCTCGTCGTCCTCGGCGTGCGTCGCGGCCCGTACGACGGGGGAGTCGGCGGGCAGTTCGAGGAACAGGTCCCCGTCCGGGCCCACGTTCCTGGCCAGGGGCATCAGGTGGTCCGAGGGCACATGGCGCAGCCCGGGGACGAGCAGTACGGCGGAGCAGGTACTCTGTACGAGAGTTCGTGTGCGCTCGGCTGCTGACGGCATCCGAGTGGTTTCAAGCCCGCTGGGACGCGGCTGACCACGATCTGATCGGTCCTCCGTCGTATCGGCACCCCGAGGGGTGTCGACGCTGTCAGTGCTGTCCGTGATGTGACTGGTGTTCCCCGGGCGAGACATGCGATCTCCTCAACTAAGGTGAGCCTAACCTAACCTACAACGGAGGTCTGGAGAACGTGCCTAACCAGTCGCGTCCCAAGGTCAAGAAGAGCCGCGCGCTCGGCATCGCGCTGACGCCGAAGGCCGTCAAGTACTTCGAGGCCCGCCCCTACCCGCCGGGCGAGCACGGCCGTGGCCGCAAGCAGAACTCGGACTACAAGGTCCGTCTGCTGGAGAAGCAGCGTCTGCGCGCGCAGTACGACATCAGCGAGAAGCAGATGGCCCGTGCCTACGACCGCGCCAAGAAGGCCGAGGGCAAGACGGGCGAGGCGCTCGTCGTGGAGCTGGAGCGCCGTCTCGACGCCCTGGTTCTGCGCTCGGGCATCGCCAAGACCATCTACCAGGCCCGTCAGATGGTCGTTCACGGCCACATCGAGGTCAACGGTGGCAAGGTCGACAAGCCGTCCTTCCGCGTGCGCCCCGACGACATCGTCATGGTCCGCGAGCGCAGCCGCTCCAAGGTCCCCTTCCAGGTGGCCCGCGAGGGTGGCAACGCCCCCGACGGCGAGACCCCGCGCTACCTGCAGGTGAACCTGAAGGCCCTGGCCTTCCGCCTTGACCGGGACCCGAACCGCAAGGAAATCCCCGTGATCTGCGACGAGCAGCTCGTCGTCGAGTACTACGCCCGCTGATCGGGCGCAGTCGCTTCACGAGCGTTCCGGCCCACCCCTCCCGGATGTACGGGAGGCGGTGGGCCGCCGCCTTTTCCCGGCACCGGACCGCGGCACGGAACGCTGCGCCCGGTCCGCGGGGCCGTCTGCCAGCGCCCTGGCCACCACCGCGTCCAGATCCAGCAGCCCGCCCGCGCGCAGGGCCGCCTCGTAGGGACCGTCGCCCAGCTCCCGGCGGGCCAGCTGCTCGCAACGGAACCGGGGCTGCCCGTAGTGCGCCGAACCGAACAGCGGCAGCCCCACCGACGGCCAGATCCGGTCGGCGGCCCCCTGGAGCACCGCGGCCTCCGCGGCATCGCCCTGGACCGCCGTCACCAGCGCCAGCAGCTCCAGGGCGAGCACCGAACCGAGCAGGTCGTGGAAGGCGCGGCCGATCGCCAGGCACTTCCCGAGCAGTTCCCGGGCCCGGTCCGGCCGGCCTCGTTGCAGCGCCGCGGAGGCCAGCGCGTACAGCGCGTACGACAGGGCCCACTGCTCCCCGTGGTCCTCGCAGACCTCCCGTACCTCCTGACAGATCTCGGCCGCCGTGTCCGGGTCCCCCTGGAAACCGATCACCGTCGCCAGCTCGATCCGGGCCATCAGCACGTTGCTGTTCAGCTCGCCGAGCTCCCGGTAGCGGCCGAGCGCGTCGTCCAGCAGCCGCCGCGCCCTGGCCAGGTCGTCGGTGACCAGCGCCAGACCGCCCATCCGGTGCACCGCGTACGCGAGCGCCGTGGGGTCACCGGCCCGCTCCGCCTCGTCCCGGCACTCCTGGAGCGCGGAGACCGCGCCGACCGGGTCGCCCTGGAGCACGGCCACCTGCCCGAGCACCCACAGCGCCTTCAGCCGCGAGGAGTCGTACGCGGCGCCCTCCTCCAGCACGTGGTCCAGCCAGTGCCGGCCCTCCGCGAGCCGGCCGCAGCCCACCCAGAGGAACCAGAGGGTGCCGGCCAGGTACTGCGCGAGATGGGCCTCGCCCGAACTGTCCAGCGAGTACTCCATCGCCTGCCGCAGATTCGGCAGCTCGCTCTCGGCGCGGGCGGCCACCTCGGCCTGCCGCGGGCCGAACCAGTCCAGCTCGCACCAGGTCGCGAGCCCCACGTACCAGTCCCGGTGGCGACGGCGCAGCCGGTCCGCGTCGCCGGTGGCCGCCAGCCACTCGGCGCCGTACTCCCGCATCGTGTCCAACATCCGGTAACGGGTGCCCTGCTCGGTGTCCTCGCGCAGCACGACGGACTGCGCCAGCAGCGCGGACAGCACGTCGAGCACCGACTCGGCCGGCAGGTCCGCACCGCCGCAGATGTATTCGACGGACTCCAGGTCGAACTGACCTGCGAATACCGAGAGTCGGGCCCAGAGCAGCCGCTGCTCCGGGGCGCAGAGCTCGTGGCTCCAGCCGATGGCCGTGCGGAGGGTCTGGTGGCGCGCCGGCGCGCTGCGGCTGGAGCCGGTCAGCAGCCGGAAGCGGTCGTCCAGGCGCTGGAGCACCTGCTCGGTGGACAGGGCGCGCAGCCGTCCGGCGGCCAGTTCCAGCGCGAGCGGGATCCCGTCCAGGCGGCGGCACAGCTCCCGGGTGACCGCGCGATTGCGGTCGGTCAGCCGGAATCCCGGCCGCACCGCTGCGGCCCGCTCGGCGAAGAGCCGTATCGCGTCCTCGTCCGTCATCGGCGGGAGCGGGAGGACGAGCTCCCCGTCCAGCTCCAGCGGCAGCCGCCCGGCGGCCAGCACCCGCAGCCAGGGGGCCCGGCGCAGCAGCTCCCGCACCAGCCCGGCACAGTCGTCCACCAGGTGCTCGAAGCCGTCGATCACCAGGAGCATCCGGCGCGGGGCCAGATGGTCGAGGAGGGCCGTGCGGGGCGGTCTGCCGGTGTGGTCGGTGAGCCCCAGGGCGTCCGCCAGGGCGTGTTCCAGCAGCTCGGGATCGTGGACCGCGGAGAGCTCCGCCACCCGGACCCCGTCGCAGTACCGTTTCTCCAGAAGCGCGGCGACCCTGGTGACGCAGCGGGTCTTGCCCACGCCGCCCACCCCGACCACGGTGACGAGCCGCGACTCGTCGAGCAGCCGGACGAGGTCGGTGAGCTCGCTCTCCCGACCCACGAAACTGCTCAGCTCCGCCGGGAGGTTTCCGGGCACGGCGGAGGCGCTCGGATCGCGGGGGGAGGGGAGGGGGCGCTGGGGGCGTCGCATGAAACACGCAGAGTACTGGCATGGCAGCTCTCCGTACAATCTCCTCGGGGCAACTCCCCTCCGCCGGGCCGGTAATGCGGTACGGGGTGCGACCACCGGCGCGATAGGCTCAAGGAACGACGACCGGCTGCCGTGACAGCCGTCGCCGGACCGAGCAGAGTCAGGCAGAGACAGTACAAAAACAGCGACAAGCTAGAGAGCGGTGCACTGTGTCCGGTGGAGAGGTGGCCGGGATCCTGGTGGCCGTCTTCTGGGCGATCCTGGTTTCGTTCCTCGCCGTCGTACTGGTGAGGCTGGCCCAGACGCTCAGGGCGACCACCAAACTCGTGGCGGACGTGACGGAGCAGGCGGTTCCGCTGCTGGCCGACGCCTCCGCCACCGTGCGTTCCGCGCAGACCCAGCTCGACAAGGTCGACGCGATCGCGACGGACGTCCAGGAAGTCACCTCGAACGCCTCCGCGCTCTCCAGCACCGTCGCCTCGACCTTCGGCGGACCGCTCGTCAAGGTCGCCGCGTTCGGCTACGGGGTCCGGCAGGCCATCGGCCGCAAATCCGCTCCCGAGCCGGAGACGGCCCGTCGGACGGTGATCGTCGGCCGCACCGTGCCGTCCGCGCGCGGCAGGAAGCGCGGCGGCAGAAACCCCCGCGGATCGAAGGGCTGACGCAGCGATGTTCCGCCGTACGTTCTGGTTCACCGCCGGCGCCGCCGCCGGTGTCTGGGCCACCACCAAGGTCAACCGGAAGCTCAAGCAGCTGACCCCCGAGAGTCTCGCGGCGCAGGCCGCCGACAAGGCGATCGAGACCGGGCACAAGCTCAAGGACTTCGCTCTGGACGTCCGTGAGTCCATGGCCCGGCGCGAGGCCGAACTGGGCGAGGCGCTGGGTCTGGAGGCGCCGGTCGATCCGGACCTCCCCGTCCGGCGGCACTTCGCCGTCGAGGCGCCCGAACCCGTCGGACCGGACCGGGCCCTCGGAACAACCGAATACCGCACGCTCCCCTACAACTCGTACAACCGGAATGAGGACCACTGATGGAGTCGGCTGAAATTCGTCGCCGCTGGCTGAGCTTCTTCGAGGAGCGCGGTCACACCGTCGTCCCTTCGGCGTCGCTCATCGCGGACGACCCGACTCTGCTGCTGGTCCCCGCGGGCATGGTTCCCTTCAAGCCGTACTTCCTCGGTGAGGTCAAGCCGCCCGCCCCGCGCGTCACCAGCGTGCAGAAGTGCGTCCGCACGCCGGACATCGAGGAGGTCGGCAAGACCACCCGGCACGGCACGTTCTTCCAGATGTGCGGCAACTTCTCCTTCGGCGACTACTTCAAGGAGGGCGCCATCACGCTCTCCTGGGAACTGCTCACCGGCTCCGTGGCGGACGGCGGCTTCGGACTCGACCCCGAGCGGCTGTGGATCACGGTCTACCTCGACGACGACGAGGCCGAGCAGATCTGGCGCGAGAAGGTCGGCGTACCGGCCGAGCGCATCCAGCGCCTGGGCAAGAAGGACAACTTCTGGTCCATGGGCGTCCCCGGCCCCTGCGGACCCTGCTCCGAGATCAACTACGACCGCGGCCCCGAGTTCGGTGTCGAGGGCGGCCCGGCCGTCAACGACGAGCGGTACGTGGAGATCTGGAACCTGGTCTTCATGCAGTACGAGCGCGGCGCCGGTGACGGCAAGGAGGACTTCCCGATCCTCGGCGACCTGCCGTCGAAGAACATCGACACGGGTCTGGGTCTGGAACGCCTCGCCATGATCCTGCAGGACGTGCAGAACATGTACGAGACGGACACGCTCAAGGTCGTCATCGACAAGGCCACCGAGCTCACCGGCGTCGCCTACGGCGCGGCCCACACCAGCGACGTCTCCCTGCGCGTGGTCGCCGACCACATCCGCACCTCCGTGATGCTCATCGGCGACGGAGTCACCCCGGGCAACGAGGGCCGCGGCTACGTGCTGCGCCGCATCATGCGCCGGGCCATCCGCAACATGCGGCTGCTGGGCGCCACCGGACCGGTCGTCAAGGACCTGGTCGACGTCGTGGTCGACACGATGGGGCAGCAGTACCCGGAGCTGATCACCGACCGCAAGCGCATCGAGAGCGTCGCCCTCGCCGAGGAGGCCGCCTTCCTCAAGGCCCTCAAGGGCGGCACCAACATCCTCGACACCGCCGTCACGGAGACCAAGGCCGCCGGCGGCAAGGTCCTCGCCGGCGACAAGGCGTTCCTGCTCCACGACACCTGGGGCTTCCCGATCGACCTCACCCTGGAGATGGCCGCCGAACAGGGCCTCTCGGTGGACGAGGAGGGCTTCCGCCGCCTGATGAAGGAGCAGCGGGAGCGCGCCAAGGCCGACGCCAAGGCCAAGAAGACCGGCCACGCCGACCTGTCCGCCTACCGCGAGGTCGCCGACAACTCCGGCGTCACCGAGTTCACCGGCTACACCGCCACCGAGGGCGAGTCGACCGTCGTCGGCCTGCTCGTCGACGGCGTGCCCTCGCCCGCCGCCTCCGAGGGCGACGAGGTCGAGGTCGTCCTGGACCGCACCCCGTTCTACGCCGAGGGCGGCGGCCAGCTCGCCGACCAGGGCCGGATCCGGCTCGACAGCGGCGCCGTCATCCAGGTGCGCGACGTCCAGCAGCCCGTCCCCGGCGTCTCCGTCCACAAGGGCTCGGTGCAGGTCGGCGAGGTGACCGTCGGGTCGTCCGCCTACGCCGCCATCGACATCACCCGCCGCCGCGCCATCGCCCGTGCCCACAGCGCCACGCACCTCACGCACCAGGCGCTGCGCGACGCGCTGGGCCCGACGGCCGCCCAGGCCGGTTCGGAGAACTCCCCGGGCCGCTTCCGCTTCGACTTCGGCTCGCCCGCCGCCGTACCCGGCACGGTCCTCACCGACGTCGAGCAGAAGATCAACGAGGTCCTCGCCCGCGAGCTCGACGTCCAGGCCGAGGTCATGCCGATCGCCGAGGCCAAGAAGCAGGGCGCCATCGCCGAGTTCGGCGAGAAGTACGGCGAGCAGGTCCGCGTCGTCACCATCGGCGACTTCTCCAAGGAGCTCTGCGGCGGCACGCACGTCCACAACACCGCCCAGCTGGGTCTGGTGAAGCTGCTCGGCGAGTCGTCCATCGGTTCCGGCGTGCGCCGCATCGAGGCCCTCGTCGGCGTCGACGCGTACAACTTCCTCGCCCGGGAGCACACGGTCGTCGCCCAGCTCCAGGAGCTGGTCAAGGGCCGTCCCGAGGAGCTGCCGGAGAAGATCGCCGGCATGCTCGGCAAGCTGAAGGACGCCGAGAAGGAGATCGAGAAGTTCCGCGCGGAGAAGGTCCTCCAGGCCGCCGCCGGACTCGTCGACTCCGCCCAGGACATCCGCGGCGTCGCCCTGGTCACCGGACAGGTCGCCGACGGCACCTCGGCCGACGACCTGCGCAAGCTCGTCCTCGACGTCCGCGGCCGCATCCAGGGCGGCCGGCCGGCCGTCGTGGCCCTGTTCACCACCGCCAACGGCCGCCCGCTGACCGTGATCGCCACCAACGAGGCCGCCCGCGAGCGCGGACTCAAGGCCGGTGACCTGGTCCGCACCGCCGCCAAGACCCTCGGCGGCGGTGGCGGCGGCAAGCCGGACGTCGCCCAGGGCGGCGGCCAGAACCCCGAGGCCATCGGCGCGGCCGTGGCCGCCGTCGAGCGCCTCGTCACCGAGACGGCGTGACGACGGGAGTGACGGAAATGCGCCGCGGTCGCCGGCTCGCGATCGACGTCGGGGACGCCCGGATCGGGGTCGCCTCGTGCGACCCCGACGGGATCCTCGCCACGCCGGTGGAGACCGTTCCGGGACGTGACGTCCCGGCGGCCCACCGGCGGCTGGGGCAGATCGTCGAGGAGTACGAGCCGATCGAGATCATCATCGGCCTGCCGCGGTCCCTCGGCGGCGGCGAGGGACCGGCCGCCGCCAAGATCCGGGTCTTCGCACAGGAGGTCGCCCGCTCGGTCGCACCCGTTCCGGTGCGCCTGGTGGACGAGAGGATGACCACAGTGACGGCCAGTCAGGGGCTGCGCGCTTCGGGCGTGAAGTCCAGGAAAGGCCGTTCCGTCATCGACCAAGCTGCCGCTGTGGTGATCCTTCAGAACGCTCTGGAGTCCGAACGGGCGTCGGGCAGGCCTCCGGGCGAAGGCGTCGAAGTGGTTGTCTGATCGCGATACGGTAACGTTCCGCGCGATGCGGCGGCGCCTTCCATCAGGGCCGCACAGCAAAGAGACGGAACGTCGTCTCGCGGCTCTAGGGGATCGATGACTGAGTATGGCCGGGGCTCCGGCTCCGAACCGTGGCATCCCGAGGACCCCTTGTACGGGGACCAGGGGTGGGGAGGACAGCAGCCCGCCCACGGCCAGGGCCAGTACGGCGGCGGGCAGCAGTCCTACCCCCAGGACCCGTACGCGAACCAGCAGCAGGCCCCGTACGCACAGCAGCCGCAGGACCCGTACGCACAGCAGTCGCAGCAGCAGGACCCCTACGCGCAGCAGCAGCACTACCCGCAGCAGCCCGCGTACGGGGCCCAGCAGGACCCCTACGCGCAGCAGCCCCAGCAGCCCCAGTACGGCAACACCGGCTGGGACACCGGGCAGCAGGCGGCGATGCCCTACGACGTGCAGCAGGCCGATCCGTACGGCGGCGGGCAGGGCGGTTACGGCGAGACCTCCGACTACTACGGCACGTCGGAGGCGTACCCGCCGCCGCAGCCCCCGGGCCGCCGCGAGGCCGCTCCCCAGCAGGCCCCGGCACAGAACCCCGACTGGGACCCGGAGGTCCAGCCGGAGGAGACCCACCCCTTCTTCACGGGCTCCGACGAACCCGACGCCAAGAACAAGGACGTCGAGGACGACGAGGAGTACGAGGACGACTCGCGTGCCTCCCGCCGCGGCGGCCGGGGCGGGAGCGAACGCCGGGGTGGCAAGGGCAAGAAGAAGAGCCGCAACGGCTGTGCCTGCCTGGTGGTCTCGCTGGTCCTGGTCGGTGGCCTCGGCGGGGCGACCTACTTCGGGTACTCGTACTGGAAGGACAGGTACGGCGCGGCGCCCGACTACGCCGGCAGGGGAACCGGCGAGGTCGAGGTCGAGATCGAGAAGGGCGCCTTCGGTTCCGACATCGGCAACATCCTGAAGGAGAAGGGGGTCGTCAAGAGCGTCGACGCGTTCGTCGCCGCGCAGAACGAGAACCCCCAGGGCAAGTCGATCCAGGCGGGCGTCTATCTGCTCCGCAAGGAGATGTCCGCGGCCGAGGCCGTGAAGATGATGCTCGACGGAAACAGCCAGAACCTCCTGGTGATCCCCGAGGGCACCCGCAACGTCGCCGTCTACGAGATGATCGACAAGAAGCTGGGCCTCAAGAAGGGGACGACCAAGGGAGTCGCCAAGTCCGAGGCGTCCGATCTCGGACTGCCCGGCTGGGCGAGCGACGGCAAGAACATCAAGGACCCGCTGGAGGGCTTCCTCTTCCCGGCCGCCTACCCGGTCACCAAGGGGGCCAAGCCGGAGGCCGTCCTGAAGAAGATGGTCTCCCGCGCCAACGAGGAGTACGGCAAGCTCGACCTCGAGGCGACGGCCAAGAAGCACAAGCTGGACGGGCCCTGGCAGGTCCTCACCGTCGCCAGCCTGGTCCAGGCGGAGGGGCTCACGCACGACGACTTCCGCAAGATGGCCGAGGTCGTGTACAACCGGCTGAAGCCGGACAACTCGGTCTCGAACGGGAAGCTCGAATTCGACTCCGCGTTCAACTACCTGAAGAACCAGAGCAAGATCAAGATCGGGTCGAACGAGATCCGGACCAACCCGGACCCGTACAACACCTACTATCACGTGGGCCTTCCGCCGGGGCCGATCAGCAACCCGGGCGACGAAGCCCTGCGGGCGACGCTCAATCCGACCGGTGACGGGTGGATGTTCTTCATCTCGCTCGACGGCAAGAAGACCCAGTTCACCAAGACCGTCGCCGATCACGAGAAGCTCAACGACAAGTTCAAGGAAAAGCATGGCCTCGGCTGACCGGCGCCACCGCGCCGCCGTCCTCGGCTCGCCCATCGCGCACTCGCTCTCCCCGGTGCTGCACCGGGCCGCGTATGCCGAGCTCGGCCTCACCGACTGGTCGTACGAACGGTTCGAGATCGACGAGGCCGCGCTTCCCGGGTTCGTCGAGTCCCTCGACACCACCTGGGCCGGGCTCTCGCTGACCATGCCGTTGAAGCGGGCGGTCATCCCGCTGCTGGACTCCGTCAGCGGGACCGCCGCCTCGGTGGAGGCGGTCAACACCGTCGTCCTCACCGAGGACGGCCGGCTGACCGGCGACAACACCGACATCCCGGGCATGGTCGCCGCCCTGCGCGAACGAGGGGTGGAGAAGACCGATTCCGCCGCCGTCCTCGGCGCGGGCGCGACCGCCTCGTCGGCGCTCGCCGCACTGGCCGGGATGTGCACGGGACCGGTCACGGCGTACGTCCGCAGCCAGGAGCGGGGCCGGGAGATGCGCGGCTGGGGCGAACGCCTCGGCGTCGACGTCCGGATCGCTGACTGGGCGGACGCCGAGCAGGCGCTGCGGGCCCCCCTGGTCATCGCCACCACCCCGGCCGGTGCCACCGACGCCCTGGCCGCCGCCGTGCCGGACCGGCCGGGCACCCTCTTCGACGTGCTGTACGAGCCCTGGCCCACCGGGCTCGCCGCGGCCTGGGCCGACCGATCCGGCCCAGTCGTCGGAGGTCTCGACCTCCTGGTGCACCAGGCCGTCCTCCAGGTCGAGCAGATGACGGGCCGCGCGCCCGCCCCGCTGGCGGCCATGCGACGGGCCGGGGAAGCCGCGCTCGCCGCCCGCTGAGCCCCCGCGCCCGCCGATACGATCCGTCCGTCTGCTGGACCGGCGGCCGGTTCGGGCCCCCGGCCGTGGGAGGATCGAGGCGGCGGGCCAGGGCCGCGCACCCGGTCGCGCCGTTGCAGTTCCAGGCGCGAGCATGAGGAGCACCGTTGAGCAGGTTGCGCTGGCTGACCGCGGGGGAGTCCCACGGCCCCGCACTCGTGGCGACGCTGGAGGGTCTTCCCGCCGGCGTCCCGATCACCACGGAGATGGTGGCGGACGCACTCGCCCGACGACGGCTCGGTTACGGCCGCGGTGCGCGGATGAAGTTCGAGAAGGACGAGGTCACCTTCCTCGGCGGGGTGCGCCACGGCCTCACCATGGGATCCCCGGTCGCCGTGATGGTGGGCAACACCGAATGGCCCAAGTGGGAGCAGGTGATGGCGGCCGACCCGGTCGACCCCGCCGAACTGGCCGAACTGGCCCGCAACGCCCCGCTGACACGCCCGCGGCCCGGCCACGCCGACCTCGCGGGCATGCAGAAGTACGGCTTCGACGAGGCCCGGCCGATCCTGGAGCGCGCCAGCGCCCGGGAGACGGCGGCCCGCGTCGCGCTCGGCGCCGTCGCGCAGTCGTACCTCAAGGAGACCGCCGGCATCGAGATCGTCAGCCACGTGGTCGAGCTGGCCGCGGCCAAGGCGCCGTACGGCGTCCACCCGACGCCCGCCGACGTCGAGCGGCTCGACGCCGACCCGGTGCGCTGCCTGGACGCCGACGCGAGCAAGGCGATGGTCGCCGAGATCGACCAGGCCCACAAGGACGGCGACACCCTCGGCGGCGTCGTCGAGGTGCTGGCGTACGGCGTGCCCGTGGGCCTCGGCTCGCACGTCCACTGGGACCGTCGGCTGGACGCCCGCCTCGCCGCCGCCCTCATGGGCATCCAGGCCATCAAGGGCGTCGAGGTCGGCGACGGCTTCGACCTGGCCCGGGTGCCCGGCTCGAAGGCGCACGACGAGATCCTGGTCACCGAGGACGGCATCAGGCGCGCCTCCGGCCGCTCCGGCGGCACCGAGGGCGGCCTCACCACCGGCGAACTGCTGCGGGTCCGCGCCGCGATGAAGCCCATCGCGACCGTGCCGCGCGCGCTCGCCACCATCGACGTCGTCACCGGCGAGCCCGCCAAGGCGCACCACCAGCGCTCCGATGTCTGTGCCGTTCCGGCTGCGGGGATCGTCGCCGAGGCGATGGTCGCGCTGGTCCTGGCCGACGCCGTCGCGGAGAAGTTCGGCGGCGACAGCGTCGCCGAGACCCGGCGCAACGTGCAGTCGTACCTCGACCACCTCCAGATCCGATGAGCGGCCCGCTGGTCGTCCTCGTCGGCCCGATGGGCGTCGGCAAGTCCACGGTCGGGGAACTGCTCGCCGACCGGCTCGGCACCGGCTACCGGGACACCGACGCGGACGTCGTGGCCACGGCCGGCAAGCCGATCCCGGAGATCTTCTACGACGAGGGCGAGGAGCACTTCCGCGAGCTGGAGCGCCGGGCGGTGCACACCGCCCTCGCCGAGCACACCGGCGTCCTCTCGCTCGGCGGCGGCGCCGTGCTCGACGCGACGACCCGCGCCCTGCTCGCCGGCCACCCCGTCGTCTACCTCTCGATGGAGGTGGAGGAGGCCGTCAGGCGGGTCGGCCTGAGCACCGCCCGCCCGCTGCTCGCCGTCAACCCGCGCCGGCAGTGGCGCGAGCTGATGGACGCCCGCCGCCACCTGTACACCGAGGTGGCGCGGGCGACCGTCGCCACCGACGAGCGCACCCCCGAAGAGGTCGCCCAGGCGGTCCTCGACGCACTGGAACTGCCGGAGCGCACGGGAGCCCCCGTCGCGCCCGGCCGGGAGAGCACACCCATGACCGAGCAGGGCCCCATCCGCATCCCGATCGCCGGCAGCGCGGGCACCGACCCGTACGACGTGCTGATCGGCAGGCAGCTCCTCGGCGAGCTGCCCGGACTCATCGGCGACCGCGTCAAGCGGGTCGCGGTGCTGCACCCCGAGGCGCTCGCCGAGACCGGTGAGGCGGTCCGCCAGGACCTCGCCGGGCAAGGTTACGAGGCCATCGCGATCCAGCTGCCCAACGCCGAGGAGGCCAAGACCGCCGAGGTTGCGGCGTACTGCTGGAAGGCGCTCGGACAGACCGGCTTCACCCGCACCGACGTGATCGTCGGCGTCGGCGGCGGCGCCACCACCGACCTGGCCGGATTCGTCGCGGCGACCTGGCTGCGCGGAGTGCGCTGGATCGCCGTCCCCACGACCGTGCTCGCCATGGTCGACGCGGCCGTCGGCGGCAAGACCGGCATCAACACCGCCGAGGGCAAGAACCTCGTCGGCGCCTTCCACCCGCCGGCCGGGGTCCTCTGCGACCTCGCGGCACTGGACTCGCTGCCGGTGCACGACTACGTCAGCGGCATGGCCGAGGTCATCAAGGCCGGCTTCATCTCCGACCCGGTGATCCTCGACCTCGTCGAGGCGGACCCGGAAGGCGCCCGTACGCCCACCGGGCCGCACACCGCCGAGCTGATCGAACGCGCCATCAAGGTCAAGGCGGAGGTCGTCTCCAGCGACCTCAAGGAGTCCGGGCTGCGCGAGATCCTCAACTACGGCCACACCCTGGCCCACGCCATCGAGAAGAACGAGCGCTACAAGTGGCGCCACGGCGCCGCCGTCTCGGTCGGCATGGTCTTCGCCGCCGAGCTGGGCCGGCTCGCCGGACGCCTCGACGACGCCACCGCCGACCGGCACCGCACCGTGCTGGAGTCCGTCGGCCTGCCGCTGACCTACCGCGGCGACCAGTGGCCCAGGCTGCTGGAGACCATGAAGGTCGACAAGAAGTCCCGCGGCGACCTGCTGCGCTTCATCGTCCTGGACGGCCTCGGCAAGCCCACCGTGCTGGAGGGCCCGGACCCGGCCGTGCTGCTCGCCGCCTACGGGGAGGTGTCGGCGTGACCCGTCGGGTCCTCGTCCTCAACGGGCCGAACCTCGGCCGCCTCGGCTCCCGCGAGCCCGACGTGTACGGTGCCACGTCCTACGCCGGGCTCGTCGACACCTGCCGGGAGCTCGGCAAGGAGCTCGGCTTCGACGTCGACGTCCGCGAGACCAACGACGAGGGCGAGCTGATCCGCTGGCTCCACGAGGCCGCGGACGGTTCAATTCCGGTCATTGTCAATCCGGGGGCGTTCACCCATTACTCGTACGGGATGCGGGACGCGGCCGCCCAGCGCACCGCCCCGCTGATCGAGGTGCACATCTCGAACCCGTACGCACGGGAGGAATTTCGCCACCATTCCGTGATCGCGCCGGTGGCGACCGGAACCGTGGCCGGATTCGGCATCGGCTCCTATCGTCTGGCCCTGCGCGCGCTCGCGGACGAACTGACCGGCTGACGGACCGGCGGGCCGGGCGGAATACCGGCCGATCGGGCACTGCGGACCACCCCCGGCCGTTGTCCTTGTGGCGGCCGGGGACGGTACGGTTGCCGTCCCATCAGCGCCAGTTGCCTGTACGAGACGGAGTGGCACCGGATGCAGCACGCAGTGGGGGCTCCGCTGCCGCCGCCGCAGGGCCCCGGCAGTGGGCCCGTCGGCTGGACGCACCAGTCCCAGCACCCCGGCCACCCCGGTCCGCCGGGGCCGCCGCCCACCGCCCCTCCGGCGCCCCAGGGCTGGAGCGGACCGGCCCCGAACCACGCCCCGGCGCCGCCCGCCAGGGAGACCACCGGGCACGTCCAGCTGCCGCCCGCCGGTCCCGTCCCGCTGCCCGCGCCGCCCGCCGACCCCGGCACCGGCGGCACGACGCTCGCCGTCCTGCTGATCGGCCCCGCGGGCGCCGGGAAGACCACCGTGGCCAGGCTCTGGGCCAGCCGCCGCCGGGTCCCCACCGCCCACGTCAGCCTCGATGACGTCCGCGAATGGGTCTGCTCCGGCTTCGCCGACCCGCAGTCCGGATGGAACGACAACTCCGAGGCGCAGTACCGCCTGGCCCGTCGCACCTGCGGCTTCGCCGCCCGCAACTTCCTCGCCAACGGCATCTCCTGCATCCTCGACGACGCCGTCTTCCCGGACCGGCCGGTCGTCGGCCTCGGCGGCTGGAAGCGCCACGTCGGCCCCGGACTGCTGCCCGTCGTCCTGCTCCCGGGCCTGGAGATCGTCCTGGAGCGCAACGCCGCCCGCAGCGGGAACCGCCGCCTCTCGGACGAGGAGGTCGCCCGGATCCACGGCAGGATGGCCGGGTGGTACGGTTCCGGGCTGCCGATCATCGACAACTCCACGTACGACGTGGAGACCACCGCCCGCGTCCTCGACGACGTGCTCGCCCGGTCCATAGCCAGCCCTCCGGCCTGGTAGCCCGCCACCGGACGGCCCCCGGTCGGGTGCGCTGACCGAGCAGGCCGGTGCCACCGCTCGTAGGCTCGTGACATGTCAGAGGTGTACGCCGTCCGCCGAGGGATGCTCCGCGACCGGTGCGCCGCCGCCGGGTCCGCGGCCGCCCTGGTCTCCCGCCCCGCCAACGTCCGCTACCTCGCGGGCGGTGCGCCACCGGGGGCCGTGCTGCTGCTCGGGCCCGGCGGGGACGTCCTGTTCCGCCCCGAGGCCCCGCCCGGCGGTCCCGCCGACGGGCGCACCGACGACCGGCTGCGCGTCCTCGCGCCGCCGTCCCCGGACGGTGATCCGGCGGTGGCGGCAGCGGACCTCGCCGCCTCCTCGGGGGCGGACTCCCTGGCAGTGGAGGAGCACCACCTGACGGTCTCCCGCCACCGGGCCATGGGTTCGGCCGCGCCCCGGCTGCGGCTGACCGACCTGGGCACCACCGTCGAGCACCTGCGGGTGGTGAAGGACGAGGAGGAGATCGCCTGCCTGCGGATCGCCGCCGAGATCACCGACCAGGCCCTGGGCGAGCTCCTCGAATCCATCCTGGTCGGCCGCACCGAACGCCACCTCGCCCTGGAGCTGGAGCGCCGGCTGGTGGACCACGGCGCCGACGGTCCCGCCTTCCCCACCTCCGTGGCCACCGGCCCGAATTCCGGCCAGGGGCGCCACCGGCCCTCGGACCGGCGGGTGGAGGAAGGGGATTTCCTCTCCGTCTGCCTCGGCGCGAACTACCGCGGCTACCGCTGCGAGATCGGCCGCACGTTCGTCATCGGCACGGCGCCGGCCGACTGGCAGATCGAGCTCTACGACCTCGTCTTCGCCGCTCAGCGGGCCGGACGCGAGGCCCTCGTGCCCGGCGCGGCCTACCGCGACGTGGACCGTGCGGCCCGGCACCTGCTGGACTCCGCGGACCATGGAGGGGACCTGGCGCCGTGGACCGGGCACGGAGTGGGACTGGAAATCGACGAGGACCCGCAGCTGGCACCTGCGGCCATGGGTAAACTGGACGCTTGTGTGCCGGTCACCGTCGAACCGGGGGTCCACCTCCCGGGCCGGGGCGGAGTCCGGATCGATGACACGCTCGTCGTGCGCCCCGAGGCGGACGGCGGACCCGAGCTACTCACCATTACGACCAAGGAGCTGCTCGCGCTCTAGCGCGCATCCTCGGTCGTTCCACCAGCTTCAGTCCAGGAGATTCCGCAACCGTGGCTTCCACGAACGACCTCAAGAACGGCATGGTGCTCAAGCTCGACGGAGGCCAGCTCTGGTCCGTCGTCGAGTTCCAGCACGTCAAGCCCGGCAAGGGCCCGGCCTTCGTGCGCACCAAGCTCAAGAACGTGCTCTCCGGCAAGGTCGTCGACAAGACGTTCAACGCCGGCGTGAAGGTCGAAACGGCCACCATCGACCGTCGCGACATGCAGTTCTCCTACATGGACGGCGACTACTTCGTCTTCATGGACATGGAGACCTACGACCAGCTCCACGTCGACCGCAAGGCCGTCGGCAACGCCGCCAACTTCCTGATCGAGGGCTTCACCGCCTCCGTGGCGCAGCACGAGGGCGAGGTGCTCTACGTCGAGCTCCCGGCCGCCGTCGAGCTCGTCATCCAGGAGACCGAGCCGGGCGTCCAGGGCGACCGCTCCACCGGTGGCACCAAGCCCGCCACCCTGGAGACCGGCCACCAGATCCAGGTCCCGCTCTTCATCACCACCGGTGAGAAGATCAAGGTCGACACCCGCACCAGCGACTACCTCGGCCGGGTGAACAGCTAACCGTGGCTGCCCGTAACACGGCCCGCAAGCGTGCCTTCCAGATCCTCTTCGAGGCCGACCAGCGCGGCGCGTCCGTGCAGACGGTCCTCGCGGACTGGGTGCGGCACTCGCGGACCGACAGCCGTCAGCCCCCGGTCACCGAGTACACGATGGAGCTCGTCGAGGGGTACGCGCAGTACGCGGACCGGATCGACGACCTCATCGCGACCTACGCGGTGGACTGGGAGATCGACCGCATGCCGGTCGTCGACCGGAACATCCTGCGGCTCGGCGCGTACGAGCTGATCTGGGTGGACGGTACCCCGGACGCGGTGGTGCTCGACGAGGCGGTCCAGCTCGCCAAGGAGTTCTCCACCGACGAGTCGCCGTCCTTCGTGAACGGGCTGCTCGCCCGGTTCAAGGACCTCAAGCCGAAGCTCCGCCGGGAGCAGTGACCCGCGGCGGCGTTCAGCCGGCGAAGGGCCCGCGGTCACTCGACCGTGGGCCCTTCGGCGTACGGCGCGCCCGGTGGCGGCCGTTCGTACGCGGACACGGGACCGCGCGAAGACATGGAACCGGGCACGAAAAAACCGTGTCGGCACGGGCACCCGGAAGAGGGAACCCGCACCGGCACGGCGGTACGTTTCTTCGGTGGGGCGTCAGCCCTCTTCGTGGGCGACGGCGCGGCGCGCGTCCGCGTCCAGCACGCCCCAGCTGATCAGCTGCTCCGTCAGCACGGACGGCGACTGGTCGTAGATCACGGCCAGCGTGCGCAGGTCGTCCTGGCGGATCGAGAGCACCTTGCCGTTGTAGTCGCCGCGCTGGCTCTGGATCGTCGCCGCGTAGCGCTGCAGCGGACCGGCCTTCTCCGGCGGGACGTGGGCGAGGCGCTCCAGGTCCAGCACGAGCTTCGGCGGCGGCTCGGCGGCACCGCCGGGCGTCGTGCCGGGCAGGAGCTCCTGCACCGGGACCCCGTAGAAGTCCGCGAGCTCGGCGAGGCGCTGCACGGTCACGGCACGGTCACCGCGCTCGTACGAGCCGACCACGACGGCCTTCCAGCGGCCCTGGGACTTCTCCTCCACGCCATGGAGGGAGAGGCCCTGCTGGGTGCGGATGGCACGGAGTTTGGCCCCGAGCTGTTTTGCGTATTCGCTGGACATAAAGCTCCCCGGACGCTGGAACATTCTGCGGCTCGGCCGCAGTGGCTGGTAACTCACTGTGAGGTTACGCAGCGTTACTTGGCTGCGTCAAGCCGAAAGGTCCGTACCGGCACCTCCCGGGGGTGCCACCGGGGCTCCGCGCAAGCCCTGGTAACGTGGATGACGCAATTTCGACGTCCTTTAAGGTCCGTCCCGTGAGGCGGAGAAGGAGGTCCGTTTCTTATGGACGCACAGCATGAAGCCCCCGGCAATGCGGCACGCCCCGTTCTGGAGGCCCCCGACATCGCCCGGGTACTGACCCGGATCGCCCACGAGATCGTCGAACGCGCCAAGGGCGCCGACGACGTGGTGCTCCTCGGAATCCCGACGCGGGGCGTCTTCCTCGCCCGCAGGCTGGCCGAGAAGCTGGAGGAGATCACCGGCGGAAAGATGCCGGTCGGCTCCCTCGACATCACGATGTACCGCGACGACCTGCGGCTGCGCCCGGCGCGCGCCCTGGCCCGCACCGAGATCCCCGGCGAGGGCATCGAGGGCCGCCTGGTCGTGCTCGTCGACGACGTCCTCTTCTCGGGACGCACGATCCGCGCCGCGCTCGACGCGCTGGGCGACATCGGCCGGCCCCGTGCCGTGCAGCTCGCCGTCCTCGTCGACCGCGGCCACCGCGAACTCCCGATCCGCGCCGACTACGTCGGCAAGAACCTCCCCACGTCGCTGCGGGAGACGGTCAAGGTCCAGCTCGCCGAGGAGGACGGCCGCGACGCCGTGCTGCTCGGTGTCCAGCAGGCCTCCCCGGCGGGCGAGCAGTAGCCGCACCCCACCCGTACGACGCCCTTCGAGCCCGTACGGCGGCTTTCGCACGCCCGCACGCCCTCACCCTCCACCCTCCGGAGAACACCCAGATGAAGCGCCACCTCATCTCGGCCGCCGACCTCACCCGCGACGACGCCGTCCTGATCCTCGACACCGCCGAGGAGATGGCCCGGGTCGCCGACCGGCCGATCAAGAAGCTCCCGACCCTGCGCGGCCGTACCGTCGTCAACCTCTTCTTCGAGGACTCGACGCGCACCCGCATCTCCTTCGAGGCCGCAGCCAAGCGCCTCTCCGCCGACGTCATCAACTTCTCCGCGAAGGGCTCGTCCGTCTCCAAGGGCGAGTCGCTCAAGGACACCGCGCTGACCCTGGAGGCGATGGGCGCCGACGCCGTCGTCATCCGGCACGGCGCCTCCGGCGCCCCGTACCGCCTCGCCACCTCCGGCTGGATCGACGGCGCGGTCGTCAACGCCGGCGACGGCACCCACGAGCACCCCACCCAGGCCCTCCTGGACGCCTTCACGATGCGTCGCCGCCTGGTCGGGACCGACAGCGGTCTCGGCCGGGACCTGGAAGGCCGCCGGATCACCATCGTCGGCGACATCCTGCACAGCCGGGTGGCCCGCTCCAACGTGCACCTGCTGAACACGCTGGGCGCCCACGTCACCCTGGTGGCCCCGCCGACCCTCGTCCCCGTCGGCGTCGAGCAGTGGCCCTGCGAGGTCAGCTACGGTCTCGACGAGGTGCTGCCGAAGTCCGACGCGGTGATGATGCTGCGTGTGCAGCGTGAACGGATGAACGCCGCGTACTTCCCGACCGAGCGCGAGTACTCCCGCCGCTACGGCCTGGACGGCGACCGCATGGCGAAGATGCCCGGGCACGCCGTCGTCATGCACCCCGGGCCGATGGTCCGGGGCATGGAGATCACCGCCGAGGTCGCCGACTCCGACCGCTGCACGGCCGTCGAACAGGTCGCCAACGGCGTCTCGATCCGGATGGCCGTCCTGTACCTCCTGCTCGGCGGATCCGAGCCCGCCGCCCCCGCCGCCCCGTCCCGTACCGAGGAGAACAAGTAACCATGAGCAAGATCCTTATCCGCGGCGCGAAGATCCTCGGCGGCGAACCCCAGGACGTGCTGATCGACGGCGAGACCATCGCCGAGGTCGGCACCGGCCTCGACGCCGCCGGCGCGACCGTCGTCGAGGCCGAGGGGCAGATCCTGCTGCCCGGCCTGGTCGACCTCCACACCCATCTGCGCGAGCCGGGCCGCGAGGACTCCGAGACCGTCCTCACCGGGACGAAGGCGGCGGCCGTCGGCGGCTTCACCGCCGTGCACGCCATGGCCAACACCTTCCCCGTCGCCGACACCGCCGGCGTCGTCGAGCAGGTGTGGCGGCTGGGCAAGGAGTCCGGCTACTGCGACGTGCAGCCGGTCGGCGCCGTCACCGTCGGACTGGAGGGCAAGCAGCTCGCCGAGCTCGGCGCCATGCACGACTCGGCCGCCGGGGTGAAGGTCTTCTCCGACGACGGCAAGTGCGTCGACGACGCGGTGATCATGCGCCGCGCGCTGGAGTACGTGAAGGCGTTCGACGGCGTCGTCGCCCAGCACGCCCAGGAGCCCCGCCTCACCGAGGGCGCCCAGATGAACGAGGGCGTCGTCTCGGCCGAACTCGGTCTCGGCGGCTGGCCCGCCGTCGCCGAGGAGTCGATCATCGCCCGCGACGTCCTGCTCGCCGCCCACGTCGGCTCCCGGGTGCACATCTGCCACCTGTCGACCGCCGGCTCCGTCGAGATCGTCCGCTGGGCCAAGTCCAAGGGCTGGGACGTCACCGCCGAGGTCACCCCGCACCACCTGCTCCTCACCGACGAACTCGTACGGTCCTACAACCCGGTCTACAAGGTGAACCCGCCGCTGCGCACCGAGGCCGACGTCCTGGCCCTGCGCGAGGCGCTCGCCGACGGCACCATCGACTGCGTCGCCACCGACCACGCCCCGCACCCGCACGAGGACAAGGACTGCGAGTGGGCCGCCGCCGCCATGGGCATGGTGGGCCTGGAGACCGCGCTCTCCGTCGTCCAGCAGACGATGGTCGACACCGGCCTCATCGACTGGGCGGGCGTCGCCGACCGGATGTCGTTCCGCCCGGCGGCCATCGGCCGCCTCGAAGGACACGGCAGGCCCGTCTCGGCCGGTGAGCCCGCCAACCTCACCCTGGTCGATCCGGCTTACCGTGGTGTCGTGGACCCCGCGGGCTTCGCCTCCCGCAGCCGCAACACTCCGTACGAGGGGCGCGAGCTGCCGGGTCGAGTCACCCACACCTTCCTGCGGGGCCGTGCCACGGTCGTCGACGGGAAGCTCGCGTGACATCACCCACCCACCTGTACCTCCGACTCGCCGCGGAGCAGAAGTCGGCCGAAGTGACCGACTGGTCCGCCCGCATCAGCTGGGTCGTCGGACTGCTGGTCCTCATCGCCTTCGTCTACTGGCTGATGCGCCAGGGATGGAAGTGGCGGGGAAGCCTCCAGTCCGGACTGCCGGAGCTCGCCACCACGCCGGAGGGCTTCGGGGACGGCGAACAGCCGCTCACCCTGACCGGCCGCTACCACGCCTCGACCACCGCCGGGCAGTGGCTCGACCGGATCGTCGCCCACGGCCTGGGCACCCGCAGCCGCGTCGAGCTCGCCCTGACCGACCGGGGCCTGGACGTCCGGCGCCCCGGCGCGACCGACTTCTTCGTCCCGGCCGCCGCACTGCGCGGGGCCCGGCTCGACAAGGGCATCGCCGGCAAGGTCCTGCCCGAGGGCGGCCTGCTGATCATCACCTGGGCGCACGGCGACAAGCTGATCGACTCCGGCTTCCGCTCCGACCGCTCCGCCGAGCACCCGGCCTGGGTCGAGGCCATCGAACGACTCACCCGCACTACGGAAGGCACCGCACGATGACGATCTCCACCCGGGGAGCCGCCAAAGCTCCCGCCGTACTCGTCCTGGAGGACGGCCGCACCTTCCGCGGTCGCGCCTACGGGGCCGTGGGGGAGACCTTCGGCGAGGCGGTGTTCTCCACCGGCATGACCGGCTACCAGGAGACGCTGACCGACCCCTCCTACCACCGCCAGGTCGTCGTGATGACCGCCCCGCACGTCGGGAACACCGGCGTCAACGACGAGGACCCCGAGTCCGGCCGCATCTGGGTCTCCGGCTACGTCGTCCGCGACCCCGCCCGGGTCCCCTCCAACTGGCGCTCGCGGCGCTCGCTGGACGAGGAGCTGGAGCGCCAGGGCGTCGTCGGCATCAGCGGCATCGACACCCGCGCGCTCACCCGCCACCTGCGCGAGCGCGGCGCCATGCGCGTCGGCATCTTCTCCGGCGACACGATCGCTGACGAGGCCACGCTGCTGGCCCGCGTCCAGGAGGCCCCCGAGATGGTGGGCGCCGACCTCTCCGCCGAGGTCGCCACCAAGGAGACGTACGTCGTCCCCGCGATCGGCACGAAGAAGTTCACCGTCGCCGCGATCGACCTCGGCATCAAGGGCATGACCCCGCACCGGATGGCCGAGCGCGGCATCGAGGTGCACGTGCTGCCCGCCACCGCCACCCTGGAGGAGGTGTACGCGGTCGAGCCCGACGGCGTGTTCTTCTCCAACGGCCCCGGCGACCCGGCCACCGCCGACCACCCGGTCTCCGTCATGCAGGGCGTCCTGGAGCGGAAGACCCCGCTCTTCGGCATCTGCTTCGGCAACCAGATCCTGGGCCGCGCCCTCGGCTTCGGCACCTACAAGCTGAAGTACGGCCACCGCGGCATCAACCAGCCCGTGCAGGACCGCACGACCGGCAAGGTCGAGGTCACCGCGCACAACCACGGCTTCGCCGTCGACGCCCCGCTCGACAAGGTCTCCGACACGGAGTACGGCCGCGCCGAGGTCTCCCACGTCTGCCTGAACGACCAGGTCGTCGAGGGGCTCCAGCTCCTCGACCAGCCGGCCTTCAGCGTCCAGTACCACCCCGAAGCAGCCGCGGGCCCGCACGACGCCGCGTACCTCTTCGACCGTTTCGTCACCCTGATGGAGGGCCAGCGTGCCTAAGCGCTCCGATATCCAGTCCGTCCTGGTCATCGGCTCCGGCCCGATCGTCATCGGCCAGGCCGCCGAGTTCGACTACTCCGGCACCCAGGCCTGCCGCGTCCTCAAGGCCGAGGGCCTGCGCGTCGTCCTGGTGAACTCCAACCCGGCGACGATCATGACCGACCCGGAGATCGCCGACGCCACGTACGTCGAGCCGATCACCCCCGAGTTCGTCGAGAAGATCATCGCCAAGGAGCGCCCCGACGCGCTGCTCCCGACCCTGGGCGGCCAGACCGCGCTCAACACCGCGATCTCCATGCACGAGAACGGTGTCCTGGAGAAGTACGGCGTCGAGCTCATCGGCGCCAACGTCGAGGCCATCAACAAGGGCGAGGACCGCGACCTGTTCAAGGGCGTCGTCGAGGCCGTCAACGCCAAGATCGGCCACGGCGAGTCCGCCCGCTCGGTCATCTGCCACTCCATGGACGACGTCCTGGCGGGCGTCGACGAGCTCGGCGGCTACCCCGTGGTCGTCCGCCCGTCCTTCACCATGGGCGGTGCCGGCTCCGGCTTCGCCCACGACGAGGACGAACTGCGCCGCATCGCCGGCCAGGGCCTCACGCTCTCCCCGACCACCGAGGTGCTCCTGGAGGAGTCCATCCTCGGCTGGAAGGAGTACGAGCTGGAGCTGATGCGCGACAAGAACGACAACGTCGTGGTCGTCTGCTCCATCGAGAACTTCGACCCGATGGGCGTCCACACCGGCGACTCGATCACCGTCGCCCCCGCGATGACGCTCACCGACCGCGAGTACCAGCGGCTGCGCGACATCGGCATCGCGATCATCCGCGAGGTCGGCGTCGACACCGGCGGCTGCAACATCCAGTTCGCCGTGAACCCCGAAGACGGCCGCGTCATCGTCATCGAGATGAACCCGCGCGTCTCCCGCTCCTCGGCGCTCGCGTCGAAGGCCACCGGCTTCCCGATCGCCAAGATCGCCGCCAAGCTGGCCGTCGGCTACACGCTCGACGAGATCCCCAACGACATCACCGAGAAGACCCCGGCCTCCTTCGAGCCGACCCTCGACTACGTCGTCGTCAAGGCCCCGCGCTTCGCCTTCGAGAAGTTCCCCTCCGCCGACTCCACCCTCACCACCACCATGAAGTCGGTGGGCGAGGCCATGGCGATCGGCCGGAACTTCACCGAGGCGCTCCAGAAGGCACTGCGCTCGCTGGAGAAGAAGGGCTCGCAGTTCTCCTTCACCGGCGAGCCCGGCGACAAGACCGCGCTGCTCGCCGAGGCGGTACGCCCGACCGACGGCCGGATCAACACCGTCATGCAGGCGATCCGGGCCGGCGCCACCCAGGAGGAGGTCTTCGAGGCGACGAAGATCGACCCCTGGTTCGTCGACCAGCTCTTCCTGATCAAGGAGATCGCCGACGAGCTGGCGGGCGCGGACGAGCTGGACCCCGCGCTGCTCGCCGAGGCCAAGCGGCACGGCTTCTCCGACGCCCAGATCGCCGACATCCGCAGCCTGCGCGAGGACGTCGTGCGCGAGGTGCGGCACGCGCTGGGCATCCGCCCGGTCTACAAGACGGTCGACACCTGCGCCGCCGAGTTCGCCGCGAGGACGCCGTACTTCTACTCCTCCTACGACGAGGAGAGCGAGGTCGCGCCGCGCACCAGGCCCGCGGTGATCATCCTCGGCTCCGGCCCGAACCGCATCGGCCAGGGCATCGAGTTCGACTACTCCTGCGTCCACGCCTCCTTCGCGCTCAGCGACGCGGGCTACGAGACCGTGATGGTCAACTGCAACCCGGAGACCGTCTCCACCGACTACGACACCTCCGACCGCCTGTACTTCGAGCCGCTGACGCTCGAGGACGTGCTGGAGATCGTCCACGCGGAGACCCTCGCGGGCCCCGTCGCCGGAGTCGTCGTGCAGCTCGGCGGCCAGACCCCGCTGGGCCTCTCGCAGGCGCTCAAGGACAACGGCGTACCGGTCGTCGGCACCTCCCCGGAGGCCATCCACGCCGCCGAGGACCGCGGCGCCTTCGGCCGGGTCCTGGCCGAGGCCGGGCTGCCCGCCCCGAAGCACGGCACCGCCACCACCTTCGACGAGGCCAAGGCCATCGCCGACGAGATCGGCTACCCCGTCCTCGTGCGCCCCAGCTACGTGCTCGGCGGACGCGGCATGGAGATCGTGTACGACGAGGCGCGGCTGGCCTCGTACATCGCCGAGTCCACCGAGATCAGCCCCACCAGGCCGGTCCTGGTCGACCGCTTCCTCGACGACGCGATCGAGATCGACGTCGACGCGCTCTACGACGGCACCGAGCTCTACCTCGGCGGCGTCATGGAGCACATCGAGGAGGCCGGCATCCACTCCGGCGACTCCGCCTGCGCGCTGCCCCCGATCACGCTCGGCGGCTTCGACATCAAGCGGCTGCGCGCCTCCACCGAGGGCATCGCCAAGGGCGTCGGCGTCCGCGGACTGATCAACATCCAGTTCGCGCTCTCCGGCGACATCCTGTACGTCCTGGAGGCCAACCCGCGCGCCTCGCGCACCGTCCCCTTCACCTCGAAGGCGACCGCGGTCCCGCTCGCCAAGGCCGCCGCCCGCATCTCGCTGGGCGCGACCGTCGCCGAGCTGCGCGCGGAGGGCCTGCTCCCGGCGAACGGCGACGGCGGCACCCTGCCGCTCGACGCGCCGATCTCCGTCAAGGAGGCCGTCATGCCGTGGTCGCGCTTCCGCGACATCCACGGCCGCGGCGTCGACACCGTCCTCGGCCCGGAGATGCGCTCCACCGGCGAGGTCATGGGCATCGACTCGGTCTTCGGCACGGCGTACGCCAAGTCGCAGGCCGGCGCGTACGGCCCGCTGC
This sequence comes from Streptomyces sp. NPDC006435, assembly GCF_040612315.1. Lineage (NCBI taxonomy): Bacteria > Bacillati > Actinomycetota > Actinomycetes > Kitasatosporales > Streptomycetaceae > Streptomyces > Streptomyces sp. NPDC006435. The sequence continues at coordinate 28,259 of NZ_JBEXPY010000050.1, forward strand.
CCACCAAGGGCCGCGCCTTCATCTCGGTCGCCAACCGCGACAAGCGCTCGATGATCTTCCCGGCGCGCGAACTCGTCGCCCACGGCTTCGAGCTGCTCGCCACCTCCGGCACCGCCGAGGTCCTCAAGCGCAACGGCATCAACGCTCGCGTCGTGCGCAAGCAGTCCGAGGGCACCGGCCCGCAGGGTGAGAAGACCATCGTCCAGCTGATCCACGACGGCGAGGTCGACCTCATCGTCAACACCCCGTACGGAACGGGCGGCCGGCTCGACGGCTACGAGATCCGCACCGCGGCCGTGGCCCGCTCCGTGCCGTGCCTGACGACGGTGCAGGCGCTCGCCGCCGCCGTCCAGGGCATCGACGCCCTCACCCACGGAGGTGTAGGCGTCCGTTCCCTCCAGGAACACGCGGAACACCTGACAGCGGCCCGCGACTAGGGGCTTTCGTCTGGATCAGGCCGGATCGGCGTGCCGGGGCACGTGAGCCCGGCATGATCCGAGCGAAAAACCCTGGTCACTCCACAGGGGGACACCGGAAACGGTGTCCCCCTCTCCGTGAGGACACCGAGGACACCCCGATGTACAAGTTCTTCTTCCAGCTGGTCTTCAAGCGGATGGACCCGGAACAGGCCCACCACCTGGCCTTCCGGTGGATCCGTCTGGCCGCCCGCATCCCCGTGCTGCGCACCTTCGTCGCCGCCGCGCTCGCTCCCCGGTACGAGGAGCTGCGCACCGAGGCCCTCGGCCTGCGCATGCACGGCCCCTTCGGCCTCGCCGCGGGCTTCGACAAGAACGCCGTCGCGATCGACGGCATGGCGATGCTCGGCTTCGACCACGTCGAGATCGGCACCGTCACCGGCGAGCCGCAGCCCGGCAACCCCAAGAAGCGCCTCTTCCGCCTCGTCGCGGACCGCGCGCTGATCAACCGCATGGGCTTCAACAACGAGGGCTCGGCCGCCGTGGCCGCCCGGCTGGCCGCCCGCAGGCCGGTCTTCAGGACCACGGTCGGCGTCAACATCGGCAAGACGAAGGTCGTGCCGGAGGCCGAGGCGGTCGGCGACTACGTGAAGTCCGCCGAGCGCCTCGCCGGCCACGCCGACTACCTCGTCGTGAACGTCTCCTCGCCCAACACCCCGGGCCTGCGCAACCTCCAGGCCACCGAGGCGCTGCGGCCGCTGCTCGGCGCCGTGCGCGAGGCGGCCGACCGGGTCGTCACCGGACGCCGGGTCCCGCTGCTCGTCAAGATCGCCCCGGACCTCGCGGACGAGGACATCGACGCGGTCGCCGACCTCGCGGTCGAGCTGGGCCTGGACGGCATCATCGCCACCAACACCACCATCGCCCGCGACGGCCTGGGCCTGAAGTCCGCGCCCTCCCTCACCGGGGAGACCGGCGGACTGTCCGGAGCGCCCCTCAAGGCGCGCTCCCTGGAGGTCATCGGCCGCCTGTACGCGCGCGTGGGCGACCGGATCACCCTCGTCGGCGTCGGGGGCATCGAGAACGCCGAGGACGCCTGGCAGCGCATCCTCGCGGGCGCCACCCTCGTCCAGGGCTACAGCGCCTTCATCTACGAGGGCCCGTTCTACGCCAGGGCGATCCACAAGGGCCTGGCCGCGCGCCTGGCCGCCTCCCCGTACGCAACCCTCGCCGAGGCCGTCGGCGCGGAGACCAGGAAGGCCACCGCATGAGCCCCGAACCCTTCGGCGCACGTCTGCGCCGCGCCATGGACACCCGCGGACCGCTCTGCGTGGGCATCGACCCGCACGGCTCGCTCCTCACCTCCTGGGGCCTGAACGACGACGTCGCCGGCCTGGAGCGCTTCACCCGCACCGTCGTCGAGGCGCTGGCCGACCGGGTCGCCGTGCTGAAGCCGCAGTCCGCGTTCTTCGAGCGCTTCGGCTCGCGCGGCATCGCCGTGCTGGAGAAGGCCGTCGAGGAGGCGCGGGCGGCCGGCGCGCTGGTGCTGATGGACGCCAAGCGCGGCGACATCGGCTCCACCATGGGCGCCTACGCGGCGACCTACCTGGACCCGGACTCGCCGCTGTTCTCGGACGCGGTCACCGTCTCGCCGTACCTCGGCTTCGGCTCGCTGCGACCGGCGCTCGACGCGGCGGCCGCCTCCGGCGCGGGCGTCTTCGTGCTCGCCCTCACCTCCAACCCGGAGGGCGCCGAGGTGCAGCGCGCCACCGCCGCCGACGGCCGCTCGCTGGCCCAGCTGATGCTGGACCACATGGCCGCCGAGAACGCGGGGGCGAGCCCGCTGGGCTCGGTGGGCGCGGTGGTCGGTGCGACGCTCGGGGACGCGGGAGCGGACCTGGCGATCAACGGGCCGCTGCTCGCCCCCGGGATCGGGGCGCAGGGGGCGACGCCCGCGGACCTGCCCGGCGTCTTCGGCGACGCGGTGGGCAACGTGGTGCCCAGCGTGAGCCGCGGCGTGCTGAGCCGGGGACCGGACGCGGCGGGGCTGCGGGCGGCCGCGGAACGGTTCGCGGACGAGATCCGGGCCGCCGTCTCGGATGGGTGAACGGGCCACGTAACAGCCCGTTGACTGTTTCCTGACCAAAAAACTCGGTCGTTATGCCTGAAATGTCCTGGTCGGCCAAGGCTGACCAGGACTTTTCGTTGGTTCTCGCTGACTCGGGCGGTCCTGGCCGCTAGTCTCCGTCGAGAGCCGACGCGCACAAGGTGTTCGTCGCTCACCTGGTGCGGGGCGATCTGCGTCCTCACCGGTCCGTATCCGACAGATCGACATCCGAGGTGACGTAGGCGTGGCTCTTCCGCCCCTTACCCCTGAACAGCGCGCAGCCGCGCTCGAAAAGGCCGCCGCGGCTCGCCGGGAGCGGGCCGAGGTCAAGAATCGACTCAAGCACTCCGGCGCCTCCCTCCACGAGGTCATCAAGCAGGGCCAGGAGAACGACGTCATCGGCAAGATGAAGGTCTCCGCCCTCCTGGAGTCCCTGCCGGGCGTGGGCAAGGTCCGCGCCAAGCAGATCATGGAGCGGCTCGGCATCTCCGAGAGCCGTCGGGTCCGAGGTCTCGGCTCCAACCAGATCGCATCCCTGGAGCGTGAGTTCGGCGGCAGCGCCGCCTGACGTTCTCGGGCACCCCCGAGAACCTGGATAATCGCTGCATGGCTGCAACATCCCGGGGGACGTCCCCCGTACCCCCGGACGTACGTCCGCGGCTGACCGTGCTCTCCGGCCCCTCCGGGGTCGGCAAGAGCACGGTCGTCGCCCATATGCGCAAGGTCCACCCCGAGGTCTGGCTCTCGGTGTCGGCGACGACCCGGAAGCCGCGCCCCGGCGAGCGCGACGGCGTCCACTACTTCTTCGTGGACGACGGGGAGTTCGACAAGCTGATCGCCAACGGCGAGCTGCTGGAGTGGGCCGAGTTCGCGGGCAACCGCTACGGAACGCCCCGCCGCGCCGTGCTCGACCGCCTGGAGGCGGGCGAGCCGGTGCTGCTGGAGATCGACCTCCAGGGCGCCCGGCTGGTCCGGCAGTCGATGCCGGAGGCCCAGCTGGTCTTCCTGGCCCCGCCGAGCTGGGACGAATTGGTCCGCCGGCTCACCGGCCGGGGGACCGAGGCGCCCGAGGTGATCGAGCGCCGGCTCGCCGCCGCCCGGGTCGAGCTGGCCGCCGAGGCCGAGTTCGACACGACGCTGGTCAACACCTCCGTCGAGGACGTGGCCCGTGAGCTGCTAGCCTTGATGCTGGAGGCTTCCGGCCACCGCGCCGGCAACGACTGACGCACGACTGATCACGTACGGCTGAGCCGCACGACCGATCGCAGTACGACGCAGCCGCGGCCGACCCGGGCAAGCACGACGGAACCCCGCAGCGTCAAAGTTTTCTTTGATCTTTACCCCCTTCGGAAGGCAGAGAGTGTCCTCTTCCATCACCACGCCCGAGGGCATCATCAACCCGCCGATTGATGAGCTCCTCGAGGCCACCGACTCGAAGTACAGCCTCGTGATCTACGCCGCCAAGCGCGCGCGCCAGATCAACGCGTACTACTCGCAGCTCGGCGAGGGTCTCCTGGAGTACGTCGGCCCGCTCGTGGACACCCACGTCCACGAGAAGCCGCTGTCGATCGCGCTCCGCGAGATCAACGCGGGCCTGCTCACCTCCGAGGCCATCGAGGGCCCCGCGCAGTAAGCAGGAATCGCACCTTCACCTCGGGCCCGGCTGCCACGGCAGCCGGGCCCGAGGTGTGTCCGGGGCGACGGCGTCGGGACGGGCGCGGTGAGGCAGCATGGGGGTGTTCGTATCCGAGTGCGGGGAGACGCAGTGGACAAGCCGAAGGTCGTTCTTGGGGTCAGCGGGGGCATCGCCGCGTACAAGGCGTGCGAGCTGCTGCGCCGGCTGACCGAGTCCGGGCACGACGTGCGCGTCGTCCCGACCGGGTCGGCGCTGAACTTCGTTGGGGCGGCCACCTGGTCGGCGCTCTCCGGCCACCCGGTGTCCACGGAGGTCTGGGACGACGTCCACGAGGTCCCGCACGTCCGGATCGGGCAGGGCGCCGACCTCGTGGTCGTAGCCCCCGCCACCGCCGACACGCTCGCCAGGGCCGCCCACGGCCTCGCCGACGACCTGCTCACCAACACCCTCCTCACCGCCCGCTGTCCGGTCGTCTTCGCGCCCGCCATGCACACCGAGATGTGGGAGCACCCCGCCACCCGGGAGAACGTCGCCACGCTGCGCCGCCGCGGTGCCGTCGTCATCGAGCCCGCCGTCGGCCGGCTCACCGGCGTGGACACCGGCAAGGGCCGGCTGCCCGACCCCGGCGAGATCTTCGAGGTCTGCCGCCGGGTGCTGGCCCGCGGACCCGTCGAGCCCGACCTGGCCGGGCGCCACGTCGTGATCAGCGCCGGCGGCACCCGCGAGCCGCTCGACCCGGTGCGCTACCTCGGCAACCGTTCCTCGGGCAAGCAGGGCTACGCGCTGGCCCGCACCGCGGTCGCCCGCGGCGCCCGGGTCACCCTCGTCGAGGCCAACACCGGTCTGCCCGACCCGGCCGGGGCCGACGTCCTGCACGCCGGGACCGCCGTCCAGCTGCGCGAGGCCGTGCTGAAGGCCGCCGCGGACGCCGACGTGGTCGTGATGGCGGCGGCGGTCGCCGACTTCCGCCCCGCCGAGTACGCCACGGGGAAGATCAAGAAGAAGGACGGGCAGGAGCCCGCGCCCATCACGCTCGTCCGCAACCCCGACATCCTCGCCGAGGTGGCCGGCGAACGCGCCCGGCCGGGCCAGATCGTCGTGGGATTCGCCGCCGAGACCGACGACGTCCTCGCCAACGGCCGGGAGAAGCTCCGCCGCAAGGGGTGCGACCTCCTCGTCGTCAACGAGGTGGGGGAGCGCAGGACCTTCGGGTCGGAGGAGAACGAGGCGGTGGTGCTCGCGGCGGACGGCGGCGAGACCCAGGTGCCTCACGGACCCAAGGAAGCACTCGCCGACACGGTCTGGGACCTCGTGTCGGTACGCCTGGGGTGAAATTCTTGTTTCATGCCGCCGACCGGGCCGGAACCCCCTGAAACACGGGGAAAAACCGGCTTCCGGAGGCCGGTCGGCGGCCGCGGGGGGAACGTGGAGCGGGTCACAGAACTCCCAAGGAGCGAGACACACTGTCCGCCGGGCGAAAGCGACCGATAAACTGATCCAGGACCGTGTCGGGCGCAGCTCCCGGCGGTCCGCCAAATGATCAGCCAGCAGCCGCTGCAACCCCAGGGAGCGATGTGTCCCGCCGTCTCTTCACCTCGGAGTCCGTCACCGAGGGCCACCCCGACAAGATCGCCGACCAGATCAGCGACACCATTCTCGACGCACTGCTCCGCGAGGACCCCCGGTCCCGCGTCGCCGTCGAGACGCTGATCACCACCGGTCTGGTGCACGTCGCGGGTGAGGTCACGACCAAGGCCTACGCCGACATCCCGACCCTTGTGCGCAACAAGGTCCTGGAGATCGGCTACGACTCCTCCAAGAAGGGCTTCGACGGCGCCTCCTGCGGCGTCTCGGTGTCCATCGGCGCTCAGTCGCCCGACATCGCGCAGGGCGTCGACACCGCCTACGAGAAGCGCGTCGAGGGCGACGAGGACGAGCTCGACAAGCAGGGCGCCGGCGACCAGGGCCTGATGTTCGGCTACGCCTGCGACGAGACGCCCGAGCTCATGCCGCTCCCGATCCACCTCGCGCACCGGCTCTCGCGCCGGCTCTCCGAGGTCCGCAAGAACGGGACCATCCCGTACCTGCGCCCCGACGGCAAGACCCAGGTCACCATCGAGTACGACGGCGACAAGGCCGTCCGTCTCGACACCGTCGTCGTCTCCTCGCAGCACGCCAGCGACATCGACCTCGACTCGCTGCTCGCGCCCGACATCCGCGAGTTCGTCGTGGAGCACGTGCTCGCGCAGCTGATCGAGGACGGCATCAAGCTGGACACCGAGGGCTACCGCCTGCTGGTGAACCCGACCGGGCGTTTCGAGATCGGCGGCCCGATGGGCGACGCGGGTCTTACCGGCCGGAAGATCATCATCGACACCTACGGCGGCATGGCCCGGCACGGCGGCGGCGCCTTCTCCGGCAAGGACCCGTCGAAGGTGGACCGCTCGGCCGCGTACGCGATGCGCTGGGTCGCCAAGAACGTCGTCGCGGCCGGCCTCGCCGCCCGCTGCGAGGTCCAGGTCGCGTACGCGATCGGCAAGGCCGAGCCGGTCGGCCTGTTCGTCGAGACCTTCGGCACCGCCGCGATCGACACCGAGAAGATCGAGCACGCCATCGGCGAGGTCTTCGACCTGCGCCCGGCCGCGATCATCCGCGACCTCGACCTGCTGCGCCCGATCTACTCCCAGACCGCGGCGTACGGCCACTTCGGCCGCGAGCTGCCCGACTTCACCTGGGAGCGCACCGACCGCGTGGACGTGCTGCGCGCGGCGGCCGGGCTGTAGGCCCATCGCACGTCGGCCGTGAGCCGGGGCCCGGACACCACACGTGGTGTCCGGGCCCCGGCGCGTGCGGGGCCGCCGGGGGCCGGGGCCGCTGTCGGTGCCGTCTGGTAGGAATTTGGCTGTGAGCAGCGAAGACGAGCGGTCCGAGGACCCCGGCGGCGGGGCCCCGGAGCAGCTTGCGCTGATCCGGGAGACGGTGCGCAGGGCCAAGGTGCCGCGGGCCAAGCCGCGCACCTGGCGCGGCGCCGCCCTCGCACCGGAACTGCCCGTCGCCCGTGTCCTGGTCAACAAGGGCGCGCTCCACCTCGACCAGTACTTCGACTACGCGGTGCCCGAGGAGCTCGACGCCGAGGCCCGGCCCGGGGTGCGGGTGCGGGTGCGCTTCGGGGCCGGCGGGCGCAACGTCCGCGGCGGACGGCGCGAGGGCGGCGGGCTGATCGACGGCTTCCTCGTCGAGCGGCTCGCCGAGTCCGACTATCCCGGGGCCCTGGCCGCACTCGCCTACGTCGTGTCGCCCGAACCGGTGCTGGGGCCGGAACTGCTCGCGCTCTCGCGGGCCGTCGCCGACCGCTACGCCGGCAGCCTCGCCGATGTGCTCCAGCTGGCCGTGCCGCCCCGCAACGGCAGGGCCGAGTCGGCGCCCTCGCCCGAGCCCCTGCCCCCGCCGCCCGCCCCGTCGGCGGGCAGCTGGGAGCGGTACCCGCAGGGGCCGGCGTTCCTGCGGGCGCTGGCCGGGGGCGGGGCGCCCCGGGCCGTGTGGACGGCGCTGCCCGGCCCCCACTGGCCCGAGGAGATCGCCAGGGCCATGGCCGCGACCCTCGCATCGGGGCGCGGGGCGCTCGTCGTCATGCCGGACGGCCGGACCGCCGGCCGGGTGGACGCGGCGCTCACCGCGCTGCTCGGTCCGGGCCGGCACGCGCTGCTGACCGCCGAGTCCGGCCCGGAGAAGCGCTACCGCCAGTGGCTCGCGATCCGGCGCGGCTCGGTGCGCGCGGTCGTCGGGACGAGGGCCGCGATGTTCGCGCCCGTCGCCGACCTCGGCCTGGTCGCCGTCTGGGACGACGGGGACTCCAGCCACAGCGACGACAACGCCCCCTTCCCGCACGTCCGCGAGGTGCTCGAACTGCGGGCGACGCAGAGCCGGTGCGCGTTCCTGCTCGGCGGTACGAGCTGCACCGTGGAGGCCGCCCAGCTGGTGGAGAGCGGCTGGGCGCTGCCGCTGGCCGCGGACCGGGAGCAGCTGCGGTCCGCGGCGCCCCTGGTGCGCACGGTGGGCGACGGGGAGCTGGCCCGGGACGGCGCCGCCAGGGCCGCGCGACTGCCCAGCCTGGCCTGGCAGACGGTGCGGGACGGGCTGCGCAGCGGCCCCGTCCTGATCCAGGTGCCGCGCCGCGGCTACGTTCCCCGGCTGGCCTGCGAGCGCTGCCGCGAACCCGCCCGGTGCCGGCACTGCTCCGGTCCGCTCCAGGCGGTCGACCAGCGGGACCTCGAATGCACCTGGTGCGGACGGGCCGAGACCGCCTGGCGCTGTGTCGCCTGCGGCGGGGCCCGGCTGCGGGCCAGTGTCGTCGGCGCCCGTCGCACGGCCGAGGAGCTGGGCCGGGCGTTCCCGGACGTGCCGGTGCGGACCTCGGGCCGCGACCACGTCCTCGACTCCGTACCGGCGGCACCGGCGCTGGTGGTCAGCACCCCCGGCGCCGAACCGGTGGCCGAGGGCGGTTACGCGGCCGCCCTGCTGCTGGACGGCTGGGCGATGGTCGGGCGGCCCGACCTGCGGGCGGGCGAGGAGGCGCTGCGCCGCTGGACGGCCGCGGCGGCACTGGTGCGCGGGCAGCGGGAACGGGGCACGGTGGTGATCGTCGCCGAGCCGACGCTGCGGCCGGTGCAGGCACTGGTGCGCTGGGACCCGGTCGGGCACGCCCGCCGCGAACTGGCGGAACGGGCCGAGCTGGGCTTCCCGCCGGTCTCCCGGATGGCGGCGGTGACGGGGACGCCGGAGGCGCTCGCCGCGTTCATGGAGGCGGCCGAGCTGCCGTCGGAGGCCGAGGTGCTCGGCCCGGTCCCGGTGCTGTCCGCCGTGCCGGGCCGGCCCCGCAGACCGGGGGAGGCGCCGCAGGGGGAGTCCTGGGAGCGGGCGCTCCTCAGAGTGCCGCCGGGGAGCGGGGCGGCGCTGGCCGCCGCGCTGAAGGCCGCGCAGGCGGCGCGCACCTCCCGGGGGAGCGGCGAGCAGGTCCGGATCAGGGTGGACCCGCCGGACATCGGGTGACGGAGCGATGCCGGGCCGCAGGACCCGTACGGCGGCCGACCGCGGATGCGGCCGGCCGCCGGTGGATCCGGTGGTGGGGGAGTCGCGTGGATGTACGGCTGCCCCGCCGGGCGTCGGACACGGCGGGGCAGGGGCGGAGCGGTCAGCCGTTGCGCGGACCGGGGAAGACTCCGGGGCGCAGGTCGTCCCGGAGCACCGGACGGTCCCCCGGCTGCGGCGGCATGGAGCGCGCGGCGGGCACGACGGGCAGCGCGGACGGGTTCGCCGAGCCCGGCAGGGCGCGCGGCACCGCCGTCTCCGCGGTGGTCTCGCCCGCCCCCGTCTGCCGGGCGTTGCGGCGGGCGCCGTAGCGCCGGTGCACCGCCTGCTTGGTGACTCCGAGCGCGGAGCCCACCGCGTCCCAGGAGAAGCCCAGCGAACGGTCGAAGTCCACCGCCGCGGTGACCAGGGTCTCGACGCTGTCGCGCAGTTCCTGGGCCAGCCTGACGGTGGGGGCCGGGGCCCGGCCGTAGACGACGAAGCCCGTGGACGGGCCGGAGCGGCGGGGACGGTAGACGTTGCCCAGTTGGGCGGTGAGCGTGCGCAGCGCGTCCACCTGCCGCCGGACCCGCTCGATGTCCCGCACCAACAGATGCAGGCTGGCCCTCGCTTGGGCGTCGTGGGTTGCGTGGTCGGCCATGAAGAAGCCTCTCGAACCGGCGTTGAAAGGGATCGGGCCGCATCGTGGCGGCTCGCTTCGGTCAATCTCTCTTGACCAACGCACGAGCTGTGGATCTGGTCACGCATCAGGGGCGCGTGCGCCCGTCAAAGGGGCGCGCGGCCGTGCGTACGCCCCCCGACCGCCCGGCCCATAGACTGTGGGGCCGACCGGCGAACAGGGGGCGGCGTCACGGGGCTGCCGGTCGGTCCCACGCGTCGCTCGTCACCGTACGTTCCGGCCCGAGAGGCAGTCAGCCACCCATGAAGCTCGTCTTCGCAGGAACCCCCGAGGTAGCCGTACCCGCCCTGGACGCCCTGATCGCCTCCGGCCGGCACGAGGTGGCCGCCGTCGTCACCCGGCCCGACGCCCCCGCCGGGCGGGGCCGCAGGCTGGTCGCCAGCCCCGTCGCCGAGCGCGCCGAGGAGGCCGGCATCGAGGTGCTCAAGCCCACCCGGCCGCGCGACGAGGACTTCCTGGCCCGGCTGCGGGAGATCGCCCCGGACTGCTGCCCGGTCGTCGCCTACGGGGCGCTGCTCCCCAAGGAGGCGCTCGCCGTGCCCGCCCGCGGCTGGGTCAACCTCCACTTCTCGCTGCTGCCCGCCTGGCGCGGCGCCGCCCCCGTGCAGCACGCGGTCATGGCGGGCGACGAGGTCACCGGCGCGTCGACCTTCCTGATCGAGGAGGGCCTGGACTCCGGCCCGGTGTACGGCGTCCTCACCGAGGAGGTGCGCCCCACCGACACCAGCGGCGACCTGCTCACCCGGCTCGCGTTCGCCGGCGCGGGGCTGCTCGCCGCGACGATGGACGGCATCGAGGACGGCACCCTGCACGCCGTTCCGCAGCCGGCCGAGGGGATCACCCTCGCCCCGAAGATCACCGTCGAGGACGCCCAGGTGCAGTGGTCCGCCCCCGCCCTGCGGGTCGACCGCGTGGTGCGCGGCTGCACGCCCGCCCCCGGCGCCTGGACCCTGTTCCGCGGGGAACGCCTGAAGCTGGTCCAGGTGGCGCCCGTGCAGGACCGTGCCGACCTGGCCCCCGGCGAGCTGTCGGCGGCCAAGAACAACGTGTACGTGGGCACCGGGTCGCACGCCGTCGAGCTGCTCTGGGTCCAGCCGCAGGGCAAGAAGCCGATGCGGGCCGCCGACTGGGCCCGCGGGGTGCGCATCGCCCACGGCGAGCTGCTGGGCGTCTGAGACCCGCCGGGCGCCCGTCGGCCGGAGGCCGGCCGGCGGGCGCCGGGGCCCTTCACCGCCCGGGCGGCGATACGCTGGGAGGATTCGTCCTCTCGACCGTCAGCGGAGCACCTTTCACGTGAACGACCAGCAGCGTCGCCGTCCCGCCAAGCCGCATCGCCGCCCCAAGAAGGATCCGGTCCGGTTCCTCGCCTTCGAGGCGCTCAGGGCCGTCGACGAACGCGACGCGTACGCCAACCTCGTCCTGCCCCCGCTGCTGAAGAAGGCCCGCGCCAAGGGCGACTTCGACCACCGGGACGCGGCGCTGGCGACCGAGCTGGTCTACGGGACGCTGCGCCGCCAGGGGACGTACGACGCGATCGTCGCGGCCTGCATCGACCGGCCGCTGCGCGAGGTCGACCCGCCGGTCCTGGACGTGATCGACATGGGCGTGCACCAACTGCTCGGCACCCGCATCCCCACCCACGCCGCGGTCTCCGCCAGCGTGGAACTGGCCCGGGTGGTGCTCGGCGAGGGCCGGGCCAAGTTCGTCAACGCCGTACTGCGGAAGGTCTCCGCCGACGACCTCGACGGCTGGGTCGCACGGGTGGCCCCCTCCTACGAGGAGGACCCCGAGGACCACCTCGCGATCGTGCACTCGCATCCGCGCTGGATCGTCTCCGCCCTGTGGGACGCACTGGGCGGCGGCCGGGCCGGGATCGAGGACCTCCTGGAGGCGGACAACGAACGGCCCGAGGTCACCCTGGTCGCCCGCCCCGGCCGCGCCACCACCGACGAACTGCTCACCGCCCTCGGCGACGGGAACGGCCTGCCCGGCCGCTGGTCGCCGCATGCCGTGCGGATGGCGGAGGGCGGCGAGCCCGGCGCCCTGGACGCGGTCCGGGAGGGCCGGGCCGGGGTCCAGGACGAGGGCAGCCAGCTGGTCGCCCTGGCCCTGGCCAACGCCCCCGTGGAGGGGAGCGACAGCCGCTGGCTCGACGGCTGCGCGGGGCCGGGCGGAAAGGCCGCCCTGCTCGGTGCGCTGGCCGCCGGACGGGGCGCCGCCCTGCTCGCAGCCGAGAAGCAGCCGCACCGGGCCCGCCTCGTCGAGCGCGCCCTGTCCGGCAACCCCGGCCCGTACCAGGTGATCACCGCCGACGGCACCCGCCCGCCGTGGCGGCCGGGAAGCTTCGACCGGGTGCTGATGGACGTGCCGTGCTCCGGCCTCGGCGCGCTGCGCCGCCGCCCGGAGGCGCGCTGGCGTCGTCGCAGGGAGGACCTGGAGAACTTCGCCCCGCTGCAACGGTCGCTGCTGCGCGAGGCGTTGGCGGCGGTGCGGGTCGGCGGCGTCGTCGGCTACGCGACCTGTTCGCCGCACCTCGCGGAGACCCGGGTCGTCGTCGAGGACGTGCTCAGGGGGCGCGGCGGCCGGTCCGTGGAGGCGGAGTGGGTGGACGCCCGCCCGCTGATGCCGGGGGTGCCCGCGCTGGGCGACGGCCCGGACGTCCAGCTGTGGCCGCACCTGCACGGCACGGACGCGATGTACCTGGCGCTGCTGCGGCGCACCGCCTGAGAACCCGGTCGGCCCGGGGCCCCGCTGCGTGTTCCTGCAACGGCGGCCCCGGGGCGCCCGTCCGGGGCCGAAACGTCCGGATCGTGCGGCCGGGAGCCCCCGGATCGCGCGAACTGTAATGATCCCGTGAGGCTTTGGCTCGCACCGGGGCGGGGAAGCGGCGCGGAACATGGCAGGCTTGGCACATGGCCCAGATCAACCCCAGCATCCTGTCCGCCGACTTCGCCCGCCTCGCCGAGGAGGCGAAGGCAGTCGAAGGTGCCGACTGGCTCCATGTCGATGTGATGGACAACCACTTCGTGCCCAACCTGACCCTCGGCGTGCCGATCGTGGAATCGCTCAGCCGGGCCACGGACACCCCGCTGGACTGTCATCTGATGATCGAGGACGCGGACCGCTGGGCGCCGCAGTACGTCGAGGCCGGTGCGGGCTCCGTCACCTTCCACGTGGAGGCCGCGGCGGCGCCCGTGCGGCTGGCGCGGGAGATCCGGGCCAAGGGGGCCCGTGCCTCCATGGCGCTCAAGCCCGCGACGCCGATCGAGCCGTACGAGGACCTGCTGCCCGAGCTCGACATGCTGCTGATCATGACGGTGGAGCCGGGCTTCGGCGGCCAGGCGTTCCTGGACATCATGCTGCCGAAGATCCGCCGCACCCGTGAGCTGATCTCCAAGCACGGCCTCGAACTGTGGCTCCAGGTCGACGGCGGGGTCTCCGAGTCCACCATCGAGCGGTGCGCCGAGGCCGGAGCGGACGTGTTCGTCGCGGGTTCCGCGGTGTACGGGGCGAAGGACCCGGCCGAAGCGGTGCGGGCGCTGCGCGCCAGGGCCGAGGGGGCCGCAGCCTCCGCAGCCCGGGTCTGCGGTCACTGACGTCCGGAACGCTCGGGTTTCCGTTCGCGGGTCGGCCCGGCCAAGGGCAGATGAACTCGGTCCGACGGGACCGATCAGGGAGCGCCGGATCTGACAGGATGAACGGCGTATCGAGAGTGTGAACAGCAGTGAGGAGATCGCGGTGTCTGCAATGTCGGCGGGCCGGTCCGCCCTGCGGATGGGGCCCGCGGAGCTGGTGCAGGCGGCGGCCATGGCCCGCCGCTTCTACCTCGAGGGAAAGTCGAAGATCCAGATCGCCGAGGAGTTCGGCGTCAGCCGTTTCAAGGTGGCCCGGGTCCTGGAGACGGCTCTTGAGCGCGACCTCGTACGGATCGAGATCCGCGTTCCCGCCGAGCTGGACGCCGAGCGCTCCGACGCGCTCCGGGCCCGCTACGGGCTGCGCCACGCGGTCGTCGTCGAATCCCCCGCGGAGGAGCAGGACGACGCACCCGACCCGGAGAACCTGGGCGAGGTCGCGGCCGATCTCCTCGGCGAACTGGTGAACGAGGGCGATGTGCTCGGCCTGGCCTGGGGCCGGTCGACCATCCACATGGCGGCGGCGCTCGACCGGCTGCCGCCGTGCACGGTCGTGCAGCTCACCGGGGTGTACGACGCGGGGACGGCCGAGCGCGGCTCGGTCGAGGCGGTCCGGCGGGCGGCGCAGGTGTCGGGCGGCGAGGCCCACCCCATCTACGCCCCGATGCTGCTGCCCGACCCGGCCACGGCCGCCGCGCTGCGGCACCAGACCGGTATCGCCCGTGCCTTCGATTACTTCGACAAGGTGACCGTCGCCGCGGTCTCCATCGGTTCCTGGGAGCCGGGCATCTCGACCGTCCACGACATGCTCTCGGACGAGGAGCGGGCGCACTACGCGTCGCTCGGCGTCGCCGCGGAGATGTCCGCGCACCTCTTCGACACCGAGGGGCGCCGGGTCGGCCGGGACCTGGGGGAGCGGTGCATCACGGTCGAGGCGGACCGGCTGCGCCGGATCCCCGAGGTGGTGGCGATCGCGGGCGGCCAGCGCAAGGCCGCGGCAATCGGCGCGGTGCTGAGGTCCGGGCTGGTCACCAGCCTGGTGACGGACACGGCGGCGGCCGACTACCTGCTGACGGAGTCGCCGGCGCCGCAGCGTCCGGCGCTGGAGCGGGCCGACCCGGACGGCGACTGACCGGGGCCGGGGAAACGGCAGGAGGCCCCCCGCCCGGCACGAGGTGCCGGGCGGGGGGCCTCCTGCGAGGTCCGCGGCGGTCTCACTCCGGGGTCACGCCCAGGACCGTCGCCTCCAGGTACTCCTCGGGCTCCTCGTACTGACCCACGTCGGCCGGGTTGTAGCGGGGGGTCTGCCGCGACCAGTCCAGGTTGCCGCGCATCCAGCTCCGCATCCCGTCCAGGTACGGCGCGAGCATCCACGACAGCTGGGGGTAGGCCGCCAGCAGCTCGGCCTCCGCGGCGAGGAAGCGCCGGGTCTCCGTCTCGATCTCCGAGCAGACGTGTTCGAGCGCCTGCCGCTTGCCGTGGCCGCGGTGGTGCCGGACCAGGTGGACCAGGTTGTGGATCTCCCCGAGCACCTGCTCCTTCTCGTAGGAGTACACGTCGTTGGCCCAGCACACGACGTTGCACGAGGCTTCCAGCGCGGTGATGAACCGGGAGTCGTTGTGTATCGACTCGGGGGCCTCGATGCCGGCCACGATCTCTATCAGGTCCATGCAGACATGTATCGCGCCGGTATGGCGCCGCTTGGCGATGTACGTCTCCTCGGACGGCACCACGCCCGCGGCCCGGTTGCCGGCCTCCCAGGTGGTGGCCGTCGTGAGGTAGGTGGTCACGTGCCAGGCGAACCGGGTGCGCCAGTGCGCGGCCGTGCCGGGCGTGGTGCGTTCCCACAGGTCGGCCAGGGCGATCACGGCCGCGGGCAGCTCCTCGTCCGGCAGGACGACCGGACCGGGGCTCTCGATCACGGAACGCATCACGTCGACCACGTCCCGCACCCGCTCCGGGCTGCGGCCGAGATGGCCGTCGTCGAGCTGGTCGTCGACGAGGAACAGCCACACGAACCAGTCGGCGACGAGGTCGAGGTTCTTGCTGTCGGCGGTCGGGTAGACCATGCCGACGAACGCTCCGAAGTCCGCCTGTTCGAAGCGCTCCCTGGCTGAATCCCGGTGCACCAGACCGGTGTCGCGGATCCATTCGGCGAGGTGGATCCGGGTGTGCCCGACGTGCGGGTTGGTCCGTTGGGGGAACGGGCAGTAGATGTCCGGCAGTTCGCTCTCCACGGGTGGGTCGTGATCCTCTCCGGTCGTACGGGTGACGGAAGTTGTGACCCTTCCGACTGTTCCTCCGGGGCGTAGTCGTGACCCACGGGACCTGCGGATTTGAAGCTACCTGACCCCTTGTCACCAGGTCCAGGGAAGATGATCGCGAATGATTCGAAAGCGCTTCGGGTAGGGTCACCCGGCAAGACGGGTTCCGCTTGTCCGGGGCCCCCGCCGATTCCTTTCGGAGGAACATACGAACGCGGGGGTCATTTGTTGTGTCTTGCTGGGGGCGACCTGCTCTATTTCGTATGAAAAAATGAGTCTTATGCGTTTTCTTGAGCCCGGCACCGGTCGCTACACAGATTCCCCCTCGGTCCCGTACGACCTCACGTACGACGATGTCTTCATGGTTCCGGGCCGTTCCGCGGTCGGTTCCCGCCAGGGTGTCGACCTCTCCTCGCCCGACGGCACCGGCACCACCATTCCGCTCGTCGTCGCGAACATGACTGCCATCGCGGGCCGCCGGATGGCCGAAACCGTCGCCCGTCGGGGTGGCCTCGTCGTCATCCCCCAGGACATCCCGATCGAGGTCGTCACCGACGTCATCTCCTGGGTGAAAACGCGCCACCTGGTGCTCGACACGCCGATCGTGCTGGCCCCGGGCCAGACGGTCGCCGACGCACTGTCCCTGCTCCCCAAGCGCGCGCACGGCGCGGGCGTCGTCGTCGACGGGGAGCACCGGCCCGTCGGCGTGGTCACGGAGCACGACCTGAACGGCGTCGACCGCTTCACCCAGCTCTCCGAGGTCATGTCCAAGGACCTGGTGCTGCTCGACGCGGACATCGATCCGCGCGACGCGTTCAACCGGCTCGACGGCGCCAACCGCAAGCTCGCCCCCGCGGTCGACGCGGACGGCCGGCTCGTCGGCATCCTCACCCGCAAGGCCGCCCTGCGCGCCACCCTGTACACCCCCGCCACCGACGCCGGGGGCCGGCTGCGGGTCGCCGCCGCCGTCGGCATCAACGGCGACGTCGCGGGCAAGGCCGCGCAGCTCCTCGACGCGGGGGTCGACACGCTCGTCGTGGACACCGCCCACGGCCACCAGGAATCCATGATCAACGCGGTCCGGGCCGTGCGCGCGCTCGACCCGAAGGTGCCGATCGTGGCGGGCAACATCGTCGCCGCCGAGGGCGTGCGCGACCTCGTCGAGGCCGGCGCGGACATCATCAAGGTCGGTGTCGGCCCCGGCGCCATGTGCACCACCCGGATGATGACCGGAGTGGGCCGTCCGCAGTTCTCCGCGGTGCTGGAGTGCGCCGCCGAGGCCCGCAGGCACGGCAAGCACGTCTGGGCGGACGGCGGGGTGCGCCACCCGCGCGACGTCGCCATGGCGCTCGCCGCCGGTGCCTCCAACGTGATGATCGGCTCCTGGTTCGCCGGTACGTACGAGTCGCCCGGCGACCTCCAGCAGTCCGCCGACGGCCGCCTCTACAAGGAGTCCTTCGGCATGGCGTCCGCGCGCGCCGTGAAGAACCGCACCTCGGACGAGTCCGCGTACGACCGGGCCCGCAAGGCGCTCTTCGAGGAGGGCATCTCCACCTCGCGGATGTTCCTCGACCCGGCCAGGCCCGGCGTCGAGGACCTGATCGACTCGATCATCGCGGGCGTCCGCTCCTCCTGCACCTACGCCGGAGCGGCCTCCCTGGCGGAGTTTGCCGAGAAGGCGGTCGTCGGGGTGCAGAGCGCCGCCGGATACGCCGAGGGCAAGCCGCTGCACGCCAGCTGGAGCTGACCCCCGAGGTCCTCGGGATCCCCGGGATCCTCGGGATTCCCGGGGGCCGGCAAGATCCGTGAGGTCCGTGAAACAGGTGCCCCTCCGGGCCGTTCGAGCCCGGAGGGGCACCTGTGCGTCCGGGGGCGGACGCCGGGGACCGAGGGTGTCCGGTTCCTGTCAATTCATGGCACGGCAGTGCGCATCAACCCCGTTGGAATGTAAGTAACATGAACCACAATCAGCTTCCTGTTCCTCTGTGGTAAGGGATCTCATGTCCTTCTTCACCGACCTGGCCCAGCAGTACATCGACGGAGAATGGAGGCCGGGCAAGGGATCCTGGGACATCATCGACTTCAACCCGTACAACGGGGAGAAGCTCGCCGAGATCACGGTCGCCACGGCCGGCGAGGTGGACCAGGCGTACCGCGCGGCGGAGGCCGCCCAGCAGGCCTGGGGCGAGACCAACCCGTACGCCCGCCGGCTGGTGCTGGAGCGGGCGCTGCGCGTCGTCGAGGAGCGCGAGGCGGAGATCGGCGACGCGATCGTCGCGGAGCTGGGCGGCACCCGGGTGAAGGCGGGCTTCGAGCTGCACCTGGCCAAGGAGTTCCTGCGGGAGTCGATCCAGCTCGCGCTGCGGCCCTCGGGACAGATACTGCCCTCGCCGACCGAGGGCAAGGAGAACCGGGTCTACCGGATGCCCGTCGGTGTCGTCGGGGTCATCAGCCCCTTCAACTTCCCGTTCCTGCTGTCGCTGAAGTCCGTGGCCCCCGCCCTGGCGCTCGGAAACGCCGTGGTGCTCAAGCCGCACCAGAACACCCCGGTCTGCGGCGGCACGCTGGTGGCGAAGGTGTTCGAGGAGGCGGGGCTGCCCGCCGGTCTGCTGAACGTCGTGGTCACCGACATCGCCGAGATCGGTGACGCGCTGCTGGAGCACCCCGTGCCCCGGCTCATCTCCTTCACCGGCTCGGACAAGGTGGGCCGGTACGTCGCCAAGGTGTGCGCGGCGAACCTCAAGCGCGCCGTGCTCGAACTCGGCGGCAACAGCGCGCTGATCGTCCTCGACGACGCCGACCTGGACTACGCCGTGGACGCGGCCGTCTTCAGCCGGTACGTGCATCAGGGCCAGGTCTGCATGGCCGCCAACCGGATCCTGGTCGACCGGAAGGTGGAGAAGGAGTTCACCGAGAAGTTCGTCGCGAAGGTCGCCTCCCTCAAGGTGGGCGACCCGGCCGACCCCGAGACCGTCATCGGCCCGCTGATCAACTCCTCGCAGGCCGAGGCCGTCTCCTCGCTCGTGGAGCAGACCGTGGAGGCCGGTGCCACGGCGCTGCTGCACGGCCGGACCGAGGGCAACCTGGTGAGCCCGTCCGTGCTGACCGGGCTGGCCGCCGATTCCCCCGTCCTGTCCCAGGAGATCTTCGGCCCGGTCGCGCTCCTCGTGCCGTTCGACGGCGAGGACGAGGCGGTCCGGATCGCCAACGACACCCCGTACGGGCTGAGCGGCGCGGTGCACACCGGCAACATCGAGCGCGGCGTCCGGGTCGGACAGCGCATCCGCACCGGCATGATCCACATCAACGACGGCACGGTCCACGACGAGCCCATCGTCCCGTTCGGCGGCGAGAAGAACTCGGGTCTCGGCCGGCTCAACGGCGACTCGATGGTCGAGGCATTCACCACCCAGAAGTGGATCTCGGTGCAGCACGGCCGCTCGCGGTTCCCGTTCTGAGCGTTCCGCCGTTCCACCGTTTCGACCTCTCCGCGGCCGTGCCGCCCCGTCCCGGCCGTCCGGGACGGGGCGGCACGGCCGTCGCCGTGGTGGGCGCGCCGGACGGCGCGGGGCCGTGGTCTACTTCGGTGGCGGCCCGTGCCGCCCCGACACCGGCCATCGCAGAGAAGTGAACCGCCCGCCGTGCGCCTGAACGACCTCGACGAACGCATCGTCCACGCCCTCGCCGAAGACGCCCGGCGCTCCTACGCGGACATCGGAGCCATGATCGGCCTGTCCGCGCCCGCCGTGAAACGCCGGGTGGACCGGCTGCGCGCCGAGGGCGCCATCACCGGCTTCACGGTCCGGGTGGACCCGGCGGCGCTGGGCTGGGAGACCGAGGGGTTCATCGAGATCTACTGCAGCCGCAACACCTCGCCGGAGGCGATCAAGCAGGGCCTCGCCCGGTACCCGGAGATCGCGTCGGCCTCCACGGTGACCGGCGACGCCGACGCGATCGTGCAGGTCTTCGCCGCGGACATGCGCCACTTCGAGCAGGTGCTGGAGCGGATCGCGGGCGAACCCTACGTGGAGCGCACCAAGTCCGTCCTGGTGCTGTCGCCGCTGCTGCGGCGGTACTCGTCGGGCGTGCCCGAGTAGCGGCCCGGAGCCCCGCCTGCCGGCACGGCCCCAGGGGTCTCAGTGAGACCTGGATCACGTGCTTGACCTGCAAAGACGTCCTGCGCAACGAATCGCCGGAACAGACGGTGCCCACGCAACGGATCGACGGTGCACGCGCAACGGTCGCGTCTTGTCCGGCGCGAGCGGCGGACCGTACCGTCGATACGTCCCCGCCCCGCCCGTACCGACCGAGGTCAGCCATGCCGCCGTTGCGCACCGCCCTGCTCCAGAGCTCCGGACGCCCCGGGTACGTGGACGAGAACATCGAGGCGCTCGACGACGCCGCGCGGCGGGCGGCCGACGCCGGTGCCCGGCTGCTGGTCTGCCCCGAGCTCTTCCTGACCGGCTACGCGATCGGGGCCGACGTCGACCGGCTGGCCGAGCCGGCCGACGGGCCGTCCCTCCGGACCGTCGGCGAGATCGCCGCCCGCCACGGACTCGCCGTCCTCCACGGCTACCCGGAACGCGAGGGCGAGCGGATCTTCAACGCCGCGCAGCTCGTCGGACCGGACGGGGCGGTACTGGCCGGCTACCGCAAGACGCACCTGTTCGGCGACTTCGAGCAGAAGTGGTTCACCCCGGGCGAG
Source organism: Streptomyces sp. NPDC006435 (assembly GCF_040612315.1). Lineage (NCBI taxonomy): Bacteria > Bacillati > Actinomycetota > Actinomycetes > Kitasatosporales > Streptomycetaceae > Streptomyces > Streptomyces sp. NPDC006435. The sequence goes on from NZ_JBEXPY010000050.1 coordinate 48,786, forward strand.
CAGACCGTGGTCCAGGCCGAACTGGACGGCGTACGCGTCGGGATCATGATCTGCTACGACGTCGAGTTCCCGGAGAACGTCCGCGCGCACGCCCTCGCGGGCACCGACCTGCTCCTGGTGCCCACCGCACTGATGCACCCCTTCCCGTTCGTCGCCGAGTCCCTCGTGCCGGTCCGCGCCTTCGAGAACCAGATGTACGTGGCGTACGCCAACCGGACGGGGCAGGAGGGCGAGTTCGAGTTCGTCGGACTGAGCTGCCTGGCCGGGCCCGACGGCACCGCCCGCACCCGCGCCGGACGCGGCGAGGAACTGGTCGTCGGCGAGGTGGACCCCGGCCTCCTGAGCGACTCGCGCGCCGCCAACCCGTATCTGCGCGACCGCCGCCCCGGTCTGTACGGCTCCCTCACCCCGGCCCGTACGGCTCCCTGACCCCGAGCCCGCACCCCCGTTCCACCCTTTTTCACCACCGCGCAAGGAGTCCGTACCCCATGACGTCCACGGTGCCCAACGCCGTCCAGCACACCGACGCCGCCGAGCCGATCACGATGTTCGGGCCGGACTTCCCCTACGCGTACGACGACTTCCTGGCGCACCCGGCCGGCCTCGGGCAGATACCGGCGACTGGGCACGGGACCGAGGTGGCCGTCATCGGCGGCGGTCTTTCCGGCATCGTCGCCGCGTACGAACTGATGAAGATGGGGCTCAAGCCCGTCGTCTACGAGGCGGACCAAATCGGCGGCCGGCTGCGCACCGTCGGGTTCGACGGCTGCGACCCGGACCTCACCGCCGAGATGGGCGCGATGCGCTTCCCGCCGTCCTCCACCGCCCTCCAGCACTACATCGACCTGGTCGGCCTGGAGACGAAGCCGTTCCCCAACCCGCTCTCCCCGGCCACCCCGTCGACCGTCGTCGACCTCAAGGGCGAGTCCCACTACGCGCGGACCATCGACGACCTCCCGCAGGTCTACCGCGACGTGATGGACGCCTGGAACCGCTGCCTGGAGGAGGGCGCCGACTTCTCCGACATGAACCGCGCGATGCGCGAGCGCGACGTGCCGCGCATCCGGGAGATCTGGGCGAGGCTCGTCGAGAAGCTCGACAACCAGACCTTCTACGGCTTCCTCTGCGACTCCGACGCCTTCAAGTCCTTCCGGCACCGGGAGATCTTCGGCCAGGTCGGCTTCGGCACCGGCGGCTGGGACACCGACTTCCCCAACTCCATCCTGGAGATCCTGCGCGTCGTCTACACCGAGGCGGACGACCACCACCGGGGCATCGTCGGCGGCAGCCAGCAGCTCCCGCTGCGGCTGTGGGACCGCGAACCGCAGAAGATCGTCCACTGGCCGCTCGGCACGTCGCTGTCCTCACTGCACGGCGGCGAGCCGCGCCCGGCCGTGACCCGGATGAACCGCACCGCGGGCAACCGGATCACCATCACCGACGCCACCGGCGACATCCGCACCTACCCGGCCGCGATCTTCACCGGGCAGTCCTGGCTGCTGCTCTCGAAGGTCGACTGCGACGACGCGCTCTTCCCGATCGACCACTGGACGGCGATGGAGCGCACCCACTACATGGAGTCGTCCAAGCTGTTCGTCCCGGTCGACCGGCCGTTCTGGCTGGACGAGGACGAGTCGACCGGCCGGGACACCATGTCGATGACGCTCACCGACCGGATGACCCGGGGGACGTACCTCCTGGACGACGGCCCCGACCGGCCCGCCGTCATCTGCCTCTCGTACACCTGGTGCGACGACAGCCTGAAGTGGCTGCCGCTCTCCCCGGCCGAGCGCATGGACGTCATGCTCAAGTCGCTCGGCGAGATCTACCCGGACGTGGACATCAGGAAGCACGTCATCGGCAACCCGGTGACGGTCTCCTGGGAGAACGAGCCCTACTTCATGGGGGCGTTCAAGGCCAACCTGCCCGGCCACTACCGCTACCAGCGGCGGCTGTTCACCCACTTCATGCAGGACCGGCTGCCCGCCGACCGGCGCGGGCTGTTCCTCGCGGGCGACGACATCTCCTGGACGGCCGGATGGGCCGAGGGCGCCGTGCAGACCGCGCTCAACGCGGTGTGGGGCGTGATGCACCAGTTCGGCGGCGCGACGGACCCGACGAACCCCGGCCCCGGCGACGTCTTCGACGACATCGCCCCGGTCGAGCTCCCGGAGGACTGAGCTCCCGGAGCACCGAGAGCCCGGCAGGCTGCGGGAGCCCGCCGGGCGACCCCGAGACCGGCGGGCGCACGGGAGGCCCCCAACCCCCGTGCGCCCGTCCTTCGCACGACCGGTCCGGTGCTACGCGGGCCGGCAGACGCTGCGCTGCCGGCCGAGGCCCGAGATCTCGACCTCCATGACGTCGCCCGGCCCCAGGTAGGGGAAGCGGCCGGACAGCGCCACGCCCTGCGGGGTACCGGTGTTGATGACGTCACCGGGCTCCAGCACCAGGTACTGCGACAGGTGGTGCACCAGATGCGCCACGCTGAAGATCATGTCCGCGGTGCCGGAGTCCTGCCGCGGCTCGCCGTTGACGTAGCTGCGCAGCCGCAGGTCCTGCGGGTCGCCGACCTCGTCGGCCGTCACCAGCACCGGGCCCAGCGGGTTGAACGTGGCACAGCTCTTGCCCTTGGACCACTGACCGCCCGACTCCTCCAGCTGGAAGGCACGTTCGGAGACGTCGTTGCTGACGGCGTAGCCCGCGATGTGCGCGGCGGCGTCGGCGGGGGAGTCCAGGTAGGAGGCGCGGCGGCCGATGACGACGGCCAGCTCCACCTCCCAGTCCGTCTTCTTCGAACCGCGCGGGATGAGCACGTCGTCGTACGGGCCGACGACCGTGTTCGGCGACTTGTAGAAGAGGATCGGCTGCTCGGGCGGCTCGGCACCCGACTCCGCGGCGTGGGCCGCGTAGTTCTGGCCGATGCACAGCAGCGCGGAGGGCCGGGCCACCGGGGCGCCGATCCGCAGGCCCGTGATGTCGATCTCGGGGAGTACGGGCTCGGCGGGGACCAGCCGCGGGTTGTCCGCGAGCGCGGCGAGGAACGCGCCGTCGATGTCGTCGGTGACGCCGGACAGGTCGTGGTGACGGCCTTCGGGGCAGACGAGGACCGGGCGCTCGTGGCCCGGCTCGCCGATGCGCATCAGTCGCATGGGAGGAACCTTCTCAAAGTGGTGGGTGTCGGGGGGTCAGTGCAGACGGGCGAGGGCGTCGGCCGTGACGGCGTGCAGCGGCGGCCGCCCGGAGAGCAGGCGCAGCACCTCGTCGACGGCGCTCGCCCCGAGCCGCTGCCGGCACTCGACGCTGCCCGCCGCCTGGTGCGGGGTGAGCAGCACGTTCGGCAGGGAACGGAACGGGTGGTCCACCGGCAGCGGCTCCGCGTCGAAGACGTCGATCGCCGCGTCCAGCCGGCCCGACGACAACTCGGTGAGCAGCGCCTCCTCGTCGACCAGCCACGACCTCGCGGTGTTCACCAGACCGGCCCCGTCCGGCATCAGCGCCAGCTGCGCGGCACCGATCATCCGGTGGGTCTCCTCGGTGACCGGGGCGTGCACGGCCACGATCCGGCTGCGCGACAGCAGCACGTCGAGCGGTACGCGCTCCACGCCGAGCTCCCGCGCGTCCGCCTCGGAGAGGTACGGGTCGCTCACGCCCACCCGCGCCCCCATCGCCCGCACCAGGGCGATGTACGCGCGCCCGGTGCGGGAGGCGCCGATCACCCCGATGTCGCTGCCGTGGATCTCGTGGCGCGGCGGGGCCTGGCCCGCCGCCTCCCACGTCGCCCCGCCGCGCAGGGCGTGGTCGAAGCGATGGATGCGGTGCAGCAGGGCGAGGGTGAACGCGAGCGCGACCTCGGCGACCGGGCGGGCCATCTCGTCACCGGCCTGGGTGACCAGGACGCCCCGCCGGAACACCTCCTCGGTGACGTACGGCGCGACCGCCGAACCGGTGTGCGCCACCAGTTCCAGCCGGTCGGCCGACGCGAGGAGCCCGGCGTCCACCCGCGGCGCCCCCCACGAGGTGATCAGCGCACGGGCGCCGGGCAGCGCCGCCGCCACCGCCGCCCGGTCGCGGTGCTCGTCCAGGACCGTCAGGTCCGCCGCCCGCTCCAGCTCCCGCCACACCTCGGCGGTGAACAGCTGGGCGCGCAGCGCGGGCGGCACGGCGACGACCACCCGGGGCCGGTCGGCCGGGTCAGGAGAGCCAGGCATCGAGGTGCTCCGCGACGAAGGCGTCGTCGGTCAGCCAGGGGTAGGCCGCGGCCACCCGGCCGATCTCCTCGGCCTGTCCCGGGGAGAGCGTCTCGGCCGGGTCCAGGCACCGGATGTTCGCCAGCAGGCCCTGCCGGCGCAGCACCTCGTGGACCCCGGCGATGCAGCCGCGGAACGCGCCGCGCACGTCGAACACCGCGCTGTTGGCGTCGGTCAGCTCCGGGCGGCGGCCCAGGCAGCGCACCATGGCGTCGTGGTCCCCGCCGCGGGCCTTTCGGATGTCGTCGAGGAGCGTCACCGCGGAGCTCGTCCACACGGCCCACTGGCCGAGCAGACCGCCCGCGAACCAGCGGGGCCCGTCGTCCGTCGTGCCGTACGGGGTGAGCAGGTCGCCGATGATGTCGTCGTCGTTGCCGGTGTACAGCGCCACCTCGGCGGCGCGGTCGGCGGCGGCCACGGCCCGGACGACGTCGGCGGTCCGGTAGCGGTCGAACGGGGCGATCTTGACGGCGGCAGTGTTCGGCAGGTCGGTGAACGCCGACCAGAAGCCGGGCGACAGATAGCGCCCGCCGACGGCCTCCTGGAGGTAGAAGCCGATCACCGGCAGCACCTCCCCGACCGCCCGCGCCCGGTCCAGCAGCCCCTTCTCGTCCGCGCCGGGCACGGCGGGGCTCAGCAGCACCGCGTCGTAGCCGAGCGAGGCCGCGGTCTCGGCCTCCGCGACGGCCTGCGCGGTGTATCCGCAGGCCCCGGCGACCTTGACGAACGGGCGGCCGGCCTCGGCGTCGATCGTCTCGGCCGCCAGCTCCAGGACCGGTCGGAACAGTCCGACCTCCGGCTCGCGGATCTCGAACTGGGTGGTGTGCACGGCGACGGCGACCCCGCCCGCCCCCGACGCGAGGTAGTAGCGGGTCAGCGCGCGCTGCCGGCGCTCGTCGAAGGAGCCGTCGTCGTGCAGCGCCAGCGGGTGCGCGGGGATCACGGCACCGCGGGCGAGCACGTCCAGGGCATCGGAGGGAGCACCGGAAGGGGCGCCGGAGGGAGTGCCGGAAGGGGGGCCGGACAGGAGGGAGGGAGTGGACATGGGGTGGATCAGAACCTTCCGTCACGGACCTGGAACTTGGTGGGCTTGCCGGACAGCGGCAGCCCGCGGCGCAGCCAGTCGGCCTGCCATTCGACGAGGGTGCGCAGGGGGATGTCCGGGTAGCCGAACAGTGCGTGGCAGAGGCTTGCGTCGGAGAGCAGTGCGGTGGGTGCCTCTTCGCCGGTGATGACCGGTTCCCGGTTGAACTCCTCGCCGAACCATTGGGCGAGCCGGCGTACCGAGGCGGTTTCGGGGCCGGTGAGGTTGAGGGTGAATGCCGAGTTGTCGGTGGCGTGGAGGAGGGAGCGCAGGGCGACTTCGTTGGCGTATCCCTGCCACACCACGTTGGCGTGGCCGGTTGTCACGTCGACGGGTTCGCCGGTGTGTACCCGGTGGGCGATGTCGGCGAGGACGCCGTAGCGGAGGTCGACGGCGTAGTTGAGGCGGATGTTGGCGACCCTGGTGCCGCGGGTCAGGGCGGCGTGGTCGAAGATCCGTTCGCGGCCCAGGCAGGACATGGCGTATTCGCCGACCGGACCGATGGGGTCGCTCTCGGTGCAGCCGCCCGAGGCGGCCGGAACCAGTGGGTACACGTTGCCGGTGGAGAACGCGGCGATCCGCGCCCGTGGCCAGCGGCGTGTGACCCGGTCGGGCATGGCGGCGTTCACCGCCCAGGCGTGCGAGGGCGCCCCGGCGGAGCCGAATTTGGCGCCGACCATGAAGACGACGTTCCCGGCGTCCGGCAGTGCGGCCAGGTCGGCGGCCGGGTCCATCAGGTCGAAGGCGACGGTGGAGATGCCGGCGGCCTCCAGTTCGTCGGCCGCGGCCTTGTCGGACCAGCGGGAGACCGCGTACACGGTCACGTCGGTGCGGCCGGCGGCGTCCAGCGCCCGGCGGGCCAGCTTGCACAGGCTGGGGCCCATCTTGCCGCCGGCGCCGAGCACCAGCAGGTCGCCCTCCAGGCGCCCGAGGTCGG
>NZ_JBEXPY010000051.1:0-53747 GCF_040612315.1 Streptomyces sp. NPDC006435
CTGCACGGCCTGGCGCGCCCCGGGCGCGGCCGCGCCGCCCCGGCGGCCGAAGGAGCCGCGGGCACGGGCGGCTGGCTGGACGACGTGGCCCGGCTGCCGGACGCCGAACGCCGGCGGACGGTCGCACGGCTGTTGCGCGACAGCCTCGCCACGGTGCTGGGGCTGGAGGACGGGACGGCGCTCGACACCGAAGCGACGTTCCAAGCGCTGGGCCTCGACTCGCTGGCCGGCCTCGAACTGCGCGGCCGCCTGCGGACGGCGACCGGCGTCCGGTTGACGTCCACCGCCGTCTTCGACCACCCCACCCCCGCCGCTCTCACCGACCACCTGATGGCGGAGATCGCCGGGCTGTCCGGACAGCCCGAGCCACTCCCCGAGGAGCACACCCCTGCCCTGTCGCGCCCCGCACCGCAGGACGACGACCCGATCGTCATCGTCGGCATGGCGTGCCGCTACCCCGGGGACGTGCGCTCACCGCAGGATCTGTGGAAACTGGTCGGCGACGGCACCGACGCGATCGGCCCCTTCCCCGAGAACCGCGGCTGGAACGTCGACGACCTCTACGACCCCGACCCCCAGCGGGCGGGCAAGTCCTACACGCGGCACGGCGGATTCCTGTACGACGCCGACCGGTTCGACGCGGAGTTCTTCGGCATCAGCCCCCGCGAGGCCACGGGCATGGACCCCCAGCAACGGCTCCTGCTGGAGACCAGCTGGGAGGCGGTCGAGAGCGCGGGCATCGCCCCCACGGCGCTGCGCGGCACCCGTACCGGAGTCTTCAGCGGCGTGATGTACAGCGACTACACCTCGCGCCTGCAGACCACACCGGAGAGCGTGGAGGCGTACCGGTTCATCGGCAGCGCCCCGAGCGTCGTGTCCGGCCGGGTGTCCTACACGCTGGGCCTGCAAGGGCCCGCCATCACGGTGGACACCGCCTGCTCCTCGTCCCTGGTCTCGCTGCACCTGGCCGCACAGGCCCTGCGCAGGGGCGAGTGCGACCTCGCGCTCGCGGGAGGCGTCACGGTCATGGCCGCGCCGAACACGTACATCGAGTTCAGCCGTCAGCGCGGCCTGGCCCCCGACGGGCGCTGCAAGGCGTTCTCGGACGCCGCCGACGGCACCGCGTGGAGCGAGGGCGTGGGCGTGCTGCTCCTGGAGCGGCTCTCCGACGCGCGCCGCTCGGGACACGAGGTGCTCGCGGTCGTCCGCGGCTCGGCGGTCAACCAGGACGGCGCCAGCAACGGACTGACCGCCCCCAACGGTCCCTCCCAGGAACGGGTGATCCGCGACGCCCTGGCCGACGCCGGCCTCGCCGCCTCCGACATCGACGCCGTGGAGGCGCACGGAACGGGGACCAGGCTCGGCGACCCCATCGAGGTCCAGGCCCTGTTCGCCACGTACGGGCGGGCGCGGCAGGCCGGACAGCCGCTCCGCCTGGGCACGCTGAAGTCCAACATCGGGCACGCCCAGGCGGCCGCCGGTGTCGGCGGCGTCATCAAGATGGTGATGGCGCTGCGGCACGGGACCCTGCCCCGCACCCTGCACGCCGACCGGCCCACCACCCACGTCGACTGGAGCGCGGGCACGGTGGCGCTGCTGACCGAGCCGGTGCCGTGGCCCGAGGGCGACCGTCCGCGCCGGGCCGGAATCTCCTCGTTCGGCATCAGCGGCACCAACGCCCACGTCATCGTCGAGCAGCCGCCCGCGGCCGGGCCCGAGGCCCCCCGGGACACGGCGGTGCCGGGCCTGCTGCCGTGGGTGGTCTCCGCCCGGGGCACCGAGGCACTGCAGGCCCAGGCCGCAGAACTGCGCGCCCTGACCGGGGACGGCGACGGCGCGGCGCGCCTGGGACCCGGGCACCTGGACACCGGCTACGCGCTGGCCACGACCCGTTCGGTGCTCACGGACCGGGCCGTGGTCATCGCCTCGGACCCCGAAGACCTGCGGCAGGGCCTCGATGCCCTCGCCGCGGGGACAACGGCCGCCAACCTGGTGACGGGCAGCGCCGACGGCCCGGGCAAGACAGCCTTCCTCTTCACCGGGCAGGGCAGCCAGCGACCGGGCATGGGGCGTGAACTGTACGGGACGTACCCGGCGTTCGCGGCGGCGCTCGACGCGGTGTGCGCACACATGGACCCCCACCTGGACGTGCCGCTCAAGGAGCTGCTCTTCGCGGACCCGGAGACCCCGCGGGCCGCGCTGCTCGACGAGACGCGGTACACCCAGCCCGCCCTGTTCGCCCTCCAGGTCGCTCTGTTCCGGCTGCTGGAACGCCGCGGCGCGGCCCCCGACCACCTGCTGGGCCACTCGGTCGGCGAACTGGCCGCGGCCCACGTCGCCGGGGTCATGGCGCTCGACGACGCCTGCGCGCTCGTGGCCGCCCGCGGCCGGCTGATGCACTCCGCCACCCGCGGCGGCGCGATGGCCGCGATCCAGGCCACCGAGGACGAGGTCGCCCCCACCCTCGTGGGCCGCACGGGCCCGGTCGTGATCGCCGCGGTCAACGGGCCGCGCGCGGTCGTGGTCTCCGGTGACAAGGAGGCCGTCGCCGAAGTGGAGGCGCACTGGCGGGCCGAGGGGCGGCGGACCGGGCGTCTGCGCGTCAGCCACGCCTTCCACTCGCCCCACATGGACGGCGTACTGGACGCGTTCCGCGACGCCGCCTCCCGGGTCGACTTCCGCGCACCGACCATCTCCGTCGTCTCCAACGTGACGGGCAAGATCGCCACGGCGGACGAGTTGACCGACCCGGAGTACTGGGTCGGCCAACTGCGCGGCACCGTGCGGTTCTCCGACGGAGTGCGCCACCTGGCGGACGACGGCGTCGACACCTACGTCGAGCTCGGACCCGACGGGGTGCTCAGCGCCATGGTCCACTCCGTGCTGGCCGATGACGGCGACCGGCGGGCCGTGGCGGTACCGCTGCTGCGGCGGAACCAGCCGGAGGCCCGTACGGCTCTGACGGCACTGGCACAGGCCCACGTCAACGGAGCGGCCGTCGACTGGAGCGGCTTCTTCCCCGACGGCCGGGCCGTGCCCCTGCCGACGTATGCCTATCAGCGCCGCAGCTACTGGCTCACCGCACCCGACACCACCTCCGCCCCGCGCCCCGGCGGCCACCCGTTGCTGGGGGACTCCATCCGGCTGGCGGACGGCAGCGGCTGGCTGCTGAACGGGCACATCACCGCCGGGCCAGGCTCCTGGCCCGCCGAGCACACCGTGCGGGACCGGATGCTGCTGCCCGGCGCGGCCGTCGCCGAACTCGCTCTGTACGCGGCGCGGCGGACGGGCGCGGCGCGGGTCGCCGACCTGACCCTGGAGCAGCCGATCGCACTGACCGGGCGCACCGCCGTGCAGGTCATGGTGGGCGCCCCCGGCGACGACGACACCCGCGGCCTGGTCCTGTACACCCGGCCCGACGACGCGCCGGACGACGCCTGGGTGCGCCATGCCGCCGGCACACTGGACGGCCGACTCCCGGACGAACCCGACGACTTGACGGAATGGCCGCCCCGAGAGGCGCCGGCCGTCCCGCTGGACGGCCTCTACGCCGGGTTGTCCCGGCGAGGCTACGGATACGGCCCCGCCTTCCAGGGGCTGCGCGCCGCCTGGCACAGCGGCGACGACCTGTACGCGGAGGTCGCGCTGCCCGAGGCGGCCGGCGCGGGCGGCGAGGGGCACCTGCTGCACCCGGCCGCCCTGGACGCAGCGCTCCACACCCTGCTCGTCGGCGCCGATGACGACGACACCCGGCTCGTCGTGCCGTTCGCCTGGAACGGCGTGGTGCTGCACCGGAGCGGCGCGACCGAACTGCGGGTGCGCCTGCGCCGACGCGAGCGCGACGCGTACGAGCTTCTCGTCACCGACGGCACCGGCGCCCCCGTTCTCACGGCCGACACCCTGATCGTGCGTGAACTCCCGGCGCGGACCGGGGACCCGGACCTCCTGGCGCGGGAGGGCGCGCTGCTCACGTTGGAGTGGGCGCGGCGCGAACGTACCGCGAAGAGCGCCGGGCCGGACCTCGCGGGCCCCTGGGCCGTCCTGGGAACCGGCACCGCCGAACTCGCCGACGCGGTACGGGCCACCGGAACGACCGTGCGCACCCACCGCGACCTGGCGGGACTGCAACGCGCCCTCGACGAGGGGGAGCAGGTGCCCGCCACGGTCGTCGCCATCGGCACCGGCAAGCCCGACACGGGCACGGCGACCCCCGCGCAGGCCGCCGCACGCGACGCGCACGCGACGCTGGACCTGGCCCAGCACTGGATCGCCGACGGGCGCCTCGCGGGATCGCGGCTCGTCCTCGTCACCGAGGGCGCCGTCGCGGTCGGCGAGCACGAGACCCCGGACCCGGCCATGGCCCCGACGTGGGGCCTGATCCGCTCCGCCCGGGCCGAGCACCCGGGACGCTTCGCCCTCGTCGACACCGACTCGGGACCGGACGCCGCACGTACGCTCGCCGCGGCCCTGCGCCTCGGCGACGACCAGCTCGCGCTGCGCGGCACCACCGTGTTCGCACCGGCGCTGCGCGAGGCGCCCGCCGTGTCCGACGCCACCGCGCCGTTCGACGAACGGAGCCACGTCCTGATCACCGGCGGCCTGGGCAGCCTGGGCCGTCTCGTCGCACGGCACCTGGTGACCGTGCACGGCGTACGGCGGCTGCTGCTGACCGGCCGACGCGGACCCGACACCCCGGGCGCCGCCGACCTCGTCGCGGAACTGAGCACGGCGGGCGCCCGGGTGACCGTCGTGGCGTGCGACAGCGCGGATCGCGACGCGCTGGCCGGCGTCCTGGCCGCCATCCCCGGCGAACACCCGTTGACCGGTGTGGTGCACGCGGCCGGCCTGCTCGACGACGCCGTGCTGGACGCGCTGACCCCCGAGCGACTCGACCGGGTGCTGCGGCCCAAGGTGGACGCCGCGACCCATCTGCACGAGCTCACCCGCGGCATGGACCTGACCGCGTTCGTCCTCTTCTCCTCCGTCTCGGGCATGCTCGGCACCCCCGGGCAGGGCAACTACGCGGCGGCCAACGCCTTCCTGGACGCCCTCGCACGGGTGCGCCACGCCGAAGGGCTGCCCGCGCTGTCCCTGGCATGGGGCCTGTGGGAGACGGAGGGCGCCATGACCTCGGGACTGGGCGACGCCGACCTCAGACGCCTGGCACGCTCCGGCGTGCTGCCCCTCACCGTCGAGCAGGGACTGGCGCTGTTCGACGCGGCCTGCGCCACGCGTGCGCCCGAACTGGCCGCCGCCCGGATCGACCCGACGGCGCTGGACCCGGACACGGCCCCGGCCGTCCTGCACGCCCTGGCCCCGTTCGCGACGCGGACACTGCGCGACGGGCCGGGAAGGACCACCGCGGCCCCCGCCGACGCCCTGCGCGAGCGCCTGGCCAGGGTGCCGTACGGGGAGCGCCGTCACGTCCTGCTCGAAACGGTACGGACCGAGGCAGCGGCCGTCCTCGGCCACAGCGACCGGGACACGGTCACGGCGGGGCGCCGCTTCCAGGACCTCGGCTTCGACTCCCTGATGTCACTGGAACTGCGCAACCGCCTGTCCAGGGCAACGGGCACCGCACTGCCGCCGACGCTCGTCTTCGAACGGCCCACACCGGAGGCGCTCGCGGACTGGCTGCGCTCCGAACTCGGCCCCGAGACCCCCGCCGAACCCGCGACACCTGCCGCCGGCCCGCAGGGCACTGACGGCGGCGAGGCACCCGAGGAGGCCAGTCACCTCGACGAGTTGAGCGCCGACGATCTCGTACGCCTGGCATTGGGCGACAGCGAATCCTGACCCGACCCGAGCCGAGTCCCGAACCGACCGAGTCCTGCCCCACCCGGGCGGGGAAGTACGGAGAAACACGATGGCGTCCACATCCGACGACCAGGTCGTCGAAGCACTGCGCGCGACACTGAAGGAGAACGAGCGGCTCAAGGGCGTCAACGCGCGCCTCACCGCACGCGACACGGAGCCGATCGCGATCGTCGGCATGGCCTGCCGCTTCCCCGGCGGGGTCGGTTCGCCCCAGGACCTGTGGCGGCTGGTCACCGAGGAGAGGGACGCGGTCGGCCCGTTCCCGGCCGACCGCGGCTGGGATCTGGCGGGCCTGTACGACGAGGACCCCGCCACCCCCGGCACCTCGTACGTCAAGGAGGGCGGCTTCCTGCGCGACGTCGCGTCGTTCGACGCCGGCTTCTTCGGCGTCTCGCCGCGGGAGGCCCAGGCGATCGACCCGCAGCAGCGACTGCTCCTGGAGACGGCGTGGGAGGCGTTCGAGGACGCCGGCGTCGATCCCAAGACCCTGCGCTCCAGCCGCACCGGGGTGTTCGTGGGGACGATGTACGACGACTACGCGTCGCGTCTGTCCCCGGCACCCGAGGAGTTCGAGGGATACCTCAGCATCGGCAGCGCGGGCAGCGTGGCCTCCGGGCGGCTGGCGTACACCTACGGTCTCGAAGGGCCCGCCCTGACCGTGGACACGGCGTGCTCCTCGTCCTTGGTGGCGCTGCACCTCGCCGTCGCGTCGCTGCGCCGCGGCGAATGCTCGACGGCCCTCGTGGGAGGCGCGACCGTGATGGCGACGCCGACCCCCTTCGTCGAGTTCAGCAGGCAGCGCGGTCTTGCCGGGGACGGACGGTGCAAGTCCTTCTCGGCGCACGCCGACGGCACGGGCTGGGCCGAAGGAGTCGGGCTGCTGCTGGTGGAGCGGCTTTCGGACGCCCGCAGCAGGGGCCACGAGGTGCTGGCCGTGATCCGGGGCTCAGCCGTCAACCAGGACGGCGCCAGCAATGGCCTGACCGCGCCCAACGGCACCGCCCAGGAGCGGCTGATCGAGGAGGCCCTGGCCGCGGCGGGCGTGCGGGGCGACGAGGTCGACGCCGTGGAGGCGCACGGCACGGGCACCGCGCTGGGCGACCCGATCGAGGCCCGCGCCCTGCAGGCCACCTACGGGCGGGCCCGGAGCGCGGACCGGCCGTTGTACCTGGGCTCCCTCAAGTCGAACATCGGACACGCCCAGGCGGCTGCGGGAGTGGGCGGTGTCATCAAGATGGTGCTCGCGATGCGCCATGGCGTACTGCCCAAGACCCTGTACGCGAACGAGCCGACGCCGCACGTGGACTGGTCGAGCGGCACGATGGAACTGCTGTCCGAATCCGTCGCCTGGCCCGAGCGGGACCACCCCAGGAGGGCGGCCGTGTCCTCGTTCGGCATCAGCGGCACCAACGCGCACGTGATCCTGGAACAGGCCCCCGAGCCGCGGGTTCCCGAACCCGCCGGCGCACCTGCGGCCCTGCCCGTCGTGCCCGTCCTGCTGTCCGCGAGCAGCCGTTCCGCGCTGCGTGCCCAGGCCGACCGCCTCCACGGCCACCTGTCCGCCGACGCGTCCGCGGACCTCACCGACACCGGGTTCTCCCTGGCCGCCCGGCGCGGCCACCTGGCCCACCGCGCGGCGATCCTCGCCCACGACAGGACCGAACTCCTCGCGGAGCTCCGTGCGCTGGCCGATGGCACGCCGACGCCCTCGGCGGTCACCGGGGCGCTCGCCGAGGGCAGGACCGCGTTCCTCTTCGCGGGCCAGGGTTCCCAGCGCGCCGCGACGGGACACGAACTGCGCCGGTTCTTCCCGGTGTACGAAGAGGCGTTCACCCAGGTGTGCGCCGCGCTCGACGCCCACCTGGAGCGGCCGCTCAGCGAGGTGGTCCTCGCGCCGGAGGGATCCGACGGGGTTCGCCCGCTCGACCGCACGGAATACACCCAGCCCGCCCTCTTCGCCTGTGAAGTCGCGCTGTACCGGCTCCTGGAGAGCTGGGGGATCAGCCCCGACGCCGTGCTGGGGCACTCGGTCGGCGCACTCGCGGCCGTCCACGTCGCCGGTGTCCTCTCGCTCGACGACGCCGCGCGGCTGGTTGCCTCCCGAGGCCGCCTGATGCAGCAACTGCCGCCGGGCGGCGCGATGGTGGCCCTGCGCACCTCCGAGGAACAAGCCGCCGAACTGCTGGCGGGCCATGAGGCAAGAGCCGCGGTCGCCGCGGTGAACGGGCCCGCCGCCACCGTCGTCTCCGGCCACCGGGAGACGCTCGCCGCCCTCGTCGAGAACTTCGAGGCGGACGGCGGCCGGGCGACGTGGCTGCCCGTCAGCCACGCCTTCCACTCCCCGCTCATGGAACCGGCGCTGTCCGAATTCCGCGCGGTCGCCGCGCGCGTCACCTACCACGAACCGCGGATCACGGTCGTGTCGGACCTGACGGGCAGGCTCGCCGAGCCCGGTGAACTGACCGATCCGGAGTACTGGGTGCGCCACGCGCGACACACCGTTCGCTTCGAGGACGGCGTGCACAGCCTCGCGGCCCTGGGCTGCACCCGTTTCCTCGACGTGGGGCCCTCGGGCGACCTCGCCGCCCTGGCCGCGGCATGCCTCGCCGACGAGGAGCGGACGGCCGAAGGCGCCGGTACGCGCCCCGAAAGCGCTCCGGGGCGTACGTCGATCCCGGTGCTGCGGCGACGGCAGCCGGAGACCACTGCCGTGCTGACCGCCGTATCCCGTCTGCACGCCTGCGGCGGCGACGTCGACTGGGGTGCCGTCTTCGCGGGCCGCGGGACCCGCAGGGTGCCGCTGCCCGCCTACGCCTTCCAGCGCGAACCGTACTGGATCCGGGGCCGCGTCCCGTCCGGCGCCACCGGCGCATCCGGGGTCGACGGACTCGATCATCCGGTGCTCACCGCGTCCGTCGAGGTCCCGGAACCCGAGGGGCTGTTGCTCACCGGCCGCCTGTCCGTCGCCGCGCACCCCTGGCTGGCCGATCACCGGGTGGCCCACGAGGTCGTCGTGCCCGGCACCGCGCTGCTCGACCTGGCGGAGCGGACCGCGCGTGAGGCGGGGTGCGACCTGGTGGAGGAACTCGTCCTGCAGGCACCGCTGGTCGTGCCCGAGGAGGGGGAGATCGAACTGAGGGTGTTCCTCGCGGCCCCCGACGCGTCGGGCAGCCGGGCCCTCACCGTCCACGCCCGCGAACAGGACGCCGACGGACCGCAGCCGTGGACGCGCCACGCCCACGGCACGGTCGCCAGCACCGATCGGGACGGCCCGGACGGCCTGGTGGAGTGGCCCCCGCAGGACGCCGAACCCGTGGGAGCGACGCCCGCCGAGCTGTACGACGGTCTCGCCGCCCAGGGCCTCGGGTACGGACCGGTGTTCCGCGGAGTTCAGGCGGTGTGGCGGCGCGGACAGGAGGTCTTCGCCGAGGTCGCGCTCCCCGAGGGGATGCGGACGCGCCCCGGCGCGTACCCCCTGCACCCCGCCCTGCTGGACGCGGCGCTCCACCCGATCGCCCTCGGACTGCCGGCGGGCCGGGGGGTGGAAGGACCCCGAAAACTCCCGTACGCCTGGGGCGGAGTGCGTGTCCACGGTGCTGCCCGCGCCCGGGCACGCGTCAGGCTGGCCCCCGCAGGACCGCACGCCGTCTCCGTCCAGGTGGCGGACCTCGACGGGGCGCCGGTCCTTTCGATCGCCTCGCTCGCGCTGCGTCCTGCGCGCCCGGTGGACACCGGGACGGGAGCGGCCGTCGCCGAGGACGGCCTGCTCGTCCCCGCCTGGACGGCCCTGCCGGAGCTGCCCGTGGCGACGCCCGGGGAGGAGCCCCCGCCGGACCGGGACACGAACCCGGCGGCTCTCGCGGCAGGCCTCGCCCCCGGAGAAACGGCTCCCGACACTGCCTGGTTCGTCTGCCGCGTGCCCGAGGACCGGACCGCCGCCACCGCCTCCGGTGCGCCCTCGGACGCGGAGGCCGTCCACCAGGGGCTGGAAGAGGTGCTGTCCGCCGTCCAGCTCCTGCTTTCCGACCACAGGTTCGCCCGCACACGGTTGGTGGTCCTCACCCGGGGCGCCGTGGCCGTCGACGGCGAGCAGCACCCCGGCGACCTCGCCCACCGCGCCGTCTGGGGCCTGATCCGCTCGGCCCAGACCGAGCACCCCGAACGTTTCGTGCTGATCGACGAGGACGGCACCGCCGAGGCGCGCCGGGCCCTGCCCGCGGCCCTCGCGACGGGCGAGCCGCAGCTCGCGCTGCGCGGCGGCACCGGCTACCGGCCCGCGCTCATCGGGACGGCCGCCGGTACGGGCCTCGTCCCGCCGCCCGGCACCCCGCACTGGCGGCTGGACTACGTGGCCAAGGGATCCTTGGACCGGCTGGCCCTGGAACCCTGGCCGGAGGCCGCCGCCCCGCTGGGCGAGGGGCAGATCCGGGTGCGCATGCGCGCGGCGGGCCTCAACTTCCGTGACGTGCTGCTGGCCCTCGGCGTGATCCCGCCGTCCGTCGACGTGTCCGCGTCCGACCCCGGGCAGGGCGGCGAGGGCGCGGGAGTCGTCCTGGAAGTGGGGCCGGGCGTCACCGGCCTGCGCCCGGGCGACCCCGTCATGGGACTGTTCTCCGGCGTCGGGCCGACCTCGGTGACCGACCACCGCATGGTGTGCCGGGTGCCGCGCGGCTGGTCCTTCCAGCAGGCCGCCGCCGTCCCGGTGGCCTACCTGACCGCGTACCACGGCCTGGTGGACCTGGCGGGCCTGCGCGCGGGCGAGTCGGTACTCGTCCACGCGGGAACGGGCGGTGTCGGCACGGCCGCCCTGCAACTCGCCCGCCACCTGGGGGCCGAGGCGTATGCCACGGCGAGCCCCGCGAAGTGGGACGTGCTCCGTGCCGCGGGGCTCCCCGACGACCGCATCGCCTCCTCCAGGTCCCTCGCCTTCGAGGGGCAGTTCCTCGACCGCACCGGCGGCCGCGGCGTCGACGTGGTACTCAACTCCCTGGCCGGGGAGTACACCGACGCGTCCCTGCGACTGCTCCCGCGCGGCGGCCGGTTCCTGGAGATGGGCAAGACCGACCGGCGCGACCCGGCCGACGTGGCGGCGGCCCACCCAGGAGTCGACTACCGTGCCTACGACGTCAGGGAGCCGGGCCCCGAGCGCATCCGCCAGATGCTCGACACCTTGCTCGGCCTCTTCGAGCAGGGCGCGCTCGAACCGCCGCGCGTATCGGCCTGGGACGTGCGCCACGCCCCCGAGGCCTTCCGCTTCCTCAGCGAGGCCCGGCACACCGGCAAGGTCGTCCTCGACCCGGTGGCGGCCGACGAGGAACCCTGGGACGTCTCCCGGGCCGTCCTGGTCACCGGCGGATTCGGCTGGCTGGGGGGACTGGTCGCCCGGCACCTCGCCGCCGAGCACGGGGTACGGCAGTTCGTCCTGATGGGCCGGCGCGTCCCGGCCCGGGGGGACGGGGCGTTCGCCGCTGTCGACGAACTGCGCGGCCTCGGGGCCGAGGTGCACACCGTGGCCTGTGACGCCGCGGACCGGCAGGCGCTCGCCACCGCCCTGGACGCACTGGCGGCCGACGGCATCCGGGTGGGCGGCGTCGTCCACGCGGCAGGCGTCCTCGACGACGGAATCCTGGGCACGCTGACGCCACGGAAGCTGACCAGGACGCTGCGGCCCAAGGTGGACGCCGCGCTCAACCTGCACGAGCTCACCGAGGAGTTCGGGCTCTCCCGGTTCGTCCTCTTCTCCTCCCTGGCAGGCACGCTGGGCTCCGCCGGACAGGGCGGGTACGCGGCGGGCAACGCCTTCCTCGACGGGCTGGCCGAGCACCGGCGCGCGACGGGCCGCCCCGCGGTGTCCCTGGTCTGGGGCCTGTGGGAGGGCGAGGGCGGCATGGGGGCCGGGCTCACCGACGCCGACATCGCCCGCATGGCGCGCACGGGCGTGGCCCCGCTCTCCGCCAAGCAGGGACTGGAGCTGTTCGACACCGCGGTCCGCCGCGACCGGGCGGTGGCCGTCGCCGCGCAGTGGGACCTGGATGCGCTGGGCGCCCGAGGCGCCACCGGCAACGTCCGGTCCGTGCTGCGCGACCTGCTCCCCGGCACCGCGCCGGGTGCGGAGCCCGAGGCCGGCGCCGAAGCGCCGGCCGGCGACGACCTCCTGGAGGCGGTGCGCCGGGAGACCGCGGGAGTCCTGGGCCATGCCTCAACCGCGGCGATCGACCCGCACGGCCCCTTCGAACTGATCGGGTTCGACTCGTTGACCGCGGTGGAACTGCGCAACCGGATCGCCGCGGCGACCGGGGTGAAGGTGCCCGCCACCTTCATCTACGACTGGCCGACACCGACCGAACTCGTGGTCCACCTCAGGGAACAGCTGAGCACCGACGGCGCCGCGCCGCAGGACGGGGAGCACGGAGCATGACCGACCGCATCACCACGCACGCACCCGGCCGCACCGCGCCGCCCGCTCAGGCACCGACCGGGCGCGCGCCCCGCTGCCTCAAGGTTCTGCGGGCCGGTAAGCACGGCGCCGCTCGCCTGGTGTGCTTCCCGCACGCGGGCGGAGCCGCGAACGCCTTCGTCCCGCTGTCCGCGGCGCTGCCGGACGACATCGAGGTGCTGGCAGTCCAGTACCCCGGGCGCCAGGAACGGCGCGCCGAGCCGTGCGCCGAGGGCATCGGCGCACTGGCCGACGAGATCGCGGGGGCACTCGCGGAACGGCGCGATCGCCCGCTGCACCTGCTCGGCCACAGCATGGGGGCGCTCACCGCCTTCGAAACGGCCCGGCGCCTCGCCGAACACGGCGCGGCGGTCCGGCTGTTCGCCTCGGCAGCCCGGCCGCCCTCGCACGACTGGGGCGAACGCGACCTGGACGCCTGCACCGACGGCGAGATCGTCGAGGAGCTGAGGCGCTTGGGAGGCGTCCCCGAACCGCTGCTCCGGGACGAGGAGACGGTACGGGAGGTGCTGCGCCTGCTGCGGTCCGACCACCGGCCGCTGCGTCACTACGACTGTCCCGCCGACGCCGTCCTGACGATTCCCGTCACGGTGCTCGTCGGCGACTCGGACCCCAAGAACACCGTCGGACAAGTGCGGGGCTGGGCCGACCACACCAGCGCGGAGTCGTCCGTCGAGGTGCTGGCCGGCGGCCACTTCGCCCTGCTGGAGCGGCAGTCGGGTGCCGCACCACTGCTCGTCGACCGGATACGGGGCGACCGCGCCCCGTTGTGACCCGACACCTGTGAACACCACGAGAGGAGACGTCATGGGGTCTGCCCCCGCCGACCTGGTGCGTACGATCTATACGGATGGCTCCCGGGGCCGGACACCGCGGTTGCCGACGGACCTGACCACCCTGGAGGACGCGGCGGCCGGGGAGCTGACGGCGACCGCCTTCGGGTATGTGTCCGGCAACGCCGGAACGGGCGCGACGAGCGACGCCAACCGCGTCGCGTTCGACCGGTGGCGGCTGCTGCCGCGCATGTTGCGCAACACCGCCGCGCGCGACCTGTCCGTGTCCCTCTTCGGGCAGACCCTGCCGAGCCCGGTGCTCCTTGCGCCGGTCGGCGCACAGACCGTGGTGCATCCCGAGGGCGAGCTGGCCTCCGCCAGGGGTGCCACCGAGGCGGGTGTTCCGGTCGTGCTGTCCACCGCCGCGTCGCACACGCTGGAGGACGTGGCCGAGGCCACCGGGGACCGGCCGCGCTGGTTCCAGCTGTACTGGCCGTCGGACCGGACGGTCGCCGAGTCACTGGTGCGCCGGGCCGAGGGGGCCGGCTACACGGCCCTCGTCGTCACCGTCGACGCCCCGGCCTTCGGATACCGCCCGGCGGACCTCGACCACGGATACCTGCCGTTCCTGCAGGGAGCCGGGACAGCCAACTTCACCAGTGACCCCGCGTTCCGGGCCGGTCTGCCGGACGGCGCGGACGACGCCGCCGTCGTGGCCCACTGGGCACGCATCTTCGCCAACCCCACCCTCGCCTGGGACGACTTGGCGTGGCTGCGTTCCCTCACCCGGCTTCCGATCCTGCTGAAGGGCATCCTGCATCCGGATGACGCCCGGCTGGCGATGGAGCACGGCGTGGACGGCCTCGTCGTCTCCAACCACGGAGGGCGGCAGCTCGACGGGGCGGTGGCGGCCCTCGACGCGCTGCCCGCGGTGCGGGCAGCGGTCGGGGACTCCGTGCCGGTGCTGCTGGACTCCGGGGTGAGGACCGGCACCGACGTGGTGAAGGCCCTCGCCCTGGGCGCGGACGCGGTGCTGTACGGAAGGCCCTATCTGTACGGCCTCGCGCTGGACGGGGAGCGGGGCGTCACCCACGTACTGCGGTGCCTGCTCGCCGAATTGGACCTGGCCCTCGCGCTGACGGGCTGCACCTCCATCGACGACATCCGCCCCGGTCTGCTGGCCCCGCCGGGGCCGCTCGCCGTCCCCTTGCACCCCTGAAAGCGAACGAGAGCCCAATTGCTGTCGGCCAGTTGTCTCCAGGAGGGAAAGTTGGCCGAAAAGGGCAGCCAGGAACGGGAGTTGGCCGAGGCGGGGCCGGAACTGGCCCGACAGGAGATTCGTTCACCACGTATGAGTAACACCATGATTGTGATCCTGATCGGCGTAGGCGCCATTGTCCTCCTCTTCCTCCTGGATCGACTCCTTCGGTGGGCCGAGGCCAGGGGGTGGATCTACTACCGCAACCGGAAAGGGATGGTTGCGGGGATGCTCCAGGAGTTCGATCCGGCCACCCAGGCCATGAAGCGCGCAATGGAGCAGGAGAGGTCCCGCAAGGACGTCCGGCCCAGCGAGGATCCGCTGTTCCGCGTCGACCTGGACCAGGGCGTCGTGCGCATCAAGCGCCCGGACGGCGACGACAAAGAGAAGTAGTCCGTTTCCTTCCCTCCTTGGAATCCCGAACGAAGAGACAGGAGTACCCATGCCCCGGCAGCCGAGTGCGCTCGTGCCCGGTGACCCGTCGACAGTGGTCCGCAGGTATTACGACCTGGTGGACGAGGGAGACGTATCAGGACTGCTCGACCTTTTCGAACCGACCGCCGAATACCATCGCCCGGGCTACGGCCCACTGGTGAACCATTCCGAACTCGCCCATTTCTACCGGTCCGAGCGCGTCATAGAGAGCGGTCGCCACACCATCACGAAAATCATCGAGCAGGATCAGGAAGTGGCTGTCCATGGAACGTTCGAAGGCGTATTACGAAACGGCTCGGACGTCTCCGTGGATTTTGCTGACTTCTTCAGCGTGACTCCTCGCGGAACATTCTCCATGCGGCGCACCTTCTTCTATGCGCCGCTCGTCTGAGCGCCGCCGTACGAATGCTGAACGGAACCTTCCGGAAGGAACTCCATGCCGCACGAATTCGGTGAGAGCTTCACCCGTCACATGGTCACCGCCGAGTGGAGCGCGGAAGAGGGCTGGTCCCCGCTCGGGCTGGGTCCCTTCGCCGATCTGAGCCTCTCGCCCGCCACGGTCGGACTGCACTACGGGCAGTCGGTCTTCGAAGGGCTCAAGGCCTATCGCAGGGGCGACGGGACGGTGGAGGTCTTCCGTCCGGCCGATCATTCCGCGCGTTTCGCCCGATCGGCCGAGCGCCTCGCCATTCCGCCGCTGCCCGACGGGGCATTCCTGGAGGCGCTCGACCTCCTTCTCGCCGTGGATCAGGATGACCTGCCCGACGACCCGGCGCTGAGCCTCTACCTGCGCCCGCTGCTGTTCGCCAGTGAGGCGAACCTGGTGCCGAGGCCCGCACGGACGTACACCTTTCTGTTGATCGCTTTTGTCACCCGGGGCTTCTTCTCCGGCACGGTGGACGCCGTCACGGTCCGGATCGGCAGGGAATACGTAAGGGCCGTTTCAGGAGGCACCGGCGACGTGAAGTTCGGGGGCAACTACGCCCCCGCCTACCTGGCCCAGGAACAGGCCGTGCGGGAAGGCGGCCAACAAGTCGTGTGGCTCGATGCCGCAGAGCGCCGCTGGGTCGAGGAGTTGGGGGCGATGAACCTGTTCTTCGTCTTCGGAACCGGCCCGGAGGCGCGGCTTGTCACCCCACCGTGCTCGGGCACACTGCTCCCCGGCATCACGCGTGATTCGGTCATGGTGCTGGCCGACCGGCTCGGCATCCCGGTGTCCGAGGAGGGTGTCACCGTCGACCAGTGGCGGCGGGGCAGCAGGGACGGGTCGCTCACCGAGACCTTCGCCTGCGGAACGGCCGCGGTGGTCACACCTGTTGGGCTCGTACTCGACGGAGAGGAGAGCTGGCAGGTGGGGGAGGGGAAGGCAGGTCCGGTGACGCTCGCCCTGCGCGACGCGCTGCTGGACATCCACACGGGGCGGGCCCCGGCCCCGGACGGCTGGCTGCGAAGCGTGGCCCGCGGCTGAGACGCCGGAGGGAGGGCCCCTCCCGGCACGCCGCAGGGCCACGGTGCGGGTCGGCATCAGCAGGCCGTGCCCGCTGCTCACGACGAGAGCGCCCGACTGCCGGCCGACGACGGCCGCGGGCCGGGCTGAGCGGAGCGCGCTGTGCGGGGCGGTGGCCGTGGTGGGCTCCCTCGACGGATCAAGGGCGGGTTTCCCGGGTAAACCTTCTCCGGGTGAACCCGACCTCGATCTTTCGTGACGGTCCGTCGGTTTCTTCGGCGGGCCGTTTCGGCCGTCCGGGTCGGCGGCGGTGCTGCCGCCTGTGTTGCCGGGCCTGAGCCGGGTCGGCCGCCGACTCCCCGCTCCCGCCGCTTCCGTGGCCGACGAAGGCCGTCAAAGGGTGATGCCCGAAGGTCTTCCTCCAGGTCGCGGTGGCGTCCTGTCCCTCGGAGCGGGTCGACACGAGCACCCTGTCCAGGCCCACGAGCACCTGCCCCGCGGCATCCGGAGCCGCATTCCTGGCCACGTTCCAGACGTGCTCGCGGGTTTCGGCCCGAGCGGCTCGTATTGCAGGCAGAACCCGATACGCTCCTCCGCCAGGGCAGTGCCTCCGACGGTTGCGGGAACGCGGACTCCCGGATGCGTCGCCCGGCGGCGGGCGGCGGCACGGGGCAGGGCTCAGCCTTGCGGCTCCTGCGGCTTGACGTCGAGCTCGCGCAGACTTTGGTCCTTGAGCTCGGTGCGGGCCTCCGTACGGTGGCCACGGGCGATGTAGTCCCGCACGATCGCCTCGATCGCGTCCTGGGGCGATCCGATCCCCGCCAGGACCATCACTTCCACCACGAGTTCGGCGTCGAGACTGATATTGACCTTGGCCACCGTGCCCCCTCATCGCGTCGCATCCGCACTCCAGCCGCTCACGGTCCCACAGCTTGTGCTCAAGATTCGACCTCAATGAAGGCCCCGAGTGGGATGATCTTGCTGTGGCCGGTGTGATCACGGCTTCGGAGCCGTCCTGGACAGCTCCGTTCACCGGGCTGAGCCCGCATCGGTCCGGCAGGCTGATCACCGCGCTGCGACGTGAAGGCGCGACCCCGTCCGCAAGGGCCGGCCATGGAGCCTGCCTACGGAGAGCAGGGTTCTGCTGGGTGCCGCGTACCGGCGCCCGAATCCCACCTTGCGGCAACTCGCCCCGCTGTTCGGCATCTCGAAGCCGACCGCCGACCGCGTCGTCGACCACCTTGGGCCATTGCCGGCACCACAGCCCCGCAAGCGGTTTTGCAGGGACACCGTGCTGATCGTGGACGGCACCCCGGTGCCCACGCGTGACCGCACCGTCGCCGAGCAGTCGAAGAGCTACCGGTACTCGACCAGTCACCGGGCCGTCATCGACGCCGACCCCCGGATCGTCGTCGCTGTCGGCCGGCCCGTGCCCGGCAACCGCAACGACTGCAAGGCGTGGCAACTGCCCGGTGCGAAAGACGCCGTCGGCAGGATCGCAGCGATCAAGGACGACGGCTACCGGAGCACCGGCCTGGTCATCCCGCACCGCCGCGAGCCCGGCCAGGCCGAACTCCCGGCCTGGAAGGAGGAGCACAACGCTTCCCGATCAGGCAAGGTTCGCCCTGATCACGACCTTGCGAAGGCACTGATCGGAGGAGTGCTCGTTCCACCGAATGATGCAGCGGCGGATCATGCTGCCCTGTTCCTTGTGGCCGGCGTGGTCGGTGCCGTCCAGCGCGAAGTGGCGCAGGGCGGTGAACGGGGCCTCTACGCGGTTGAGCCAGGCGCTGTTGGCCGGTGTGTGGGCGAGCTCGACGTTGTTGACCGCGGCCCAGCCGCCGACCCGGGTGTCCTTCTTCGTGGTCGGGTGAGGGAAGAAGGTGTCGATCACGATCGTGATGCGCGTCTTGGGCGGGTGGAGGCTGCGCAGGCAGCGGCAGAACTCCAGAAACCTCGTCCGGCCCTTCCTCGGCTCGATATGGCCGCAGAAGCTTGTCCTTGCCCGGGCCGTAGGTGCGAACAGGCGCCTCACCCCGTGCGGGCGGGTGCAGGTTGCCCGCCTGCCGGGCCCGGGTTCCCGGCCGGGGTGCTGGTGCTTCCCGCCGAGTTCGGCCCACTGCCGGCCGGGGTGGGGCTGGAGGTCGAGCGGCCCGAACCCGTCCAGGTGGAAGGCGACGCCGGGCTCGCCGTCCTCGGGGTCGCGAGAGGCCTTTTCCAGGTCTTTATGCGTTCGAAAGGACACGCCATCCTCGCGGAGCAGGCTGCGTGGGCCCTCGTGGCTGATGTCGTCGACCACCCCCTCGGCGACCAGGAAGAGTCGGCCGACTTGGCCAGGCTCCGGGTCGAGAACGGCAGGCCGTGCTCGGCCGGCCTGGACTTGGCGGTCTTCTTGGTCTCGCGCCGCCCGGGCAGCGTGAACGTTGTCGGCCTCCCGCCCTTGTACCTGGGGTGGAGGGAGCCGAAGCCGTCGGCGTTGAAGTTGTGGGTCACGTCCCGGACCCGGTCGGCGCTGGTGAACGTCACCTCGGCGATCTTCGGCACAGGCATGCCCTGCGCGGACAGCAGTACCATCTGAGTCCGCCTCCAGGTCACCACCGACCCGCTGCCCCGGCGGATGATCCGCAGCAGCCGTTTCCCCTCGTCGTCGATCTCGCGGACGCGTACTGGCTCAGCCACCAGCACACCTTCCCCGCCGTGCGCTGCCAGCGAGTGTCATTCCGTCGGCGTGCCGATCCGCAGCCGGTTGCCGTCGGGGTCGCGCAGCTCGATCTCACGCGCCCACGGAGCGTCCTTCGCCTGCACACCGAACTCGGAAGCGATGGCCTCGACATCACGAATGCGGAGGTAGACCAACGTGTCGGGGCGGGCGTCGCCCCGGTGCTCCGACAAGAACAACCGCACCCCGCCCCGGGCGACCTCGACGAACGCGGGAAGCCCCGGTTCGAAGCGGTGTTCCCACTGCTTGGCGAAGCCCAGTCGCTCGTACCAAGCAACCGCCGCCGCAGCGTCCTTGACGCGAAGAATGGGAATGATTTCCTCGTCCATGCAGCCCATCGTCGCAGACCACCCCCCAGGGCCAACGTTGCCCGATACGGCACTAGCTTCGGATCGTTTGCAGCTTGCCGAGCTCGGCTGCGGGCGTGTCCGGACCGTTCCAGCCGACCCAGCGGGTTCCGCTGATGTCGGCGACGAGCGCGGAGTCAACGCTCCAGAAGCTGTGGCTGGGTTCTTCGAAGACGTACCAGCCGTCCAGCCAGAGCGGGACCGACCGGTCGGGCAGGGGCGTCGGCTCGTCGGCGGTGGCGAGGTTGCGGCACCCGAAGACCGTTTCCTGGAGCACGAAGCTCGTAAGGAACTGTTCGAGAGACGGTGTCAACGGGGTGTATTCGTCTTCCGAGCCGTCGTCCCACATCCAGTGGGCGTTGCTCAGCACGACGGGCGCCGCTGGACCGGCGGCGGTGACACGGCATGTCCAGCTGTCCTGGTTCTCGCTGAGGAACTCGACCGTTCCGTCATGAAGGCTCAGGGACTCGGCGGGTACGAGCACATCTTGTTGTTGGAAGATCCCGGGCGAGTCCGGCAGGTGCTCCTCCGGATTCGGGCCGGGCCAGCGTCCGGCATGGCGATACAGGCGTTGGAGCGGCGCTGGGAGGAACGCGGGTAGTTCCGTCTCGGTCAGGCCGTAGCTCGGTTGACGTGGGCCGTGCCACGCAGTGATGAAGTCCTCAAGCCACTCGACCGAACCATCCGATGCTCGCATGACACCACAGTAGACAAATCCGAATGGGGCGTGGGACGCGTGGACGGGGCGACGATGGTCACGCGGGCGCAGGGTGGTAGCGGCTGAGGCGCCGGGCGTTGATCCACAGGCGGCTGATGTCGTCGTACGCGGGGCCCGTCGCGAGCGCGAAGGAGCGGGCCGGCCGCTCCGCGGGTGGGCCCGCCGCCGGGTCCGCGGGCAGGAGCGGGTCCGGTTCGGCACTGGCCATGGCGCCGAACACCTCGGCCACGGAGCCGCGTCGGCGGGGAAGCAACGGCTGATGAGCCCGGCCGGACACCGAGCCGGTCACCGATCCGGCGCAGGGTGATGGACTCCAGCCCTTCGGTCAGGGCGATGGCCGCCGCGTCGACGATCTCCGTACATCGGTCGGAGGGAGACTTCCGGATCCGTTCCTGTCACGGTGACGGCCCGCGTGTGGTGCGTACCGACTCGTACGCCTTCGCCTTTCCGACATCGAGGCTGTGACGCGGCCCGCCGGGCCGGGCGGTACCGGCTGCGCGTCGAGGAGATCCTGGTCGCCGACGGGGCAGCCGCCCTCCAGGGGCGTCGCCCCGTTCGGGCCGCTCGGGTGCGCCGCCCCGGGTCCCGCTCACTGGTGCGCCTGCGAGGCCAACGGGCGGTGGGTCCGGGGGAGTGAATCGCTCGGACGGTGGGAACGGGTGAATGGACAGCCCGGGGAAATGCCTACAGAAGTGACAGCGACCCGCTACGTCACGCACCGGATCGTAAGGCGTCGTTTCGTTTGGCGTAGTGGCTTGTCGTCCAGGGCATGGCGAGCCTTGTTGGGCAGATGGTGCCTGAGGAGTTGTGGGAGCTGTTCCGGCGGGTGGTGCCGGAGAGCATGGTGATACGTCCGCAGGGTGGCAGGCGTCGGCGGGCCGGGCACGGTGAGTGCCGCGGAAGCCCTGATACGAGGTCAGGCAGCCCCTCCGCACCTCATGCAGCCGCTTGCGTCCCCTGGTCAGCCTCGTCCACCAACTCGTCCAGAGCCGCGCGCGCGAGAGGAACGAAGCACCGCCGCATGTCCTCCACGAGAAGGCCCGTTTCCGTAGCCGAGGAGCGATAGCGGTCCTTCTGCTCATCGGTCAGCGGCCCCCTGCTCAGTTCCATCAGGTACTGAATGGGCGGGTGGATGTGCCGATCTATGGCTTCGGCGTACTCGGCACCGGCCTGCGCCACATCAGTGGGTCCCTCGAGCTCAACCGTGGTCGCCGCCTGCCGGGTTGCGCGTACAGCATCGATGGCTGCACCACGCCGTTTGTCGTAACGATGCTGGTCGTAGGGCTCCAGCGTCAGCTGTGCCAGTTGCCAGACAGCCCCCTGCGCTTCATGAGCTGCATCCATCAAGCCTTGGTAGGCCGCTTGTCGACGATCCCGGCGCCACCTCCGGTGCTCGACCCGTAGTTCACGAAGCGCAGCGCGATCTTGTGCGGCCTCTTGGCGTATCTGCTGCCGTTCCAGAGCCTCATTCTTTCGCCGTTCAATCCGAGCGGTCACAAGTGCCGTCAGTCCGCTGCCCAGCAGCGTGCCGACGACCGCGATGGCCGTGGTCATCAAGGTGCTCGTCACAGAGAGACATTGTGAAGCACGACCGCGCATCCATCCGGGCGATGAGCGCAAAGCCGCCCCCGTCCGTGCAGCTCCCACTCGGTGAGTCGGCGATAGTTGATCAGGGCGGTGGCTATGGCGGTGAAGGCGAGAAAGTATTCGGGCCTGCCGCTCGTAACGTCGGTGCAGTCCGTAACGTCGGTGGCAGCCGTTCAGTCAGGACATGGTGCGTCCGACGAATCAGAGGTGTCTGCCCAGTCGCTGGGATGACTCGGTCCCGCGGCGTGCGATTGCGATACGGGGCGTGATCCCTCGTGTGCGCAGCCATCGGCGGTGGTGGTCGTAGTCGTAGCCCTTGTCGCCGTGCAGCTTCCCAGAGTGCCTTCGGCGCCGCCCGCGGCGGCTTCGGACGGGCGGAATGGACCGGATCAGAGGTTGAGCGCTGTCGTGCGTGTTCGCCGCAGAGATGGCGACCACAAGCGGGAGGCCGTTACGGTCGACGATCAGGTGGATCTTCGATCCGTTCTTGCCGCGATCGGTCGGATCCGGTCCGGTCGGCAGCCCTCTTTGCGGGTTCGTCGCCGGCCCGGGCGGCGGGTGCGGCCAGGGCGGCGTGGGCGAGTACGGCCGGGGTGATGCGCCGGTACCAGCCGGTGTGGCGGCGGGCCTCGTACTCGTTTGGGTCGTACTCGTTCTTCGGGGCCTGGAAACACTCCTCGACCGCCCGTCCGCTGCCGGTGGCCCGGGCCGGTTCGCCGGTCTCGAAGCCGACGGGTGGGTGGGCGAGGCAGCAGGCGATCTCGCCGGGGTCGGACAGGCTGCGCCGGGTCGGCACCCGGCGGTGGCGGGACGGCGGATCCGGGCCGAAGGCGATGTCGGCGGGCAGTTTCGCCGCGGCCCGGTCGTAGACGCGCAGGCCCTTGGCCCTGTTGCCGCAGGACAGCGGCTGCCAGGCATCGGCGGGGGCTTCGTCGACGAGCCGGTCGATGCGCCAGGCACCGGCCAGTGACCTGACCTGCCGGGACCTGGGCACCGCGACGACGTGGCCCGGGCCGGGGTGTTCGAGCAGGCGGCGCGGAAGTTCCGGTCCTGCCCGTATGCCTCGCCCGGGGTGACCCAGGCGGTCGGCAGCCGACCGCGTTACCGCCCCGGCAGCTGTTCGCCGACCGTGGCTACGACTGCGACAAGTACCGCCGCCTGCTGTGGAAACACGGCATCGAGCCTGCTGTCGCCCGCCGGGGTGCACCCCACGGATCCGGCCTGGGCACCGCCCGTTGGGTCGTCGAGCGCACGAACGTCTGGATCCACGGCTTCGGACGGCTACGGATCCGCTGGGACATCCGTGACGGCATCCATGAGGCATTCCTCGAACTCGCCTGCTGAGTGATCACCTGCAGACGAGTCCGAGCATTGCGTCAGCTCCTTCCAGCGCTGACGGCTGTTTCGTTGTTACCGGGGCCGGACCTGACGGCGGTGGTAGCCGACGAGACCGGTGGCAGTGTTCAGGCGGTCGGCGAGGAACCGCAGGCCGACGACGGCCTTGCCGGTGACTTCTGCCTCGGCGGCCTGCCGGCGCGCCCTGTGCAGCAGGTCAGGTTCTGTCCGGCGGGCCTTGGCCCGATGAGGGGCCCGGCCGCAGGACGGGACCGGGACCCCTCACCTACGGTGCGCGGGCCGCCCGATCAGCCTGGATGCGAGCCTTCGGCCATGTGGGCGGGGCGGCCCCGGCGCACTGGTCGGAAGGCCGGGGCATCGTGGTCTTCAACGACATGTGCAGGCTGCCGACGCCGCTGTCCAGGAGCTGAGAGTTACCGGTGGCGCTCGGGAGTACGGGCTGTCACCACTCGTCGTGACCGATCACCCGGAAGCTGCCCACGACGCCGTTGTCGATGAACCCGCCGCCCTGGACGGCGGGCGTCGCGACGCCGTAGGTGCTGCCATAGGGGCCGACCGTGGCGACCGGGGAACCGCCGTCGCAGGCGAGCCCCCGAAAGACCTCGACCGCATTCCGGCTGTTGTTGTAGATGCTGAAGCTGCTCGATCCCAGCCCGCTGGCCGCGGAGACGCATCCCCCCGGATGGGCGGGGTATGCCCGTTCGTTGAAGTAGATCTTCTCTTCCCGTTTCCCGTCGTAGCCGCGATCGCGCCCACCGCCCTCGTCGTCGCGCCCTCCGCGATCGGAGCCTTCGTGGTCGCCGCCCTTGTCGCCCTTGCTCTCCGTTCCGTCTTCGCTGCCGAGGGGGGCCGGTGCGGGGGCGGCTGGTCGGGCGGGCGGGGCGGCCCGGTGAGCGGGCTGCTCGGCCCGCTCGGCAGCCGGTTCGGCCTGGGCGAATCCGTCAGCCGAGGCATAGGTGATGCCGGTGGCAAGGATGGCTGCGCTGACTACGGCGGCCGCCACAGTGAAGGTGCGCGAAGACATGTCACTTCTCTCCGTCTCAGAGGCGTCGACCGGACGGCCGACTTGCGGCGAACGTACCGATAGGTCGTATACCTGTCATTTCGGGTGAGTCCAGGGCGTGACACCGCAGGACTGGTCGGGTACAAAGAAGGAATTCTTCGTATATCTGCGCCAGTGCCGCCGTGCTGGGAGCTGAGCGCTCCGGTACCGGGCCGGGTGTCGGCAATTGCGGCGAGGCCGCGCCGGACATGCCCTGAAGCGCGTTGCGGAAGGTTGTGTCCGGCCGGGTCGGGGCCGGGTTCCGGTGGTCCTGGTCAGGCGGTGAGGGTGGGGTTGTGCATGGGGTGACGGCGTGGACCGCATGGCGGGGGCCGTCGTGGCGTTGGTGGCAGTCGCGGAAGATCTTGTAGTGCTTCATGCAGGCGAATGCGTGCTCGACGCGGGCCCGGCCCCGGAGGGGCTTGGCGTTGGCCTCCGCCGGGCCATCCGGCACACGATTCCGGGGAGGACCGACAGCCGGACCGCCCGACTGCGCAAAGGGGCACGCGGCGGACGGCCACCCGGCTTCGGCGAAGAGCGGTACAGGAAACGCAGCACCGTCGAACGGACGATCCAACCGGCTCAAGCACGCCAGAGCCGTGGTCACCCGCTACGACAAGCGGGGCTGCGTCTTCCTCGGCACCGCAACCGCAGCAGCCCTCGTCATCTGGCTTCGCACCTGGGCGCGTGTGTCACAACACGATCGCCCGATGGGCCAATGCCTGATCGACCACCTCATCGGCAGAAAGCTCTCGCTCCGGCGGCCAGAAGACCAGACTGCTGACATGGCCCGATGGACAGGCCAGAGCTCTGTCGAGCCTGTCCAGCCACCCATCCACCTCGTCCTCGGACACATGGTCCGCTGCACGAGCGCGACCGCTTCAGTCCGGCTCATCTCCACGGCACCCATCACAGCCTCCCTGGGCACCAGCCTAACGAGCAGCATGATCGGCCGGACAAGTCCTGGGCGAAGACACCGTTCAACGCGTAGCGACGGAAGCGGGTGCAGACCGTTTGTCCGGGCCCGTAGCGGTCGGGGGAGGTCACGCCACGGCGGGCCGGTGCGGATCTTGTAGAGCACGCCGTGGATGACCCGCCGGTCATCCACCCCCGGTCGGCCGGTCACGGCCCGCGGTATCGGCGGAGTCGGCGGATCCCACTCCTGGTCGCTGAGTTCATGTCGGCCTGCCGGACCATGATCTGCCAGGAGGCGATCTTTGGTGACATGGCGGCAGGGCCTGCACAATCTCGGCATGACTCATGATGTCGAAGCAGCCTGGCACAAGATCCTGGCCACTGCGGGTGAACCTCGCCGGCCGGAGGAATCGCCGCTCTTCGCCCCGTTTGCCGAGCTGGTGCGGGTGGCGCATGCCGAGCCGCTACTGCGTCAGCTCTACCCCTGGACCGGCATGTGGGAGCTGCACTTCAGCAGGTGCACGGAGATCCGCCATACCTGGGACGTCCCTTACATCGGCACACTGGGAGACGGCCGGTACTACGTCGAAGGACCGAGTCGGACCAGCCCGCGGATTGCCGAGACGGACGACGCGCAAGCGGCAGTAACGATGGTCATCGATCGCCTGCCACCGTACTGCGGACCGGCCTTCATCGGTGATGCGGAGGAGCTCGCCGCCTACGAGAGGGCACGGGACAGCAGGTAGGAGCGGCCGGCCGGTTTCGTGGAAGCCGCTCCGCGAGCGCCTTTGAAGACGGGCCCACATCGATGCTGCGGTGTACGGCATCGTCTGGGGGACGAACGCGTGACGCCGCTCCCGCCCTTGACTAGCACGTCCTTGAGCCGGCGAACCGCCCTTACGACCTGCGCCGCGCCGGCATCTCGTTCTGGTTGGCCCCGGAGTTCGACCCTGCCGAGTGCGCGCGCCGAGCCGGACAAAGCATCCAGGTCCTCTTCCGCATGTCCAGCTGTCCTGGTTCTCGCTGAGGAACTCGACCGTTCCGTCATGAAGGCTCAGGGACTCGGCGGGTACGAGCACATCTTGTTGTTGGAAGATCCCGGGCGAGTCCGGCAGGTGCTCCTCCGGATTCGGGCCGGGCCAGCGTCCGGCATGGCGATACAGGCGTTGGAGCGGCGCTGGGAGGAACGCGGGTAGTTCTGTCTCGGTCAGGCCGTAGCTCGGTTGACGTGGGCCGTGCCACGCAGTGATGAAGTCCTCAAGCCACTCGACCGAACCATTCGATGCTCGCATCGCGCCACAACAGACAGATCCGATCTTCGGGCAGGCGATGCTGTGTTCGACCCGGATGTGATGCGAGGAAGGTACCTTGCGCTGTCGCTCGTACATCTCCTCGTACCAGTCGTGGGCGTCCTTCTCGGACTTACGGTGCGGTGGTGTCACCACGCGTCCGACGGTCGGGGCTCCGGGGTCCTGGCGGCCGGCATCGGCCAGGGCCCGCAGCCGCACGTCGGGGCTCATGGTGCACCCCACTCGGCAAGCAGGGCCGCACCTCGCCGATGGCCCGGGTGATGGTGGAGCGGTCCACTTCGAACCAGTAGGCCGGCACGTTGTGAGTGGCACCGTGACGGAGGTGGACGAGGGAGACCAGGAGCCGGGCGACGAACACCAGCCGGGTGCAATCCCGGCCTGATGACGTTCATGCCACAACGGACCTGCCTCGGCGATGAGTTCAGTAATCACGTCGGCGGCAAATCCGTGATCCGGCGGTTGCCGAGGACCACTCCGCGGGACGCATTCCCCATCACCCGCCATGATCGGCCATCCCGGCCTCGACGCTTCACCGCCCACCGCCCACCGCCCACCGCGCACGAGCTCGTGGGGTGCGTTCCGAAAGCGGGCCCGGTATGCCTTTCGTTGCCGCTTCGGAGTCGCTGCCTGCGCGGTCTCGCACTGGTCGGCCGGTGTGGCGTCGGGGAGCACGGCGCCGGGGCGGCAGTGTGGCTCGCGCCCCGGACGGAGGCGCTCGGTCAGGTGAGCATCTTCGCGCGGCTACGGCCGACCGGGGGTCGGCGTTCCGCGGCGGGAGAGCAGCTCATCGCAGACCGCGATCCCGTCGCCGCCCGGCAGCCGCGCATCGAGAATCGTGACATCGGGGCGGAGAGCCGGGCAGTGGGACAACACGTGATCGACTGTGCCGATGCCGACGACTTCGGCGTCGAGAGGATCCTGCACGCCGCGCCTGACCACCTCACGGCAGTCCAGCAGGAACATGCGGATCGGCGCCTCTGCACCGAGAGCCCCATGCCGTCGCTCATGGCGACCCTCCTCGCCGTCGTGAGTTCGTCCAGACGGAACACCCCGGAGCCGAACGGTCCCGTTCTCCGATCCGGTCAGGCATCCGGAGTCCCACCCTGGGGGCCGTACAGCTGCAACAGCCGTTCCCGTGTTCCGTACAGGCGCTTTGCCACGGTCTCGGCGACGAACCTGTACACGGCCCGGCCCAGTACCGCATCGGCCTCGCACAGCGAGCGGACGGCGGCGGCATCGAATTCCACGGCCTGCCCCGCCCGGATCACATGCGCGCCCAGGTGCCACACATGTGGGGGAAAGAGCCACGACCATCCCAGCAGATCGTCCCGTCCCAATGTCTCGACGACCGCCGCGCGGCGGCCGGGCACATGGAGGTCGACCTCGACCTGTCCGGAGCGGATGACCCAGAATCGGTCGGCCCTTCTTCCTTCCTCGAAGAGCCGCGCGCCGAGAACCAGCGGTACCTCGTGGGCCGCCTTGCCGAGCAAGCGGGCCCGGCTCTCGGGCGGGACCGCGTCGAGCAGACTCCTGGTCGTTGACATGGGGCTTCCATTTCCGGCCGATGGTATGGACCCGCCCATCCGCTCCGGACGATATGCGTTCCTCCGGAGGGGCGGCTCGGCCACGCCGCGCGGCACGAAACATCGTTCCGCATACTCCTGGTCCACCCCATTGTGTGCGGCCCGGGACACAAGGCGCTTGGGCCGACCGGCCCGGTTCCGCGCCCCGCTCAGCCCATGCTGCAAGCCGCACAGGGCGGACAGGATGGTGGCATCCGCTCCCGTCCACGGGTTTCACGGCGCGCCACGGGCAAGGAGCGGCGCAGTCGGGGAGTGAGGCTGGAACATGACCGAGGAAGTGCCCCTGAAGCGGGAACAGGCCCAGGACCCGGCGGGTTCGGTACCCGTGGTCTGCCGGTTTGCGCTTTGGACCGGAACCAGCACTGGGACAGGGTGCCCGGTTCAGGTTCTTCTGTCGGCTGCGTTCTTCGCATCGACCGCCACGGGCTGCGCGGTGCACGGCACCGGGATCCGTCGTGCCGCAGTTCTCCCGGATGCCGTGAGGACCGAAGCCCGGCTCGTCTCCGATGCCGGAGACCCCGCAGTGGACACCATCAGGCCGAGGGGGGGGGTGGAAGAAGGAGTGGGACGAGGGGAAGCCGAACTGCCCGAGCAGTTCCGAAATCGCCGGCGGATCGGCACGCGTAATTCCGAGGAGAGACCATGGACATCACTCGATCAGACGTGGCCATGACGGGACCGGTCGTGGTCGGCACCGATGGCTCCGACCATGCGACGCGGGCGGTGCGGTGGGCCGCGGGCGAGGCGGCTGCTCGTGGTCGGCCGCTGCGGATCGTGTACGCGACCGCGACGGGCCACGGCAGACCGTACCTTTCCCGGGAGGACAGCCGTCAGATCGAAGACTTCGCGCAAGGCGTGCTGGAAGGGGCTGCCGTACTCGCCCGCCGGCTTGCGCCCGCCGTCCCTGTGACGACGGCCATGTGCGAGAACGAACCGGCGGCATGCCTGCTCGACGCAGCGGGTTCCGACGCCACGATCGTCGTGGGCTCCCGGGGGCGTGGCGGATTCGCGTCCTTGCTGGTCGGCTCGGACTCCCTCCGGGTGGCCGCACGCTCCCCCCTCCCGGTCGTCGTCGTGCCGAGGAGTGACGGCCGCGAACCGGTCGGCGTCGTGCTGGCCGCGGCACGGGACGAGCGCGACGAGGAGACGTTGCGCGTCGCCGCCGCCCTGGCAACGAGGGACGGATCCTCGCTGCAGGTGCTCAGTGCATGGGTCTTCCTGGAGAACATCGGCAGCATGGCGACGATGTTCGACGGTGCGGACCGGCTCGCCGCTGACCAGTCGACCGCCACCGCCAGGCTCGTCGCGCCCGTGCGCAAGGACTTCCCGGACCTCACGGTGACCGAACACGTCGTTCGTACCGGCTCCGTCTCCGAGGCGTTGGTGGCAGCGACTGCCGGCGTCGACGTGATCGTCATCGGATCCCGTCGACGTCCCCACTCCATCGGCTCCCCGCTCGGCCATGTGACGCATGCGGTCCTGCACCATTCGCACTGCCCGGTCCTCCTCGTACCCCATCCTTGATCGCTTTCAGGGCCTTCTCCGGACCCCTTGCCCACGATCAAGCGAAGCTCCGGGGCATGACCGCCGGGGACGGACAGGGCACGACTGCTCACGCGGTGCGCGTGCCGCAGATGTCCGTGGCTGTCGGCGTCGGTCGCACGACGACCGTTGCCCAGGCCACCGTGCCGGACGGTCGAGGAATTGCTCTTCTCGGGGACTTGCCGAGCGGTCAGAGTTCCGCGTCGAGGACGTCCGACCGCGCCGGGCCTTCCGTGCTCCCGTCGGGTCGGGGCAACGACATCTCCGCCCAGATGACTTTCCCCCGAGGGGTGTAACGGGTGCCCCAGCGCTGGGCCAGCTGTGCGACGAGGAACAGACCGCGGCCCCCTTCGTCCATCGCGGCGGCATCACGCAGATGGGGCGAGGTACTGCTGCTGTCGGCCACCTCGCAGGTCAGGGTGCGGTCGTACAGCAGCCGTACGGTGACCGGCGCGGAGCCGTAGCGAATGGCGTTGGTGATCAACTCGCTGAGCACCAGTTCCGTGGCGAACGCAAGCTCGGACAGACCCCAGTCGTCGGCTTTTTCTGCCACGGCAGCACGCATTCCCGCCACAGCGGCAGGATCGAACGGCACGTCCCAGTCGACGGCACGGTTGGGCGGGATCGCCCGCGCCCGGGCGATGAGCAGCGCCACATCGTCCTTCGGCCGATCTGGCAGGAGCGCGTCGAGAACCGCCTGGCAGCTCTTCTCCGGCGACCGGTCGGGATGGCCCGCCAGGACCTGCCGCAGCAGCTCGATCCCCACGTCGATGTCCCGGGTGCGGTCCTCGATGAGCCCATCGGTGTAGAGGACGAACTGCGTGCCCTCCGCCACCTCCAGCTCAGCCGTCTCGAACGGCACGCCGCCCAGGCCCAGGGGCGGGCCGGCAGGCAGGTCGGGGAACGACACACTGCCGTCGGGCCGGACCAGCGCGGGCGGAGGATGCCCGGCCCGGGCCATGGCGCAACGGCGGGAGACGGGATCGTAGATCGCGTACAGGCAGGTGGCTCCCATGACCCCCGGATCGGCGGTGGCTTCCGCCTCCTCCTGGTCGATGCGCCCGACCAGGTCGTCCAGGTGGCGAAGGATCTCGTCGGGCGACAGGTCGAGTGTGGAGAAGTTGTGCACGGCCGTACGCAGCCGGCCCATGGTTGCGGCCGCGTGCAGGCCGTGGCCGACGACGTCTCCGACGACCAGTGCCACCCGGCTGCCCGGGAGCGGGATCACGTCGAACCAGTCGCCGCTCACCCCGGAGAATGCGGGCAGGTAGCGATGGGCGACGTCGAGCGCGCTCTGTTCGGGCAGGGCCCGCGGGAGCAGGCTGCGTTGCAGCGTCGCTGCCATGGTGTGCTCACGGGTGTAGCGGCGGGCGTTGTCGATGCTGACGGCCGCCCGTGCGGCCAGTTCTTCGGCCAGGGACAGGTCGTCCTCTTCGAATGGCTGGGGTTTCTCGGAGCGCCAGAAGTTGGCCATGCCCAGGATGACGCCCCGTGCCTGGAGAGGCACCGTGATGAGCGAATGGATGCCGTAATCGATGATCATCCGAGTTCGCTCCGGGTCCTGGGCGAGCCAGCCGGGAGCGTCGGACAGGTCGGGCACCAGCTCCGGCAGACCTGTGACGAAGGCCCGTGCCTGTGGCGTGGAGGGACGAAAATTGATCAGCCGACCGGGTTCGTACAGGGGATGGCCGTCCCGGATGCCGCGTACAGCGGTGCGGCGCATGCCCGTGTCCGTACTGGCCGGCTCGTCCCCGTGGAGGACCGGTTCGGCCAGGTCGACGGTTCCGAAGTCGGCGAGCCGGGGGACCGCGATCTCGGTCAGTTCCTCGGCCGTGCGCACCACATCGAGCGTGGTACCGATGCCGAGACCCGCGTCGTACAGCAGCCGCAGCCGCTCGCGCGCGTTCTCCGCCCTGCCGGACAGCGCTCGCAGTTCTGTGGAGTCACGCAAGGTGGCGACTGTCTCCCGGGGCCCACCGTGACGATCCGTGGGTCGCTGGTTCACCGCGAGCAGTCGGCTTCCTGCGAGGTGCACTTCGTCCGTGGCCGCGCGCCCCGAGGTCAACAGCTCCACCATGCCGGGATCAAGGCTGGACAAGTCCGAGACGTGTCGTCCCTCGGCGTCGAGCGGCAGATCCAGCAGCCGTCCGGCCTCGTCGTTGGCCAGCAGTAGTCGACCGTCCTTGCTGATGATGAGTACGCCTTCGCGCACGGCGTGCAGTACCGCGTCGTGATGCTCGTACATGAGATTCATCTCGGCGGGGCCCAGACGGTGGGTCTGCCGCCGCAGCCGCCTGGACACCAGAGCCGTCCCGCTCATGGCTGCTCCGAGCGCGACTGCTCCCGCACCGAGGATGATCGGAATCTGCCGTGCCACCGCTCCGTTCACGTTCTCGACCTTCATGCCGGCAGCCACCAGGGCGACGACCTTCGCGTGATCGTGGACGGGGACGATCACCTGCGCCTCGCGCCCGAGCGGGCCGTTGACGCTCTCGGTGTACACCTGACCGGCCAGTGCCGGGGCGATGGTGGCGACCGCCTTCTTCCCGATCAGCTCGGGACGGGGGTGCGTGTAGCGGGTCCCTTTCGTGTCCATCACCACGATGAAATCGACGCCGGCCGCCTTCCGGCCCGACTCGGTGAGCGGCTGGAGCACCGCAGCAGGGTCAGGGCTCCTCAGGGCGGCCAGGAGGCCCGGGGAGTGGGCGAACGTCTGCGCGACGGCGATGGAGCGGTTTTTCGCCTCCGTGCTGTTGTCGTGCCGGGCCTCCGCTACGAGTGCCAGCACCGCAACGACCACGAGGAGCACGACGACAGCCACCTGCAGAGCGAAGACCTGGCCTGCAAGACTCCGGGGACGTCTGCCCGTAAGTGACCGAATCCGTGCGCTCCGAAATCGGCCGAAGCGACTAACCACAGTGCCCTTTGTAACACCGCGAGGTCGAATGTGCGTGCGGTCGCGTCGCGCCCGGGGAGGTGACCGCGTGGCGATCCGACGCCAATTCCGCAGCAGTGGAACCGGATCGGCGCCAGGACAGGTACGGATATGGCCGGATCATCAGGAGGGCTTGCCGGGGCCGTGCCGACGTCCGGTCGCGGCCCTCGCGAGATTCCCGGTACTCGCGCGAGCAGGTGTTCCTTTCGCGGACCCGGGATTCGGGTGATGCTCCGCGGCCTGCAGAAAGGGCTCCGTGCCGTCGACACGGCCGCGGAACAGAAGCTGGTCAAGGACGGTTGTTGCCCCGGGCCGGATGGCCGGACCGGTGGCGGTGAGGAAACCGCACCGGCCGGGGGAGGCCATCTGCCGTGGTGACGAAGCGCAGCAGCCCGACCGCGAGGTGCCGACGCTCCGGGGTCTCGGGCCGTACGCCGGAGACCGTCCTCACCTCCGGGTGGAGGCGGCCTGCACGTTCTTGTGCGGATGCGACGAGCTGCCTGTCGAGGACCTGCTCGGCCGGACGCCCGGCGTCGAAGGCGGGAAGCATGCCTTCGTAGTGTTCCCACAACGAAGCATGGACGACGCACGAGGAAAGCCGTGAGCGCGCCGCTTCTGCCACGGTCCGGTCCGGGGCGCGGAGACCGCCCTCCGATCCGCCCGCTCCGACGGCTACCGGAAGCTGCGTGGCTCCCACCGTCTTTCCTGCTCGGATGGCTCCCCGCTGCGATGCACGCGGCCGTGGTTCCTACGGGTCGATGGTCAGTACATGGTCGAGAGGACGTCGCGGCGTGCGCGGCCCGCTCGGCCCGTACCCCAGACGGACGATCATCTGCGGGTGTCCCGTGCCGAAGACCGGGTCGCGCAGAATCCAGCGCAGGTCCGGCCATTCGAGCGGCTGCGTCGCGAACGAGGTGGACACCTGGTGGAGTGTGGCCGTCAGCAGGACGCGTTCCAGAGCCTGGCCCGCGCACAGCCAGTCCGCGACACGGTCGCCCGGGGTGCTCAGCAGGGCCAGTTGAGGCCGGTTCTCGAACAGGACACGGGCCCGGCCGGGAACGATCCGGGTCCCGGCGAAGTCGCGGGTGGTGGCTCGTTCGGAGGCGTCGCGAGGGCCGAAAGCGTAGTCGGGGATTCCGTCCACGGGAGCCTCGCTCCTCGTGTTCCGCGTCCAGCGTCGCTGTTCCGCGTCCCGCGCCGGGTCACCGCGGTCGTAGCCCTCGGCGTCCCGGATCAGTCCGAGCACGGTCTCCAGGTGAATCGGGGTCAGGAACGCGAAGTCCGCGCCTTCGGCCCGGGCCGCGTCGGCGAGTCGTGCCCGGACGTCGTCAGGCACCGGCCGTTCGTCGAACGGATAACGGCTGGTGTGCCGGTCCTTGATCGCCGGGTGGAGAACCGCGAGAGCCCCATCAGCGGGTTCCCGCGCGGCCTCGGGGCGGATGCCGAGACGGACGGTGGCCAGTACGGCGGGGTCCGACGGCACGGGCAGCAGTACGGTGACCGCGTCCAGGCCGTGGTGGGCGGCGGAGACCCGCAGGTTGAGCAGGGCCGCGCCGCAGCCGATGTGAAGGGCGCGGGTAGAGGGATCGGCCTTCGGCATCGCGCGCTCGAAGTCCGCCCGGAGCGTGAGGGTGCGGCTCCGGCGCCCGTAGCGGAACTTCCAGGGCTGGGCATTGTGCATCGACGGGGCGGCGGTGGCATCGGTGACGAGGTCGGTCAGTACGGTGTCGCCGGGTGTTTCGGTGAGCATTGTGGGCTCCGGGGCAGGGGGCGGTGGCTTCAGCATGCAGCGGATCGCCGCCCGGCACGTATGGGCCGATCGTCCCTGTCCCGGTCCCGGATGGCTCTTCGACGCAGCGCATCCCGTTCCCTGGGCCAGGGCCTGTCCGGCGGACCGGGCCGAGGCCGGTACCGGGCCTCCGAGCGACAGATCCATCCCCCGGAGGGCCGGGAAACCGGTGCCCCCAGTCGTGATCGGCCGACGGGGTGGCGGAGACCGCCGCCCGTTCTCGGTATCGCGGCTGCAGGCGAGGGCGCACCGGCCACATCGGTGGGTTTCGTCACCTGTCCGAACGGCCGGGGCGTGGCCGGACGGAGCGGTGAGCAGCTTCCGCTTCGCAGTGGGCGTTTGCCGGACCTGCCGGTCGGCGCG
This sequence comes from Streptomyces sp. NPDC006435, assembly GCF_040612315.1. Taxonomy (NCBI): domain Bacteria; kingdom Bacillati; phylum Actinomycetota; class Actinomycetes; order Kitasatosporales; family Streptomycetaceae; genus Streptomyces; species Streptomyces sp. NPDC006435. The sequence goes on from NZ_JBEXPY010000051.1 coordinate 34,391, forward strand.
AGGCTGGGAGCATGACACGCGGGTCGGCTTCGGAAGTGCTGACCGGGTGGGCCGTAGGGAGCCCCGGACCGATCGGTGACGGCCCGCTGGTGCGTGTGCGGCGTGCGATGCCCCCACCGGGGCCCGGTGAACTGTTGCTCACGGTGGAGGCGTGCGGTGTGTGCCGCACGGACCTGCACCTTGCCGAGGGCGACCTGAGTCCGCACCGGGCGTCGACCGTTCCCGGCCATGAGATCGTCGGCCGGGTGGCCGCCGTCGGCGAGTCCGTCACGCGATTCCGGGCCGGGGACCGGGTCGGTGGAGCCTGGCTGCGCAGCACCTGCGGCCACTGCCCCTACTGCCGTGCCGGCCGGGAGAACCTCTGCCCGGCCTCCCTCTACACCGGCTGGGACGCGGACGGTGGCTTCGCCGACATCGCCCTCGTACCGGCCGACTACGCGTACCGGCTCCCGGAGGACCAGGACGCCGCAGAGCTGGCGCCACTGCTGTGCGCCGGGATCATCGGCTACCGCGCCCTGCGCCGCAGCGCCCTGCCGTCCGGTGGCCGGCTCGGGATCTACGGCTTCGGGGCCTCGGCCCATCTGGCGGCACAGGTCGCTCTGGCCGAAGGAGCGACTGTGCACGTGCTGACCCGTTCGGAACGGGCCCGTGAACTCGCCCTCGACCTGGGGGCCTCCTCCGCGGGCGGTGCGTACGACCGTCCGCCCGAACCCCTGGATTCGGCGATCCTGTTCGCGCCGGTCGGTGATCTGGTGCCCGTGGCACTGGAGGCGCTGGACCGTTCGGGAACGCTTGCCGTCGCGGGCATCCACCTCACCGACATACCCGTGCTCAACTACCGGCGCCACCTCTTCGAGGAACGCGATCTGCGCAGTGTCACCTCCAACACCCGGCAGGACGGCCGTGATTTTCTGGACACGGCCGCACGGATCGGCATCCGGGTCACCGTAAGCCCTTATCCGCTGAGCCGTGCAGACCGGGCTCTGGGCGATCTGGCCGCGGACCGGGTCCGCGGGGCCGCCGTCCTCGTCCCGGGCTGAGATCCGTTCCGGCGCGGCACCCCCGCTGCCCGTCCGCAAGGCCCCTGCCCGGCCGGCCATGGGCCGATCGGTCCCTCTCGGGCACGGCCCACTCGGCCCGGATCCTGGCCTCCTCGGCCCTGCGGCGAGGTATCCGGGGGAGCGATCGTGGATTTCGGGCGCCTCGTCCGGACTCCGCCCCTTCCGAAGGGGCGACGACGATGCAACGCATCCGGATGAGGACCCGGCCGGGGAGGTAGTGCCGCCATGCGCGAGAGGATCTGCGCACCCCCGCGGTCGACCGGTGCCCCACTGAGCCCGCAGCCATCGCACTCGCGGCGGAGGACATCATGGCAACCACTCGGCGCGTCGCACCGTTCGCGGAATTCGGCCGGCAGGACGTTGGCCTCGTCGGCGGCAAGAACGCCTCACTGGGGGAAATGACCGCACACCTGGCAGCTGCGGGTGTGCGGGTGCCCCCGGGGTTCGCGACGACGGCCGATGCGTACGGGGAACTGCTCGACAGCCACGGGCTGCGTGCGCGGATCGAGGAGCAGATCGAGCAATTGCACGATGGGGTCGCGCTGGACGAGGTGGGGGCGGGGATCCGATCGATGATCATGGCGGAGCCGCTTCCGGCCGGACTGCGGACCGAGATCGTCTCCGCGTACGAACAGCTCGCACGCGACCAGGGGCGAGAGGACCCCGAAGTCGCCGTGCGAAGCAGTGCCACCGCCGAGGACCTTCCCCAGGCCAGCTTTGCCGGCCAGCAGGAGACCTACCTGAACGTACGCGGACCTGCCCAGCTGCTCCTGTCCTGCCACCGTTGCTACGCCTCGTTGTTCACCGACCGGGCGATCGATTACCGGGAACGGATGGGCTTCGACCACCTTGCGGTGGCTCTCTCCGTCGGCGTCCAGATCATGGTCCGCTCCGACCTCGCAGGCGCCGGGGTCATCTTCACCCTCGACCCCGAGAGCGGATTTCCCGAGGTCATCGTGGTCAGCGCCGCGTGGGGCCTGGGCGAGACCGTCGTCAGCGGCCAGGTCGACCCCGACGAGCACACGGTCTTCAAGCCGAGTCTCAAGTACCCGGCGCTGGATCCCGTGATCGATGTTCGGATCGGAGGGAAGCGGAGGAAGGCGGTCTACGGGCGGCACGGACGGACCCGTTCCGTCGACACGACCGATGAGGAGCGCTCGCGATGCGTGCTGACGGGCACGGAGGTACGGCAGCTGGCCGAATGGGCGATGACCGTCGAAGCACACTACGGCTGCCCCATGGACCTGGAATGGGCCAAGGACGGTCTGACAGGGGAACTGGCGATCGTTCAGGCCCGCCCCGAGACCGTGCAGTCGCGTCGGCGCGCGACGACACTGCGCCGTTGCAGCCTGAGCGCCACTCCGCAGCAAAGCCTCGTCGAAGGCATCGCGGTCGGCGAGGCCATCGGCTCGGGTCCGGTCGTCGTCCTCGGCTCGCCCGTGGACCTCGACCGCTTCCCGACCGGCGGTGTGCTCGTCACGGGCATCACCGATCCCGACTGGGAACCCGTCATGAAGCGGGCCTCCGCGATCGTCACCGACCACGGCGGCCGGACCTCGCACGCGGCCATCGTCAGCCGCGAACTCGGTGTGCCGGCCGTCGTCGGGACGGGGCGGGCAACCGAGGTGCTGTCCAGCGGCCAGAACGCCACCGTCTCGTGCGCCGAGGGGACCCGCGGCCGGGTGTACGCGGGACTGCTGGCGTACGAGGAGCACGAGACCGATCTCACCGAGCTCCCCGCCACCCGGACCCATGTGATGCTCAACCTCGCCGATCCGTCCGCCGCCTTCCGGTGGTGGCGCCTGCCCGCCGACGGCGTCGGGCTCGCACGCCTGGAGTTCATCGTCGCCCACCAGGTCAAGGCGCACCCCATGGCACTGCTGCACCCGGAGCGCCTGGACCGGCACGACCGCTGTGCCATCGAGCAGCTCACCGAGGGCCATCTCGACCGCTCCCGGTACTTCGTCGACCGGCTGGCCCACGGAGTGGCGCGCATCGCCGCATCCCGCTGGCCCGACCCGGTCGTCGTACGGACCAGCGACTTCAAGACCAATGAGTACGCCCGGCTGCTCGGCGGCCGGGCATTCGAACCCGTCGAGGCGAACCCGATGATCGGCTGGCGCGGTGCCAGCCGCTATTACAGCGACGACTACCGCGAAGGCTTCGCCCTGGAATGCCGGGCACTGCGCCGGGTCCGCGACGAGATGGGGCTGACGAACGTCATCGTCATGATTCCCTTCTGCCGCACCACGGAAGAGGCCGACCAGGTGCTGGACGTCATGGCGGAGCAGGGACTGCGCCGCGGTGGGAACGGACTCAAGGTCTACGTCATGGCGGAGATTCCCTCAAACATCATCCTGGCCGAGGACTTCGCCCGACGTTTCGACGGCTTCTCCATCGGGAGCAACGACCTGACCCAGCTCACCCTGGGCATCGACCGCGACTCCGAGATCCTCGCCCACGTCTTCGACGAGACCGACCCCGCGGTCACACAGAGCATTCGGCTGCTCGTACTGCGCGCCCATTCCGCCGACCGGGCAGTAGGCCTCTGCGGCCAGCGCCCCAGCGACGACCCCGCCTTCACCGAATTCCTGGTGAGGACCGGTATCGACTCGATCTCGGTGGCACCGGACAGCTTCGCCTCGGTCAAACAGCACGTGGCGGCCGCCGAACGGGATCCGTGAGCCGATGACCGGCAGCCCCGGCCATCGCTTGCGCGTCGAGTCCGACAGCCGGGTACACGTGCCGCCGGAGCCGCAGACCTGGTTGCCGCCGGGGCGCATCGCGGCCGGGACCACCTCGGACTCCGACTCGGCCGAGTTGCCCCTGCCCTGCTCCGCCACGCGCCGGTTGTCCAGTGGCCGTCGTGCCTCCCGCGGCCTGATCGCGTGCCCCCTTCGCCTTACTTCCCGAGCTGTGAGGCGTGGTCGGGGACGTACGTCTGAAGGTCTCTCGGCGGTCGTCGGTACCCGGTGGCCAAGGGCCGCGGCGGCAGTTCGATCACCGGCGGCTCGACCATTCCGTACGGCACGGTCGACAGGAGATGGGAGATCATGTTCAGGCGGGCCCTGCGCTTGTCGTCGCTCTCGACGACGTACCACGGGGCCTCCGAGATGTCGGTGTGGACGAACATCTCGTCCTTCGCCCGTGAATAGGCCTCCCAGCGGGTGATCGACTCCAGGTCCATCGGCGAAATCTTCCACCGGCGCGTGGGGTCCCGCAGCCGCCGCCGGAACCGCTCCTCCTGCACCGTGTCACTGACCGAGAACCAGTACTTGCGCAGCAGAACGCCGTCCTCCACCAGCATCCGCTCGAAGATCGGGCACTGCCGGAGGAACCGCTGATGCTCCTCCATCGTGCAAAAACCCATGACGCGCTCGACGCCGGCCCGGTTGTACCAGCTCCGGTCGAACAGGGCCATTTCCCCCGCAGCCGGAAGATGCTCGGCATAGCGCTGGAAGTACCACTGGCCGCGCTCGCGCTCGGTGGGCCGCGGCAGCGCGACGATACGCGCCACCCGGGGGTTGAGATGCTCGGTGACGCGCTTGATCGTGCTGCCCTTGCCTGCCGCGTCACGTCCCTCGAACACCACGACGAGCCGTGCGCCTTCGGCACGCACCCACTCCTGAAGCCTCACCAGCTCGGTCTGGAGCCGGTACAGCTCCTGCTCGTACAGCGAGCGCGTCAGCTTTCCGGGCGTGCCCGGGCTTTTCTCTTCCGGCATGGAGCGACGTTACGGAAGAGACGGTGCCCGAAGTCAAGCGTCAGCGCCGAACGGGCTCCGCCACTCGGATTCACTGCGACGCGTTCGATGAGCCGGGTCGGCCGATGGGCCGGGTTCATCCACCAACGCGTGAGTGGCCGTGCCGCTGTCGTCCGGCCATACGTTTCCCGGAACCGGCTTCCCGGCCTGCGGGGTACGCGAGGCACAGCGTCTTGAGCGGATCTCGTCAGCGGCTGCCTGCAACGCAGACCGGTACGGACCGTTCAGCCCACGACAGGGGCCATGTTTCCCCTTCTCATCGATGACACGCAGCGCCACGCTGGAACTGTTGGCGACAGTCCGGAAGGAGGTGATTGGCATGATGTGGTACGACGGCGGCTGGGGGTGGAGCGGATGGCTCTTCATGACAGTGATCATGGTTGTGTTCTGGTCGCTGCTGATCGTGGGGACCGTTGCCATTGCCCGCCACCTAGCCGGCCTCCACCGTGATCACCGACCTGGCCCGTCCTCCGGTGATCCGGCGTGGGGAAGCCGACGGGCCGAAGACCTGCTCGCGGAACGGTTCGCCCGCGGGGAAATCGACGAGGACGAGTACAAACGCCGTCTCGCACTGCTGCGTGAACAGCGGTGAACAACGCCGCCACCCACCGAGGCCGGATATTCGGGGGCGGTACGTAGCGGTCCTCGGCGGCTGCGGCACCGGCCCGTCCGGGTGCCTGGTCCTCTCCGAATGCCGTCCCTGCCCCGTCAGTGCCGCCGAGTCCGGTCCGGGCGGCATCGGGTTCCTCGCGGTGTCGGCTCACACGTAGCTGGTTCACACCCCTTCTCGACCGGCATGCGTACGGGGCACGAAGCACCCACACTGGATTCGGGGGAGCGATTCGGATCGTGCCCGGACCATGGGTTGTGTCCGGGCATTCCGGTCCGGAAGGGGATGGCCATGACCATCGCACGCGAGATCATGCACACAGGTGCGACCTGCATCCAGGAGAGTGAGAGCCTGGAGGCCGCGGCGCGCCGGATGAGCGAGCTGGATGTCGGGGCGCTCCCGGTCTGCGGGCCGGACGACAGGCTCCACGGCATCGTCACCGACCGCGACATCGTGGTGAAGTGCCTGGCCAAGGGGAAAGATCCGAAGACCATGACCGCAGGCATGCTCGAGCAGGGCAAACCGATCACCGTCGATATCGAGACCGACACGGACGATGTCCTGCGTGTCATGGAGGAACACAGGATCCGGCGGCTTCCGGTCATCGAGAACCACCGGCTGGTCGGCATGATCAGTGAGGCGGACCTGGCGCGTCGCCTGCCGGAGGAGAAGGTGGGCCACTTCGTCGAGGCCGTTTGCTCCGCGAAGTGAACATCGGCGGCCGCCGGGGAGGACGGCCCCTGGACGGTGCGGCCGCACCCCTGGAACGGAGGTGCGGCACACCACGTGCCGGTCAGTCGCGATGGGGGTGCGCAGTGGTGGAGTAGGCGTCGTGCCAAGCGGCTCTGGCGCCCGAATCACCGATTCGGTAGACCTGCACGCCCGCACCCACGCCGATGAAGAGAGACAGCACCGCAGCGGTGACGCGGAGCGGCGTGCTCACCGTGCCGGAGGACCCCTCCGCCCCGGGGGTGCGGTGGCCGGCGCGGTGGTGGAGCCACCACACCGCCGCGGACGCCAGGAAGAGCCCGATGACCCAGGGGAGCAGCTGGTCGCCGAGTCCGGTGTGCTTGCGGACCAGGGCATTGGATTCCACATGCCGTTCCAGCCACTCGCCGGCGTTGGTCGTCAGCGGCACGCTGATCAGGGGTACCAGGGCGAGGGCCGGCAGGGCGAGGCCGAACCTGCGCATGACGGAGGGGACGGTGGCGCACAGGATCAGGGAGAGGGCGGTGAGGGGCACCAGGACCACGACGACGTGCACGAACAGGACGTGGGCGGGAATGCCGTTGATCAGATCGAGTCCCACAAGGGGCTCCTTCATGGGGTGGGTTCAATGCCGGACGGGGACGAGTCGGACTCCCGCAGCGGCCGGGGGCTTTCGTCTGGGTCATGCCGGGCTCGCGTGCCCCGGGTGTGCGCCCGCCGCGTCGGGGTCGGTCGCCGGGGTTCCGCCATGGCTCCCTCCTCCGCCCCGCGATCGCACGCACCCGGACCCCGCTCACCGATCCGGCCCGATCCGGACGGAAGATCCTGGACGGCGAGCCGTTGCCGCGACCAGGAGGAGCCCGTCCCCTGCATGCGGGAGTGGCGCTGTTCAGCACCTTATGTTCCATAGCGGCTGAATCCTGGAGTTCGCCATTCCCGGCCGTCCGGCAGGATCGCGAAGGCTTCGTAGCCGTCCAGCGTTTCCACCCAGTCCCGTGCCCCGTCGCCTCGGGCGAACGCGGCGGTGGCGTAGGTGTCGGTCAGCGTCAGGCGGGGCCCGACGAGGGTGAGGGAGGCGAACGTATCGGCAGGCCTGCCGGTGTGCGGGTCGACGATGTGATGGCCGCGTTCGGCCGTGCCGGAAGTGGCGACGGCCAGGTCGTGGTCGGCGGTGATGACGGTGGCCGGTTCACCGGGGCGCAGTGGGTGGGCGATGCCGATGCGCCACGCGGTGTCCGGGGCGGCCCGGCCGCGGAGCTGCAGGTCGCCTCCGCCGTTGATGCACGTGTGGTGCGCGCCTGCGTCGTGCAGGAGTTGGGAGGCCGCTTCGGTGGCCCAGCCCTTGACGAGTCCCGAGGGGTCGAGGGTTCCCGCCGGGACGATGCTGAACCAGCCGTCGCTGGTGTGGGCGGCCCGTGCGCACAGGGACAGGACTTCGTGGACTTCGGGCGGGCAGTCCTCCAGCCGGATCTCGTCGCGGCCGAGGCGGCTGATGTGGCTGTCGGACCGGTAGGTGGAGAACATGGCATCGATGCGGTGGAGGTGGCGCACGGCCTCGGCGAGGGCGCGGCGGACGGCGGGGGTCGGCCGGTCGCGGATGTCGAAGGAGAACACGGTGCCCATGACGTGCTCGACGTGGCGCAGCCCGGTCGCGGTGTCAGGCATGGGCTTGGTCCAGTGCGCTCTGGAGGGACTGGACGTAGCCCTGGCTGGTGTAGCTGGCGCCGGAGACGGCGTCGATGTGCGCGCTTTGGGCCCCGATGGCCTCCCGGGTGAGGCGGGGCAGGGCGTAGGCGGCGATCTCCTGGTCACGGCCATTGCGGTCGGGGGCCCGGAGGACCTTGACCGAGGTGATCCTGCCCTGGTGGAGGGTGGCGGCGACCTGCACGGTTCCGTACTGGGTGTCGACGGGATCTCCGGTGAACGTGCCCGTCCGGGTGGGAGTGCCCGGCGAGGCGCCTGCGGGAGGGCGCGAGGCCGCGGGGGAACGGGGAGCCGCCCCGGCCGGGGCGGAAAGCTGGTGGGGTTTGAGAGCGAGCAGGGCGATGATCAGGGCGCTGGCCCCGGTGGTGGTGAGGACTGCTCGGCGCATGGCGGTTCTCCTCAGAACGCGAAGGACTCGTGGTGGATGCGCCGGGTCGGGACTCCGGCCTCGCGCAGGGCCCCGATCGTGGCCCCGGTCATGCCGGGCGGGCCGCAGAGGTAGACGTCGTGCGCGGCCAGGTCGGGGACCAGTGCGCTCAGGGCCCGGGCGGTGAGAGGGGAGGAGCGTTCGGCCGGTTCGTCGACGACGTAGTGCACGGTGGCCTGGCGGCGGGCGGCTATCGCGTCGAGTTCACCGCGCAGCGCGAGGTCGACGGTGCGGCGTGCCCGGTAGACAAGGGTCACGTGGCCCGGCAGCGTCTCGAAGAGCGCACGCAGGGGAGTGATGCCGATGCCGCCTGCCAGGAGCAGGACCTTGGGGACGGTGCGGCGGTTCGAGGTGAAGGAGCCGTAAGGCCCCTCGGCCCACACCCGGGTGCCGGGCCTCAAGAGGGCGAGGGCGGCGCTGTGCCCGCCGGCGGCCTTGACCGTGATCCGCAGGTGGCCGGGGTGGGCGGGGGCGGAGAGGGAGTAGGGGTTGGCGGTCCACCACAGTCCGCGGGTCAGGAAGCGCCAGCGCAGGAATTGCCCCGGTTCGCCCCCGAGGTCGTCGAGGTGCCGGCCGGTGAGGTGGACGGAGACCACGCCCGGGGCTTCGGGGTGGACCGCGGCCACGCGCAGGCGGTGGCGCAGCCCTCGCCGGACGGGGACGGCGAAGCGGTACCAGGCGACCAGGGCCGTGACCCCGAGGAACAGCGTGTACCACGCCGCCTGCGCGAGACGGTTGCCGACGAAGTCGGCTCCGTTGGAGAGCTGGTGCCCGAAGGAGAGGAAGACCGCCAGATAGGTCGCGAAGTGCAGGTAGTGCCACGTCTCGTAACTCATCCTGCGGCGGGCGGCGCGGGCGGACACGATCCCTGTGGCCACGAACAGCAGGAAACCGGCCGTGCCCTTGAGCAGGTCGGGGTAGTGAAGGACGAGGATGGAGGTCTGGTCGACCACGTTCGTGCGGGAGGCCAGCGAGTAGCCCCAGATGATCAGCAGGGTGTGCGCAAGGGCGAGGGACACGGTGCAGCGGCCTCCCCAGGCGTGCCAGCGGGCGAGTCGGTCGGTGCCGATGGTGCGATCCAGGAGCGGCGTCCGGGCCATCAGCGCCAGCAGAACCGCGCAGGCGTATCCGGCCAGGAGGCCGGTGATACGTCCCGCGCCGGTGAGCCAGCCCGCCGGGCCGACCACCGAGGTCGTGTCGCTCCACCACAGACCCAGCACCCCGGCGGCGCCGGCCCAGATCGCCAACGGCACCAGGAACGGGACGCGGCTGCGGCGCGGGCGCCGGTGGCGCATCCCACGGCTCGTGTACGTCATGGTGGTGAATGTGGTGGTCATGAGGCTCCTCCGGACATGGCGCACGTTCCGGCGACGGGCGGCCAGCCTCACAGCCCAACTTCTGCGTATCTTCTGAAACAGCTTGATCGATCGCTCTCGGCCCCTATTCAGAGGAAACTCAGAGACACACCTCGTCCCTGCCGCGGCCTGTGTCGGGGATGCTGAAGGAACCATGGACAAGCCGCACACGACACCGCTTCTGCACCGCCCGGACGGAGCCCCCGTACGGATCCTCGTCGTCGACGACGAACCCGACGTCACCGATGTCCTGGCCGGGGCCATTACCGGTGAGGGCTGGCAGGTGCGCACCGTGGGCGACGGCGCGACCGCGCTGGCGACGGCGCGTGTCTTCCGGCCCGACGCGGTGGTTCTGGACTGGATGCTGCCCGACCTGGACGGCCTCCAGGTCCTGCGGGCCCTCAGATGTGAGACGCCCGAGGTGTGCGTCCTGTTCCTGACAGCCCGCGATGCGGTCGAGGACCGCATCGCCGGGATCACGGCGGGCGGTGACGACTACGTCACCAAGCCCTACAGCCTGGAGGAGGTCCTGGCCCGGCTGCGCGGGCTGCTGCGGCGGGCCGGAATGACCGCCGGGCCGGGCACGAACCGGCTCACCGTCGGCGATCTCACCATGGACGAGGAAGCCCGGGAGGTCCGGCGCGGCGGGGCGGTCGTCGAGTTGTCCCGCACCGAGTTCGAACTCCTGCGCTTCCTCATGCGCAACCCGCGCCGGGTCCTGTCCAAGGACCAGATCCTCGACCGGGTCTGGTCCTACGATTTCGGCGGCCGTGCCCACATCGTCGAGCTGTACATCAGCTACCTGCGCAAGAAGATCGACGCCGGACGCACCCCGATGATCCACACCGTGCGCGGCGTCGGCTACGTACTCAAGCCGGAAGCCCCATGAGGCGCCTGCCGCCCCGCTCGCTGCGCGGCCAGCTCACCGTCGGACTCGTCGTCCTGCTCGCCCTCGCCTGTTTCGCTGTCGGGGTCACCACCACCCTTGTTCTGCGGAACTTCCTCATGGGACGCCTGGACGAGCAGCTCTCCGCATCCGGTGGCCGGTTCGCGGCCAGCCTGGAACACGAGGCCAGGCCCGACGCCGACAACCGCCCCGATACCCGGGGCCAGGCCGAGGAGACCTTCGGCGCCCGCCTCCTGGACGACACCGTCACCCGGGCGGCCGTCGTCGACGATGCCGTCGACCGCCCCCTCACACTCACCCCCGAGGACCGCCGCGCCCTGACCGGAACCCCCGTGGACGGAAGCGGGCACAGCATCCGCCTCTCCGGCCTGGGCAAGTACCGTGTCACGGCTGTCCGGGGCGATGACCGGGACATCCTGATCACGGGCCTGCCCCTGCACCCGGTGGAAGAGACCGTCCACCGCCTCGAAGCGGTCGAAGCAGTGCTGTTCGGTGCAGCTCTCGTGGCGACCGGCATCGCGGGAGCCGCGTGGGTGCGGATCTCCCTGCGCCCCCTCCAGAAGGTCACCGCCCATGCGGCGGAGGTCGCCGGACTACCGCTCGCCAGCGGCGAGATCGCCATGCCCGACCCACTCTCCGACACCGACCCCCGCACCGAGGTCGGCCAGGTCGGCACCGCCCTCAACCACATGCTCGGCCACGTCGAGGACGCGCTCACCCGGCGGCAGACCGTCGAGGAACGCCTGCGGCGCTTCGCGGCCGACGCCAGCCACGAACTGCGCACCCCCGTCTCCAACATCCGCGGCCACGCCGAATTGGCCCTGCGCCACCGAGGACCTGTCCCCGCCGAAGTCCGTCATGCCCTGGAACGCATCGACAACGAGTCCCTGCGCATGACCCGCCTCGTCGATGACCTGCTTCTTCTCGCGCGTCTTGATGCCGGACGGCCCCTCGAGCACGAGCCGGTCGACCTGACCCTGCTGATCCTCGACGCGACGGACGACGCCCGCGCCGCCGGTCCTGGTCACCACTGGCTCCTCGACCTCCCCGAGGAACCGGTCACCGTCACCGGCGACGCCCACCGGCTCCAGCAGGCGATCGGCAACCTCCTCGTCAACGCCCGGACCCACACGCCGACCGGCACCGACGTGACCATTGCCCTCACCGAGGAACAGGGCACCGTCCTGGTGGACGTGAGCGACAACGGCCCCGGCATTCCCGAGGAAATCCAGCCCGACGTCTTCGGCCGTTTCGTCCGCGCCGACCACGCCCGCTCCCGCAGTACCGGAAGCACCGGACTCGGCCTCGCCATCGTCCACGCCGTCGTCACCGCCCACGGCGGGACCGCCACCGTCACCAGCCGCCCCGGGCACACCACCTTCCGCATCACACTCCCCGCCTGAACCGCTCGCTCTGCCGGCACGCCCATCGAGCGGGTCCGACGAGCGGCCCCACCACTCCGGCCGTCAGGTCCTCGGCGCTTCGCAGGGAAGGGTGCGCAGGCGTCAATGACGCAGGCCCGGACCGGGCGGTGGTCATGCGGCAGCGTCGACGAGGGCTTGGAGCAGGCGCTGGGGGTCTTCGGCGATGCGGTTGCAGAGGTAGAGCCACCATTCCGTGCCGAAGACGATGTACTCCCGGGTGGGGTGGCCGCGCTCGGCCATGACCCGGAGGCGATCGGGCCCGAGGCCGAGGAGGGTCTCGAACTCCCAGGGATCGGAGTAGGTGCCCTTCCCTCCGAGGTGCTGGTCGATACGGTCGATCAGATCCCAGTCGTGGGTGGCGAAGGAACACAGATGCCCCGAGTCGGCCAGCTGTTGTGCATACGCAAGATAGGCGGCGGTCAGGGCGGGGGCCTCGCGACGGTGGGCGATGGCCTCGGGTTCGAGGAAGGCGCCCTTGACCAGGCGGATGCGGCCGGGCAGGGAAAGCAGCTCTGGCAGGTCGTCCGCGGTGCGATACAGGCGCGCCTGCACGGTGATGCCCACATGGTCGAACCGCTCGCACAGCTTGCGGTGCAGGGCGAGTACCTCGTCGGTCCGGTCGGAGCCCTCAGCCGAGATCATCATCTCCCGCCCGGTGTCGGCGGTGGCCCGGGCGATGCGGGAGGCGTTGACGAGGGCGAGCTCCGCATCGACGGCGAGGCCGATGTGGGACAGGTCGAGGGAGACCGAGCACCCGGGTGGCAGCAGTCGGGCAGCGGAGAGGAACGTGTCGGTCTCTTCCGTGGCCCGCTGCGGGTCGCGGCAGCTCTCGCCCATGTACTCGACGTTCACACGATGGCCGGCGGTCAGGATCTGCCGGGCCCGGTCCAGGGCGTCTGGCAGGGTTTCACCGGCCACGTACCGCCGCGCGATTTTGCGGGCCAGAGGGCCCAGGACCGGGTCACCGGGGACACGCCACTTCAGTTCCTCGTCGAGTGCGAGCCCGCGCAGGACTTGGGCAGCCTCTGACGAGAGGGCGGCGTCGACAGTCGGGTTCTGCGTGGTCATGCTTTGTGCCTAGCTGTTCGCGGGACGGATGAACGCCTGCGAGCCTTCCAGACCGGTGCTCCCACCCGGGAGTGGCAGAAACGACAGGTAAGCTGAAATTCCTGCCACTGTCGCCGGAAGAGATCGGAAACCTGTGCTTCGCGACGTCGCCGTCCTGGCCCTCCAGGGCGCCCACGCCTTCGAGCTGGGTGTGTTCTGCGAGGTCTTCGGGATCGACCGCAGCGACGACGCGCTGCCCGTGTACGACTTCGCTCTCGTCTCGGCCACCGGCGACAGCGTGCCGACCCGGCATGGCTTCGAGGTGCGGGCCCGGCACGGCCTGGAGCGGCTGGCATCGGCGGACCTCATCTGCGTCCCGGCCTACGACCTCGATGTGCGCCAGCCGGACCACCTGGTCGAGGAACTGCGGGCCGCCGTGCAGCGTGGTGCTCAAGTCCTGAGCATCTGTACCGGGGCCTTCCTCCTGGGCGAGGCCGGACTGCTCGACGAGCGAGGCTGTACCACGCACTGGCGCTACACCGACGAACTCGCCCGCCGCTACCCGCGTGCCCGGGTCGAGTCGGACGTGCTCTACGTCGACGAGAACCCGGTCATCACCGGCGCAGGGACCGCCGCAGGCGTCGACACCTGCCTCCACCTCATCCGCAGGGAACACGGCAGCGCCGTCGCCGGCGCGATCGCCCGTCGCATGGTCACACCCCCGCACCGCGACGGAGGCCAGCACCAGTACCGCCAACGTCCCCTTCCCCGGGAGGGGACCGGGTCTCTCACCCCTGTCCTGGCCTGGATGGAGGCCAACCTCGACCAGGACCTGACCGTCGACACGATGGCCGACCGTGCCCGCCTTTCCCCGCGGACCTTCGCCCGACGCTTCCGGCAGGAGACCGGGACCACGCCGCTGCGATGGCTGACCGGACAACGGGTCCTGCTCGCGCAGCACCACCTGGAGACCACGGACGACCCGGTAGCCGCGATCGCCCACCGCGCGGGCTTCGGTACCGTCGACAACCTCCGCCACCACTTCGCCCGTCACCTCGGCACGACGCCCCAGACGTACCGGCACACGTTCAGGACCCCGCCCACCAACTGACCATCCGCGCCTTCCACAGCTCGGCAGGGGCCGCGCGGCGCTGTCGGTCCGAGAGTCGTGAACAAAGCCGGAAAGCCCGTGATCCGTGCAGTTGGGCTGCCCCGAGTTCCGTGGAGTCCGGTCCTGATCGGGTCGGGCGGACTGCGGCGTCTGCTTCCGGCTCTGCCAGAAGGCTTCCTCGTACTCGGCAGGTGGGACGTGGTCGAGCGCGGAGCGGAGTCTTTCAACGCCTCGCCGTCCGCCGGGAACGCCGCACCGGCCTCCACGGCGCCTCGCCCCCCCGGCCTGCAGTCTCATCTGCTGGAGACGCCTCGGGAAAGCCCAGTCGTGATCTTGCTACAGGCTCCAGGAACTCGGTGACGCAACCACGGCAGGCGGACCTCCAGGCCACGGGTGACCGCCTCTGCACCTTCGCGGGCGGTCACCGTCTGCCACCCGGACGGACCGGCGCGGCGGCGGACGGAGGGATGGGCGGCGGCCCGCGGCCCGCGCCGTGCGGTACGCCGTCGGCGGGGCCGGGCAGGTTGTTCCCTCGCCGATCGCCCGCAGGGACCGGGATGCGTCCCAAGGCGTTTCTGGCCATGCTGGGACCATGGCCGGTCGGACTCCACATGGACCTGACGAGGCCCGCGACGGGCTTCGCGAGGTGGCCGCACGGCGCGGTGGGCGCGACGGCCTGCTGGCCGCCGGGCTCCGGCAGGCCAGGTCCGGCACCGCGGAGGAACCCGGAGCATGGGCACCCGAGGTCGCGCGGGCCGTCGGTCTGCCCGCCGCAGCAGGCCTCGGACCCGCGACGTATTTCGCGGATCTGGCGGCTCCGCACGGAACCCGGCACGTGCGCGTGTGCACGGCGACCGCGTGCTTCGCCGCGCGGGGCGGGCAGCACCTGGGAGAGATCGAGAGAGAACTCGGGGTGAGGGCGGGCAGTGTCGACGAGAGGCGCACCACCTCGCTGCAGGCCGTGCACTGTTTGGGCTACTGCTACGCGGGGCCCGCTGCCCTCGACGGCACCCGGCCCCACGCGGGACACGACCTCGCCGACCAGCTCGCCGGACGCTCGCAGCCGCGGGCACCGCGCATTCCCGTGACCGACACCACCGGGGCGCCCGTTCTCCTCACGGGCATCGTGGAAGAGGAATCCGCCTGGGACGTGTGGCGTCGGGTGGCGACCCGGCTGCGCCCCGCCGACGTGCGCGGGGAAGTGGCCGCCTCCGGGCTGCGCGGGCGGGGCGGGGCAGGCTTCCCCGTGGCGGCCAAGTGGGATGCGGTGGCCCGAGGGCAGGGAACCGTCGTCGTCGCCAATGGGGACGAGGGCGACCCCGGTTCGTACGCCGATCGGCTGCTGATGGAGGAGGACCCGGCGCGGGTCCTCGCCGGGCTCGCCATGGCCTGCTTCGCCTGTGGTGCCCGCCGTGGAACCGTCCTCGTGCGGTCCGAGTACCCGAGGGCGATCACCCGGCTGCGCGACGCGGTGGCACGGGCGATCGAGGCGGGGGACCTGGCCGACTCGCCCGGGGCTTCCGGGCCCCGCCCCTTCGTCGAGGTCGTCGAAGGGGCGGGGTCCTACGTGGCGGGGGAGGAGACCGCGCTCATCGCCCGCCTGGAGGGCGGTCGCGGGGTGGCGCGCCCCCGCCCCCCGTATCCCACCGATCACGGACTGTGGGACGCGCCCACCGTGGTGAACAACGTGGAGACGCTCGCCGCGGTCCCCTGGATCATGAGACACGGCGGGGCGGCCCACGCGCGGCGCGGCGCACCGGACGAGACCGGCACGAAGCTGGTCTGTCTCTCCGAGCGGTTCGTGCGCCCCGGTGCCTACGAGGTCGAACTCGGTGTTCCCGTGCGCGAGATCGTGCATCGGTACGGAGGCGGCCTCAAGGACGGTCATGAGGTCGTCGCACTCCAGATCGGTGGCCCGCTCGGCGGCTTCCTCGGTGCCGACGCCCTCGACCTCCCGCTCACCGCGCGGGCGCTCGCGGACCGGGGAGCCGCCCTCGGGCACGCGGGCATCGTCGCCTTCGACTCCGGCACCGATCCGTACGAGCTGTTGTGGCACCTGTGGGAGTTCGCGGCGGACGAGAGCTGCGGTGCCTGCTCGCCCTGTCGGCTCGGAACCCGTCGCGGGCTCGCGCTCGCCCGTGACGGCGGCCCGCCCGGTGAGACGTACGGGAGCGTCGCCCGCCTGATGACGGAGGCGAGCCTCTGTGCCTTCGGTCGTCGCGTCCCCGCCGCGGTCCGCAGCCTTGCCCGTGCCTTCGCCCCCGCTCTCGCGGGATGGGACCGATGAGTCCCGTCGTCCGGGTCGATGGGAAGGCAGTGGAACTCCCCCCGGACGCATCCTTGTTGGAGGCGGTGCGGGCGGCGGGTGCCGATCTGCCCGCCCTGTGCCACGACGACCGCCTCCGACCGGCCGGCTCGTGCCGGACCTGCCTCGTGCGCGCCGACGGCCGTCTCGTCGCCGCCTGCGTCACACCCGCCGTCCCCGACGCCGCCGTCGACGTCGCCGATGACGAACTGCGGACCCTCCGCCGGGACGCCGTCGCCCTCATCGCCTCCGCGCTTCCGCCGCGTGCACTCGCTGCCGACGCGGGAACCGAACTGGCACGCGTCTGCACCGAGTTGGACATCGGCTCGCAGACCGCCGCCGGGACCTCCGGCCGCGGGAGGGACGACAGCCACCCGTTCGTCCACCTCGACCGCGACCTGTGCATCGCGTGCGGACGCTGCGTCCGCATGTGCTCCGACGTCCAGGGCACCTTCGCCCTCACCCTCACCGGACGCGGTGCCGACACGGTCGTCGCACCGGGCACCGGTGGGCCCTGGGCCGCCTCCGATTGCGTGGCCTGCGGCGGCTGCGTCGACACCTGCCCCACCGGGGCGATCAGCCAGCCCGGTCCCGGCCGGGGCCTCGACTCGGGGCGGCCCCCGCCCGACCGGGTGCCCACCACCTGCGGCTACTGCGGGGTCGGCTGCGCCCTCGACGTCGTCGTCCGCGAGGGGCGGGTCGCGGCCGTGCTTCCGGCGCGGGACGGACCGGTCAACCGCGGGCACGCCTGTGTGAAGGGCCGCTTCGCGCACGGCTACCTCGCTTCCGCCGAACGCCTCACCGAACCTCTGGTCCGGGAGAACGGCGAACTGCGCCCCGCGACCTGGGAAGAGGCGCTGGCCCGGTTCGCCGAAGGGCTGCGCAGGGCCGTGCACGACGGCGGCCCCGACGCGGTCGCCGCGATCTCCTCCGCCCGGGCGACCAATGAGGAGAACTATCTCGTCCAGAAATTCATGCGGGCGGTGATCGGCACCAACAACATCGACAACTGCTCGCGCCTTTGCCACGCTCCTTCCGCCGCAGGGTTGACCGCCTCTTTCGGGTGTGCAGGCGGCACCGACTCCTTCGACGACGTCGAGACCGCCGACTGCTTCCTCGTCGTGGGCGCCAATCCGGTCGAGGCGCACCCCGTCGTCGGGGCCCGTCTGCTCCAACGGGCTCTGGCCGGAGCCTCCTTGATCGTGGCCGACCCACGTGCCGTGGGCCTCGCCCACCACGCCGACATCCATCTGCGGCCGAGCCCCGGGACCAACGTCGCCCTCTTCCACGGGCTTGCCCACGTCCTCGTCGCCGAGGGCCTGGCCGATTCCGGTTTCCTCCGGGACCGGGTCACCGGTCTCGACGATCTCCTCGTGCTCCTCGCCGACTACCCGCCCGATCGCGTCGCCGACATCACCGGTGTTCCCGCGGCCGACGTCGTCGCCGCCGCGCGGCTCTACGGCCGGGCCGAACATCCCGCAGTCGTATATGGTCTCGGTGTCACCGAGCACCTGCACGGCACCGACGGCGTCCGCACCCTGGCGAACCTGCCCATCCTGCGCGGTGCGGTCGGCGGCACCGGACGCGGCCACGGCATCATTCCACTGCGGGGCCAGAACAACGTCCAGGGCGCCTCGGACATGGGCGCACTGCCGGATCTGTTGCCGGGCTACGGTCGTGTCACCGACCCCGAGGCCCGCGCCCGCGCCGAAGAGGTGTGGGGGCGAGCGGTTCCGTCGGCACCCGGACTGCGGATCCCCGAGATGTTCACGGCCGCCCGCGATGGCCGGTTGCGTGCTCTCTGGGTCATCGGTGAGGACGTGTGCGCGACCGACCCCGACAGTCGGCACGTCGCCGAAGCCCTCGACACCTGCCCGCTTGTCGTCGTCAACGAACTCTTCCTCGGAGAGACCGCCCGGCACGCCGACATCGTCCTGCCGGTGGCCTCCTGGCTGGAGAAGGACGGTACCTTCGTGAACTTCGACCGTCGCTTCCAGCGAGTACGGGCCGCCGTGTGCCCGCCCGGAGCGGTCCGCACCGACTTCGAGGTCGTGCGGTCCGTCGCCGCAGCGACGGGCGCCGACCTCGGCTGCCCCACCCCGGCCGAAGCCCTGGACGAATGTGCCCGAATCGCGCCCTTGCTCGGCGGCCTCTCGCATGCGCGGCTCGATCGTGAGGGCGCGGTGCACTGGCCCTGCCCTTCACCGGACGAGCCCGGCGAAGCGACTCTGTACACCAGGGAGTTCGCCACGGCCGACGGACGTGCCCACCTCTGCGCCGTCCCTTACCTGCCACCGGGCGAGGAGCCGGACGACGACTACCCCCTCCTGCTCGTCACGGGGCGCCGCTGGGCCCACTACAACTCCGGCAGCATGACCCGCCGGGGTGCCAACCTCCTGCTCGACAACCGGGGCAGCCTCGACCTCCACCCCGAGGACGCCGCCCGGTACGGAGTGCGGGACGGTGCCCCCGTCACCGTCCGGAGCCGCCACGGGCGAGCCCGCCTCGTCGCCCGTGTGGGGACGGAACTCGTCCCCGGACAGGTCTTCTGCGCGTTCCACTTTCCCGCGGACGGCGTCAACACCCTGACGTCCCGGCACGCCGACACCGTGACCTCGTGCCCGGAGTACAAAGTCACGGCGGTACGGCTGAGTGCGGCTGCCGACGACGACTGAAACACCGCTCCTCGCCGTCGGAACGGGTACCCGGCCGGCCTCCCTGCGGGTTCGCCGAGCTGGGTCGTGCAACATGATTCGGAGCTGCCTGGGAGTATCCGTCCTCTGCCGGCCGGACGGTTCAGCCCTTACGGGTTCGACCCGGCGGCCACCGTGGATGATTATTCCCTGGGGCTGCTGATGGAAGCCGCGCGGTGGGCGCCGTCCGCCGGGAACTCCCAGCCCTGGGGCTTCTTCACGAGCCGCCCCGGCGAGCCGGG
>NZ_JBEXPY010000052.1:0-52234 GCF_040612315.1 Streptomyces sp. NPDC006435
GGCTACCGCATCGAACTCGGCGAGATCGAAGCCGCCCTGACCACCCACCCCCACATCCACACCACCACCGTCACCACCCGCGAAGACACCCCCGGGGACAAACGCCTGGTCGCCTACATCGTGCCCGCCCCCGGACACGACCCCGACACCTCCGCACTGCGCACCCATCTCCAGCGGCAGCTGCCCGACTACATGGTCCCCACCACCTACGTCACCCTCGACCAGCTGCCCCTCACCCCCAACGGGAAGGTCGACACCAAGGCACTCCCCGCCCCCGGCCACGACCGGCCCGAACTCGCCACCACCTACACCGCACCCCGCAACTCGACGGAAGAGACCATCACCGCAGTGTGGTCCGACGTCCTCGGCATCGACACCATCGGCATCCACGACAACTTCTTCGAACTCGGCGGACAGTCGATCAGCTCGGTGCGGGCGGTTTCCCGGCTGCGGGAAGCCGGCCTGGGCGTCACCCTCCAGCAGTTCGTGCGGAACCCGACGGTGGCCCAGCTGGCGGCCGCGCTGGACGTCCCGCAGGCGGCGTCGGCCGGGCTGGTGGTGCTCCTGTCGTCCGTGGCGGACCCGGAGCTGCCCGTCCTCTTCTGCGTGCACCCGGGCGGCGGCAGCACCCACCCGTACCGGGCGCTCGCGCAATGTCTGACGGGCAGGTTCACCGTGTACGGCATCCAGGCGCCGGGGCTGAACACGGACGAGGCGCCGCTCGTCGGGTTCGAGTCGATCGCGGACCGGTACTGGCGGGAGATCCGCAGCGTGCGGCCCACGGGCCCGTGCACCATCCTCGGTTGGTCGACCGGCGCGGTGATCGCACATGCGATGGGTGTGCGGGCCCCGGAGGAGGTGACCGGTCTGTACCTGCTGGAGCCGGCGGTGACCGGCGACGACCAGCGGGACCGCTTCCAGCGGTACGCCGAGGTGTACCGCCGGGTGAACGAGCTGTGGCACCGAGGCCAGGACGAGCGTGGCGACCAACGAGCCGCGACGGAGCGGGAGTTGAGGCGTTTGGCTCCGGATATGGACCTCGATGAGGATCTGGTCACGCTCGACGAGTGGCTTCCCTTCGAGGTGCTGGAGGCCGAGGTGCGCTCGCTCGCCGCCTACCGGCCCGGCCGCTCGATGGCCAGGGCGACGCTGTTCGTCAGCGACACGGTGCGCGAAGGCAGCGGCGACGAGGTGCCGGAGGCCCAGTACCTGGCCCATTGGCGCGAGCTCTACCCGGAAGGGCTGGCCCAGCGGACGATGCCGGGTCGGCACATGGAGATGGTCAGGGGCGACGAGCAACTGGACGCCGTGGTCTCCGCGTTGCAGGAGACGGTGCCGACCGGCGGAACCGACCGGGAACGCGAGCTGCTGCAGGTCTGACCGCGGACCGTCGCCGGACCATCGGGAGCCGGCAGGGTCGACGAGGGGCCCACCACGGAAACGTGGTGGGCCCCTCGTCGTGTTCGTCGGCTCTCCGCCGTCCGCGAGCGCCGGCGGCCGTGGCCCGGGGAGTACGCCACCCCGCCCGGCCCCGGTGCACCACCAGGTCCCACCAGGCTCCGGGCCATCCGGTCCCACTGAGCTCCGCTCCACCTGCACCTGGCCCGGCCGGGGCGGGTCGGGCCTTGCGATGCACCAGGGGCGGAAGTCCGCTGTGGGAGCGCGGCCCGGGTTGTCGGCCGGGGAGGTCAGGGGCGGCTCGGGGCGGTCAGCGGGCTTCGGAGCTCCGGGCCTCGGGGTCTCCTCGCCCGACGCTGCCCCGGTCCCCGCCGCCGGGCTGTCGGTGACATCTCCACCCAGGCTCTCCCGCTTCCCTCCTCCGCTTCTCCCCGGCCCCTTCGGTACACATGCCGACGCCCCGGTCCCGTCGTCCCACCGTGTGTTCGGTGGGAACGCGAGACCGGGGCGTCGGAGGAAGCGGCCGGTGCCGCCCGGCTCACCAGCGCTTCAGCTCGGGGAAGAAGTCCGGTATCCCGGTGGCGCGACCGGTGGCCAGGGCGGTTCGGTAGATGTGGTGGCCGACGGCCAGGTCGAGGACGCCGAGGCCGAACGGGGAGAAGACGGTGGGGCGGTCGTGGGACAGGGTCACGTCCCCGCGCAGCACGTCGGCCAGCGTGCCGTTGATGAAGTCGCGCGTGCCGTACTCCATCTCCGTCAGATGGGGCGAGGTCTGCGCGGTGAGACAGTGGTCGATGTCGTCCAGGACGTTGTTGCACTTGATCATGACGGTGGGGTGGATGTCGCGCAGGGACAGGTTCAGGATGAGCTGGCCCGGCAGGACGGTCTGCTGGTCCGTCAGCCAGGGCGCCGGCGCGGTGGTGGCGAGGACGACCAGGTCGGCGGTGGCCAGGGCCGCGTCGACCTGCGGCACGGTGCGGGCCTGCCAGCCGTGGGCGTCGGCGGCGTAGGAGGCGAAGGTCTTGGCGTACGTGTCGACGTGGTCGTGGACCAGGCATTCGCGGACGTTGGTGCCGCGCGCCGCGAGGAAGTCGGAGACGGTCCGGCCGATGACGCCGGCGCCGACGAAGAGCACCGTCTTCGGGCTGTCGTCGACGGCGAGGGTCTCCACGGCGAGCGCGGCGGACGCCGCGGTGCGGGCGGCGCTGATGCCGGACGCCTCCAGGCAGGCGAACGGGTAGCCGGTCTCGGCGTCGTTCAGCAGGAGGACGGCGGAGGCGCGCGGCAGGTTGTGGTTCACGTTCTGCGGGTAGCTGGCGATCCACTTGAGGCCGGAGACCGGTGCGTCGCCGCCGAGGTGGGCGGGCAGGGCGATGATCCGGGCGCCGGGGTCGTGCGGGAAGCGCAGGAAGTGACTGTTGGGGTTCACGGTGGCCCCGCGGCTGTGCTGGAGGTAGGTCTCCCGCACGAGATCCAGGACGGCCGACGGCGCGGAGCCGATGACATCCTGGGCAACGGAGCCGTCGATCACGTGGAAGGTTGACATCGGTGGTTGCCTTTCGCGGGCGGGATCAGGTGAGGACGCCGAAGTTCCGCTCGACCCAGTCGTTGTTGTAGACCGTGCCGAGGTAGCGTTCGCCGAGGTCGGGGGAGATCGCGGCGATGCGGGAACCGGCCGGGATGGTGTCGGCACGGCGACGGACGGCGGCCAGGACCGAGCCGGTGGAGCCACCGGTGAGCAGGCCGTGGGTGCGGGCGAGCAGCCGGCACTCGCGTACGGCGTCCTCCTCGGCGACCATCACCACGTCGTCGGCGAGGCCGGGTTCGAACAGTTCGGGGATGCGGCTGGCGCCCAGCCCGGGGATGTGCCGCGGGCCGGGTGGGGCGCCGAAGAGGACGGAGCCGAGGGCGTCGACGGCGACGATCCGGGTGTGCGGCGAGAATTCGCGCAGGTATTGCGCGCAGCCGACGAACGTGCCGGTGGAGCCGACGCCGATGAACAGGTAGTCGAGGTGCTGCACCGTCTTGAGCAGGGTGCGCGCGGTCTGTTCGTAATGGGCGCGTGGGTTGGCCGGGTTGGCGTACTGGTTGAGCCAGACCACGGTCGGGTCCGCCTCGATGCGGCGCCGGATGTGGGCGATGCGGGACTGGAGGAAGCCGCCGTTGGCGTCGACGGTGTCGACGACGACCACCTCGGCGCCCAGCGCACGCATGTGATCGATGCTGGTGGCGTTGGTGTTCGGGTCGACGACACAGGTGAAGCGGTAGCCCTTGGTCGCGCAGATGGAGCTGAGGGCGATGCCGAGGTTTCCGGACGAGGACTCGATGACGCGGGCGCCCGGCGAGAGGACGCCGCGGTGCTCGGCGTCCTCGATGAGGCTCAGCGCGGTCTTCAGCTTGACGGAGCCGGCCGGGTTGAGGCCCTCGATCTTCAGGAAGAGGTCCGAGCCGGGCACCAGCCGGGGCAGCAGGACGAAGAGGTCGTCGGTGACCAGCTCGTAGGAGTGTTCGTAGATCATGACCGGGGCTCCCAGAGGTCCTCGGGGCCGGTCTCCTCCGCCGCGTAGCGGCCCAGTGCGCTGACGGCCATGCGCAGTTCCAGCGCCATGGCCTCCAGCAGGCGTTCGAGGCCGTGCTCGGGGTCCTCGTCGGCGGCGATCAGCGCGGCGCGGCCGAGGCCGACGGCGCGGGCGCCGAGGGCGAGCAGCTTCACGGCGCGGATGCCGTCCCAGACACGTCCGCTGGCGAGGAGGGTACGGCCGACGGGGTCGACGCGGCGCAGGCATTCGGCGAGGGGCAGTCCGACGTGGCCGAGGAAGCCGGTCGGGGCCCAGCCGGTGCCGCCCTCGGCACCGTCGACGGCGACGGCGTCGGCACCGGCTTCCCAGGCGATGGCGGCGGCCCGGCCGACGTCGCGGCCGGGGAAGAGCTTCACCCAGCAGCGGGCGCGCGGATAGTTGTTGCGCATGAGCTGGATCTGCCGGCGGAAGATCTCGTCGGTGAAGGTGCCCGGGCTCGCGCAGCGCAGGATCGAGGAGGCGCCGGGGCCCAGCCGTTCGACGGCGTACTGTCCGGCGAGGTCGGCCGCGACCGTTTCGCTGATCATGGTGAGGCCGCCGAGGCCGGGCTTGGCACCCTGGCCGACCTTGAGTTCGAAGCCGAGACGGCCGGTGGCCAGGAGCCCGGTGACGGCGGGGTCGCTGTAGACGTGGTTCCAGACCTCGGAGTCGGCGTCCTCGGTGCTCTGCTGGACGCAGATGCCGCCCATGCCGTCGGGGAGTTCCTCGCAGTACGCCTGGACGCGTTCCAGCAGGCCCTTGCGGTGGTCGTCGCCGCCGGAGCGGAAGCCGTTCATGGGGGCGACGTTCTCACCGATGACCATGGGGACGCCGAGCCGTCCGGCCTGGCGGCTGAGGGCGAGACTGGTGCTGGTGACGCGGGTGGAGCCGAGCGCCGACAGATAGACCGGCAGCGGGGCGGTGAAGCCGCCGAGGGCGGTGTCGAGGCGGACGTCGGAGTAGAGGGGTTCGCGGCCGAGGTCGATGAGCTTGGCCAGGCGGCCCGGCATGAAGACGGGCGGGGCCAGGCGCAGCGCGTCGATCTCGTCGCCGGCGGATTCGGGGACGGCGCCGAAGACGGCGGTGCCGTAGCTGTCCAGGGGCGGGAAGACGGCGGCGGCGCCGTCGCGGGCCCGGGCGCGGACGGTGTCCTCGGGCAGGCCGGGTGCAGCCAGCTGGGTCACGGCGACACGACCCCCGCGATCTTCGGGAAGGCCGTGGTCCGCCAGACGGAGTCCAGGCCGGTGACCCAGCGGGTCAGGCGCTCCAGGCCGATGCCGAAGCCCGCGCTGCTGGGGATGCCGTGCCGGGCGACGTCGAGGTACCAGGCGTACTTGGCGGGGTTCTCGCCGGTTTCGCGCATCCGGGTGACCAGGGCCGTGTAGTCGTACTCGCGTTCGCTGCCGCTGCACAGTTCGCCGCAGCCCTCGGGGGCGATGAGGTCGAAGTTGAGCAGGGTGCCGGGCTCGGCCGGGCTCTCCTTGTCGTAGAAGCCGCGGGAACCCTTGGGGTAGCCGACGATGAAGAACGGGGCGTCGGCCTGGCGGGAGATGCGCTCCTCGGCCTCCCACTCGATCTCGGTGCCGGCGGCATGCGGGTACCCGTCGCGGCGCAGGCCGTCGACGACCTCGCCGTGCGGGACGCGGGCGAACGGCCGGTCCACCAGGCGGCGCAGGGCCTCGGGGTCGCGGCCGAGGACGGCGAGGTCGTCGCCGCACTCGTCGACGACGGTGGTCACGGCGTGGCGGACCAGCCGCTCGGCGACGTCCATGGCGTCGTCCCGGGTGGCGCCCGCGTACTCGACGTCGACCTGCCGGAACTCGGTGAGGTGGCGTTGGGTGCTGCTGGTCTCGACGGGTTCGAGACGGACGTTGGGCGTGATGAGGAAGATGCGGTCGAAGGCCAGCAGCGATGCCTGCTTGTAGAGGATGGCGCTGGTCATCAGCTTGTAGCGGTGGCCGTAGTAGTCGACGTCGACCTGCTTGGCGCCGCGCGAACCCGGGTCGGTGACGGGGCCGATGATCGGGTGGGCCATCTCCACGGCGCCGTCGGAGCGCAGGAAGGAACGGGCACCGGCCATCAGCGCCTGCTGGACGCGCAGGGCCGCTCGGGTGCGCGGGTCGCGCAGGTGCTCCAGCGGTGAGGGCAGTGCGACGGCATCGGATGCCGGCGGGAGATCTGTCTGAAGTGTCATGTCTGTCATGTCCTGTCCTGTCGTTGCCGGGTCGGGGCACCGGCCACCGGTGGCGGAGGGGCGCCGGGGCGGGAGCCGCTCGGATCAGCTCGCCCTGTCGAGGCGGGCCGCGGGATCGTCGTAGCGGTTCTTGACGTGGTTGAGCGCTTGCAGCAGCCCGGACGAGGTCAGCCGCCGGGACGGCTGCGCGGCGGTGGGCCTGCCGAGCGGGAGCGACCCGGTGCGGGACCACTCCAGCCGGCCGCGGTCGGAGATGAAGCTGCGGGTGCGCCCCGCGTTGTCGGGGTGCAGGCAGAAGGGGACGTCGAGGTAGCCGTGGGCGAAGGCGCGGATCAGGGCCTGGCCCAGGTCGTCGTGCAGGTTCAGGACTGCCTCGACGAGGGAACGGGCCTCCGCCTCGATTCCGGTGGACGGCGGCGGAGCGGCCGGCCGCGTGGTGCGGGCGGCAGCGGCGGCGGTCTCCAGCGCGATGACGTTCTCCTCGACGGAGGGGATACGGGCCGACTCCGCCGGTGTCTTGACGATGAGCCGGGCGGCGCCGGTGCGCACGGCGAGCCGGGCGGCGTCCGCCACGAGCCGCAGCGCACCGTCCCAGGTCTCCGGGTAGACGCCCATGTACGCGTAGACGACCACGTGCCAGGAGACGTCCGGGAGCTGGTCGGCGGCGATGGCGCGCAGCGCGTGGACGGCCTCCTCGTCCTGTTCGCGGCTGGTCTGCTGGGCGTAGCTGAGGGAGATGCTGCGCAGGCCGTGCCGGCGGAAGAACATGGCTTCCAGGACGGAGAGGGCGACGAGCAGGGAGGGCGGGCAGAGCTGGCCCAGCATGCAGCCGCCGAAGGTCTCCAGATGCGGTTCGGCGCCGGTCTCGCGCAGGGTGGCGAGCCTGCGGGACGCTTCGGCCCAGGCACGGACCGAAGTGGCCAGCGGGGTGCGGCCGTAGGGCAGGCAGTAGGAGACGGGGCCGCCCTCGGTGGCGTCGAGTCCGGCGGCGATGAGGGCTTCGACGATCCGGCCGGGCCGTGCGGAGCCGTGCCGTACCTGGACGGGGAAACCGGGCCCGTGGACGCCGTCGAGGAGACCGGTGGTGGTCTCGACGGGCATGCTGACCAGCGGATAGCCGTTGAGGTGATGGTCCTGGGCGACGGCGCGTGCGGCGGCGGCGTAATCACCGACGCGGGTGAAGCTGTCCAGGGTGAGGGTGCCGACGGTGGTGGCGTCGGCGGCACGGGTGGCGATCAGGCCGGTGCGCATCAGGGCGGGGTCGGCGAAGCCCATACGGGGCTGCACGACGAGGCTGCCGGTGCGGGCGGCGTCGGCGACGAAGCGGTGGAAGGCACCCCCGGCGGGGGCGGGTTCAGCGGACGGCATCGGCGTGGGGCCTTCCGTGCCGGTGCCCGTGCAGGGCGTCGAGCAGGGCGAGCAGCCCGGGGACGGCGTTCGGGCCGGTCAGGACCGCGTCGAAGCCGGCGTCGGTGAGCGAGTCGTGGACCTCCGGGGCTACGCTGCCCGAGGTGTCCAGCTTGCCTCCGACGACGAGCGGCACCTCGGCCAGCGCCGGCACGGCACGCACCGCGCGGGCCAGGCCCGTGGCCTCCTCCGCGCCGTGTCCGTTGACCGTGCTGACGACGATGAGGTCGGGCGTGCGGGCCGTGGCCTCCTCGACCAGGACGTCGACCGGGACGCACGCACCGAGATTGGTGACTTCCCAGCCCTGCTCCTCCAGCAGCAGTTGCAGGAAGAGCAGGTTCCAGGTGTGCGAGTCCGAGGCGATGGTGGTCAGGACTGCGTGGCGCGGGCTGTCCGGGGGCTGGCGATGCGGGTACACGACCGGCTTTTCCTCTCGACACCGTGATGGGGCCGCGACCGCTGTGATCGGGCCGGGTACCCGTGAAATCGCCCCCCGTGGGGGGCGTCCGGGCTGGGCGTTGGTAACGCCGTCCATGGTGGCCAGCGGTGATCGCGAGCGGCACTGGGCAGTTGTGACCACCCCCGAGGGGCGTCATTTGTGTCCACTGGGGTCGTGCGTCCGCGCGTCCTAGCCTGCTCGTCGCGGACGTTCGGCGCCGGCGGTCGCGGTTCCGCCGGCGGCACGGTCCCCGGCCCGCCCGGAGGCCCCCGCCCCGTCCCTCGCCGCGCGCCGTACGACGTGCCGCCCGTGAACCGCTTGTACCGCTGACGATGTCCTGACGATGGGGAGAGAACGGTGGCTGATCACCAGCTGGGGGAGTGGCGGCACGCACTGGCGGGCCTCGAGCCGTTGGAGCTGCCGTCGGACCACCGGCCGTCGGACGACGGACCGGGCCCCGCGGACCGGGTCCCGTTCGACGTGCCCGCCCGCACCGCCGACGCGCTGGCCGCGCTGGCCCGCGACCGGGGCATGGAGCCGCCCGCGGTCCTGCTGACGGTGTTTCACACGCTGCTGGCGCGGTACGCAGGCCGGGGCGACGTCCCGGTCGCGGTGCCGGCGGACGGAGCGCGGGACACGGAAACGGCGACCGTGGTGCGCGGCGCGGCCGGGAATCCGGCGTTCACCGAGGCCCTGGCACACGTCGCGCGGGGCATGGCGGACGCCGCCGCCCGCGGTCCGGCGCCGCTCGCGGTACTGGCCGACGCGACCGGTGGCACGGGGGCCGCGGTGGCGTGGTTCGCATGGCGCACCGCCGGCCGGGAGGCCGCCGCGTTCCCGCCGGACGCGCACGTCACGCTGGAGGTCGTCGCGGACGGCGAGCGGCTGAGCGGTTTCCTCGGCTACCGGACCGACCTGTTCGAACGGGCCACGGCGGAGCGGATGACGGGGCACCTCGCGACGCTCGCGCGTTCCGCCGCCGACGCGCCCGAGGAGCCGCTCGGTGCGCTGGAGATGCTGACGGAGCCGGAGCGGCACCGGATCCTGACCGGGTGGAACGGGCCGCGGTCCGCGTTCCCGGACACCGCGACCGTGCACCGGCTGGTGGAGGAGCAGGTCGCGCACCGGCCCGACGCGGTGGCCCTGGAGCACGGCGGGAAGCGGCTGACCTACCGGGAGATGGACGAGCGTGCCGAGGCACTGGCGCGGTACCTGGCGGAGCGGGGCGTCGGCCCCGGCGCGCTGGTCGCGGTGTGCCTGGACCACGGACCCGACCTGGTGTGCGCGCTGCTCGGCGTACTCAAGTCGGGTGCCGCATACGTGCCGTTGGACCCGGCCTACCCCGCCGAGCGACTGCGGTACATGGTCGAGGACAGCGCCGCGCCGGTGGTGGTGACGCAGTCCGCGTACACGGACCTGTTCGCGCCGGGCACCGAACTGCTGCCGGCCGACCGGGAGTGGCCGGCCGGCCCCGGCACCGCCCCGGTCGCCGCCGCGGGCCCGGACGACCTGGCGTACGTCATCTACACCTCGGGTTCGACGGGCCGCCCCAAGGGCGTGCGGGTCGGGCACCGGGGTGTCGTCAACTACCTGCACTGGTGCGACCGGAACTATCCGCCGGCACCCGGCGCGCGGATCGGTTCGCTGCTGTGCTCGTCGGCGGCCTTCGACCTGACGGTGACCGCGCTGTTCCTGCCGCTGGTGCAGGGGCTGCGCCTGGTGGTGCCGGAGCCGGAGCAGGGACGGACCGTGTTCGACGCGGCCGTGGACATCGTCGCGACCGGTGTCCCGATCAGCTTCCTGAAGGCGACGCCCGCGCACCTGGAACTGCTGACCGCCCGGCTGGAACAGGACGGCGTCCGGCACGGCATCGCCACGATGGTCGTGGGCGGCGAGGACCTGGCACCGGCGCTGGCCCACCGGGCGCTGACCCTGGGCACCGAGGGCACCGCGATCGTCAACGAGTACGGTCCGACCGAGGCGACCGTCGGCAACGTGGTCAGCCGGACGACGACGGTGGACCCCGCGGCGGACCATGTGCCGATGGGCCGGGCGATCGACAACACCGAGGTGTACGTGGTCGGGGCGCACGGCGAGGTACAGCCGGTCGGAGTGCCCGGCGAACTGCTGATCGGCGGCGTCAACGTGGCCCTCGGCTATCTGGACCGGCCCGATCTGACGGCACGGCGGTTCGTGCCGCACCCGTTCTCGGCCGACCCCGGGGCGCGCGTGTACCGCACCGGCGACCTGGTGAAGTGGCTGCCGGACGGACGCCTGGTCTACCTGGGCCGCATGGACGACCAGGTCAAGCTGCGCGGACACCGGGTGGAACTCGGAGAGATCGAGAACGCCCTGCTGTCCCGGCCGGCCGTCGCGGCGGCCACGGTCGTGGTCCGCGAGGACGTTCCGGGCGACAAACGCCTGGTGGCGTACCTGGTGCCGGCCGGCGGCACGGACGTGGCCGTGGCCGGGCTGCGCGCGGCACTGGCGCGGGAGCTGCCCGAGCACATGCTGCCCGCCCGGTACGTCGTACTGGAGCGGCTGCCGCTGACCCCGAACGGCAAGGTGGACCGGCGGGCGCTGCCCGCGCCCGAGGGCCACCGCCCGGACGTCTCCGCCGCCTTCGCCGCGCCGCGCACCCCCACGCAGCGAACCGTCGCCGGCATCTGGGCCGAACTGCTGGGCGTCGACGAGGTCGGCGCGGACGACGACTTCTTCGAACTGGGCGGGCACTCCCTGCTGGCCGCCCGGGTCGCCGCCCGGCTGCGCCGGGACCTCGGGGTGGACGTGCCGTACCGGACACTGTTCGACGCGCCGACACCGGCGCTGCTGGCGACGGCCGTGGACGCGCTGGATCCGGGGACCTGCGCCGCGATCCCGCGGGCGGACCGGTCGACGGGCGCCCTGCCGCTGTCCTTCGCACAGCAACGCATGTGGTTCCTGGACCAGTTGGCGCCGGGCCGGGCCGAGTACGCGATCCCGGTGGGGCTGCGGGTCGAGGGGCACTTCGCACCGGACGCGTTCGGTGCCGCGCTGACGGCCCTGACCGCCTCGCACGAGATCCTGCGGACCCGGTTCGTCGCGGACGCCACGGGACGCCCCTTCCAGGTCGTCGACGCCGCGCGGGAGGTGACGGTCGACGTCCACGACGCCCGGCACCTCGGTGTTGACGCCGCGCGCGAGATGCTGCGCGAGGCTGCGGGCCGGCCGTTCGACCTGGCCACCGGGCCGCTGCTGCGCGCGATGGCGGTGCGGGTGGCCGACACGGAGTGGCTGCTGCTGCTCACGGTGCACCACATCGTCTCCGACGGCTGGTCGGAGGGCATTCTGGCCCGGGAGCTGGGCGAGCTGTACGGCGCGGCGGTGGCCGGCCGGCCGTGCGCCCCGGCCCCCCTCGGCCTCCAGTACGCGGACTTCGCGAGCTGGCAGCGCGAGGTGCTGGACGGCCCGGCGACGGAGGGGCAGTCGGCGTACTGGCGGGAGCGGCTCGCCGGAGTACGGCCGCTGGAACTGCCCACCGACCACCGGCGGCCGGCCGAGCGGTCGGGCCGGGGCGGCACCGTGTCCTTCTCGGTGCCCGCCGACGTGGCCGGCGCGGCCCGGCGACTGGCGGCGGGGCAGGGCGCGAGCCTGTTCATGTCGCTGCTGGCGGTGTTCCAGCTGCTGATGGCGAAGTACAGCGGCCAGGACGACATCGCGGTCGGCAGCCCGGTCGCCGGCCGCAACCGCGCCGAGACGGAGGAGCTGATCGGCTTCTTCGTCAACACACTGGTCATGCGCACCGACCTGTCCGGCGACCCGGCGTTCACCGAGCTGCTGACCCGGGTCAAGGACACCGCGCTCGGTGCCTACGACCACCAGGACCTGCCCTTCGAGCGCCTCGTCGAGGAACTCGCCCCCGACCGCGACCTGTCCCGCAACCCCCTGTTCCAGACCGTGTTCGCACTGCAGAACACCCCTGACGGCCACGCCTGGCAGCTGCCCGGGGCAGCGGTGGAGCCGTTCGCCGTCCGCGAGGAGGAGGCCAAGTTCGACCTGACCCTCATCCTCACCGAGCGGCCCGACGGCTCGCTCGACGGCGATCTGGTGTTCGCCCTCGACCTGTTCGCACCGGACACGGCGGAGCGGCTGGCGGGACACTTCACCACGCTGCTGCGCGCGGCGGTCGCCGGCCCGGAGCGCCGCCTGTCCGAACTGGAGGTGCTGACCGGCGCCGAACGGCACCGGGTGCTGGACGAGTGGAGCGGGACGGCGGCCGCCACGGACACCGGGGCCGGGACGACGGTGCACCGGCTCGTCGAGGAGTGCGCCGCCCTGCGGCCGGACACGACGGCGGTGCTCTCGGCCGACGGAGAACTGACCTACCGGGAGCTGAACGCACGGGCCAACCGGCTCGCCCGGCACCTGCGCCTTCGCGGAGCCGGCCCCGGCAACGTGGTCGCCGTGTGCCTGGAACGCGGCCCCGAGCAGATCACCGCACTGCTCGCGGTGCTCAAGTCCGGCGCCGCCTACCTGCCGCTGGACCCGGAGCACCCCGCCGACCGGCTCGCCCACATGATCGCGGACGCACGGGCCGCACTCGTCGTCACCGACAGCGCCCGGGCCGCACGGCTGCCCGAAGAACCCGGCCGGTTCCTCACCGACCGGGACCGGCCGTCCCTCGCGGACCTGCCGGCCCACGACCCGGAACCCGCGGCGTCCCCCGGCGACCTGGCGTACGTGATCTACACCAGCGGATCCACCGGCCGGCCCAAGGGCGTCGAGATCGAGCACCACAGCCTGGCCGGCCTGGTCCACTGGACGGCCGACACCTTCGGCGCGGCCCCGGGACGGCGTGTCGCGCTGCTGGCCGGGGTCGGGTTCGACGCGGCGGCGTGGGAGCTGTGGCCCGCACTGGCGACCGGCGCCACCGTGTGCGTACCCGACGACACGGTGCGGCTGACACCGGCGCTGCTCCAGCGCTGGCTGAACGGGCGGCGGGTCACGGGCACCTTCGTCTCGACACCGGTGCTGGAGTCGCTGGCGGCCCTCGACTGGTCGGAGCCGACCTCCCTGGAGTACGTGCTGACCGGCGGCGACGCGCTGCGCCTGCCGGCCGGACTGCGGCTGCCCTTCCGCGTCGTCAACAACTACGGGCCGACCGAGTCGACGGTGGTGACGACCTCGGCCGAGATCGTCCCCGGCACGGCCGTGCCGCCGATCGGCCGCCCGGTGCGCGGCACCTTCGTGCACGTGGTGGACCGGTACGGCCGGCCGGTGCCGACCGGGGTGCCGGGCGAACTCCTCGTCGGCGGCGCCGGACTGGCGCGCGGATACCGGGGAAAGCCCGACCAGACGGCGGAGCGGTTCGTGACCGCCGACGTCGACGGCACACCGCGCCGGGTCTACCGCACCGGTGACCGGGTGCGCTGGCTGGCCGACGGACAACTGGAGTTCCTGGGACGGCTGGACGACCAGGTGAAGCTGCGCGGGCACCGCATCGAACCCGGTGAGATCGAGGCCGTGCTGCTGGCCGGTCCCGACGTCGCCGCGGCCACCGTCGTCGTCCGCGAGGACACCCCCGGCGACAAGCGGCTGGTCGCGTATGTCGTCCCGGCGGCGGGCGCCACGGTGCGCGGCGAGGACCTGCGCGGGCGGCTGCGCCGTGAACTGCCCGACTTCATGGTGCCGTCCGCGTTCGTGGCGCTGGAGCGGCTGCCACTGACCCCGAACGGCAAGGTGGACCGGCGGGAACTGCCCGCGCCCGAGCCCCGCGCGTCCGGAGCCGGCGGCCCGGCCCCCCGCACCCCGGTCGAACGCACGATCGCCGAGGCATGGTCCCGGGTGCTGGGCACCGAGGTCACCGGCGCGGACGACAACTTCTTCGAGCTCGGCGGCCACTCCCTGCTCGCCACCCAGGTGACGTCACGACTGCGGGACGCACTGGGCGTGGAGGTGCCGGTGCGGGAGCTGTTCGCCTCACCCACCGTCGCCGCACTGGCCGCGGCCGTGGCGGAGCTCGCCGCCCACGGGACGGCCGGTGCGGAGCGCATCGCACCGGCCGACCGGACCGGCGGGCCGCTGCCGCTGAGCTTCGCCCAGCAGCGGCTGTGGTTCCTCGACCAACTGGAGCCCGGACGCGCCGAGTACGTCGTGCCCTTCGCACTGCGCGTCAGCGGCGCGCTGGACCCCGACGCTCTCGACGCGGCACTGACCCGCATGCTGGCCCGGCACGAGATCCTGCGGACGAGGTTCGTCGCCGACGACGGCGGTGAGCCCACGCAGATCGTCGATCCGCCGGAGCCGGTGCACACCACCGTCCACGACCTGCGGCACATCGCCGACGCCGAGGAACGCCGGGAGGCGGCACGGCACCTGGCCCGCGCGGAGGCCGCCCGACCGTTCGACCTGGCGACGGGACCGCTGCTGCGCGCGCACCTGGTGCGGCTGGCCGACGAGGAGGCACACCTGCTGCTGACGGTGCACCACATCGTCTGCGACGGCTGGTCGGAACCGGTCATGGCACGCGAACTGCGGGAGGGCTACCGGGCGGCGACGACCGGCACCCCGTCCGAGGACCCGGAACCGCCCGTGCAGTACGCGGACTTCTCCGTGTGGCAGCGACAGCAGCTCACCGGTGACGTGCTGGAGGGACAGCTGGCGTACTGGAGGGAGCGGCTCGCCGGCGTCGAACCGCTGGAACTGCCCACCGACCACCGCCGGCCGGAACGGCGGTCCGCAGGCGGCGACACCGTGACGTTCGAGGTGGGCGCGGCAGTGGCCGCCGGACTGAGGAAAGCGGCCAGGAGCAGCACCGCGAGCCTGTACATGGTGCTGCTGGCCGCCTTCCAGGTGCTGCTGGTCAAGTACACCCGCCAGGACGACGTGACCGTCGGCAGCCCGGTCGCCGGCCGCAACCGTGCCGAGACGGAGGAGCTGATCGGCTTCTTCGTGAACACACTGGTCATGCGCACCGACCTGTCCGGCGACCCGGCGTTCACCGAACTCCTCGACCGGGTCAAGGAGACCGCGCTCGGCGCCTACGACCACCAGGACCTGCCCTTCGAGCGCCTCGTCGAGGAACTCGCCCCCGACCGCGACCCGTCCCGCAACCCCCTGTTCCAGACCATGTTCGTGTTCCAGAACACGCCGGACGAGCACGGCTGGAGCCTCCCGGGGCTGGACGTGGAACCCTTCGCGGTCACACTGCCGGACGCCAAGTTCGACCTCACCCTGATGATGTCCGAGGACCCGGACGGCGGACTGCGCGGCACCCTGGAGTACCGGACGGACCTCTTCGAACGGGACACGGTCACCCGGCTGGCCGGCCACCTGGGCACACTGCTGGAGACGGTGGCGCGCGAGCCCGCGGCACGGCTGTCCCGGCTGTGCCTGCTCACCGCCGGCGAAGGGCGGCGGACGGTGGTCGAATGGAACGACACCGCGACCGCCTTCCCGGACACCGCCACGCTGCACGGCCTGTTCGAGCAGCGGGCGGCACAGCAGCCGGACACGGTGGCCGTCGAGTGGCCGCAGGGCACGCTGACCTACGGCCGGCTGAACGCCCGGGCCAACCGGATCGCCCACCACCTGCGCACTCGGTACGGAGTACGGCCGGACATGCCGGTCGCGGTGTGCCTGGAGCGCGGCCCCGACCTGATCACGGCCCTGCTGGGAGTCCTGAAGGCGGGGGCGCCGTACGTGCCGATGGATCCGGACCACCCGGCGGAGCGGCTGGCGCACATGGTGCGGGACACCGGGACCCCGGTCGTCCTCACCGGCTCCGCGCACACCGACCGGCTGCCCCCGGACGTGCCGCTGCTGCTGCTCGACGAGGACACCGCAACACTGGCCGGCGAACCGGACACCGACCCCCGGCCGGCCGCCGCACCGCACGACCTCGCCTACCTGATCTACACCAGCGGCTCCACCGGCCGCCCCAAGGGCGTCCAGGTCGAACACCGCAGCCTGGTCAACCTGGTGCACTGGACGGCACGGGAGTACGGGCTGGAACCCGGACGGCGGATCGCGCTGCTGGCCGGGGTCGGGTTCGACGCGGCGGCGTGGGAGCTGTGGCTCGGCCTGACCCACGGCGCGACCTGCTGCGTCACCACCGAGACCGTCCGGCTCACCCCCCATCTGCTGCGGGACTGGCTGTGCGAACAGCGCGTCCACGCCACATTCCTGTCCACACCGATGCTGGAGGCCCTGGCGGCGCTGCCGTGGGCGGCGGACAGCCCCCTCGACTACGTGCTGACCGGCGGTGACCGGCTGCGGATGCCACCGCGGGCACGGCTGCCTTTCCGCGTGGTCAACAACTACGGCCCCACCGAGGCCGCGGTCGTCACCACCTCGACGGTGGTCGAACCCGGCGAACCGGTCCCGCCGATCGGCCGGCCCGTCTCCAACACCCTGGTGTTCGTGGTGGACCAGCACGACCGGCCGGTGCCGGTCGGGGTGCCCGGCGAACTCCTCATCGGGGGCGTGCCGGTGGCCCGCGGCTACCGGGGCAGACCGGAGCTGACGGAGGAGAGGTTCACCGCGTACGAGGCCGAAGGGGTGAGCACCCGGGTCTACCGCACCGGCGACCTCGTGCGGTGGCGGGCGGACGGACAGCTCGAGTTCCTGCGGCGGATCGACAACCAGGTGAAGATCCGCGGCAACCGCATCGAGCTCGGCGAGGTCGAGTCCACATTGCTGAGCCACCCCGGCATCGGCGAGGCCAACGTGATCGTCCGCGAGGACGACCCCGGCGACAAGCGGCTCGTGGCGTATCTCGTGACCACCGGCGCGGACGCGCCGAGCACCGCGGACCTCCACGCCCACCTGGGGCGGTTCCTGCCCGACTACATGATCCCGGCGGCGTTCGTCGCGCTGGAGCGCCTCCCGCTGACCGCCAACGGCAAGGTGGACCGGGCGGCCCTGCCGGTGCCGGACCACCAGCGACCGGACCTGGGGAGGGAGTACACGGCACCGCGCAACGCAGTCGAGCGGACCGTCACCACCGTGTGGCAGGAACTGCTGGGCATCGAACGCGTCGGTGTGCACGACGACTTCTTCCAACTGGGCGGGCATTCGCTGCTCGCCACGCAGGTGGCCTCACGGCTGCGGAAGGCGCTGCGGATCGACGTGCCGGTGCGAGCCGTGTTCGACTCTCCCACCCCGGCGCAACTCGCCCAGAGCATCGCCGATCTGATGATGGCGGAGATCACGGCACAGTTCGCACCGGCCGGATGACCGCACCCGGTGCCACGCGGTGAAGGGGCCGGACCTCCTCGACGAGGGTCCGGCCCCTTTACGGCCGGGTCGCACCGGGCGGGACGGTTCAGACCATGTCCTCGGCGCGGATGCCGCCGCTGGCGAGCGCGAGGGCACCGAGCTGGAACCGGCTCTGGGCACCGAACCGGTCGGTCAGCTTCTCCGAGAGCCGGCGCACCGTGCGCAGCGAGACGTCCATCCGGCGGGCCGCCGCCGCGTCCGTGAGCCCCTGCGCCCACAGCCGGAGCACGTGCTGCTCCTGGAGGGAGAGGTTGCCACGGGTACGGGGACGCGCCTCCGCGAGCGGCAGGG
Organism: Streptomyces sp. NPDC006435; assembly: GCF_040612315.1. Classification (NCBI taxonomy): domain Bacteria; kingdom Bacillati; phylum Actinomycetota; class Actinomycetes; order Kitasatosporales; family Streptomycetaceae; genus Streptomyces; species Streptomyces sp. NPDC006435. The sequence continues at coordinate 17,546 of NZ_JBEXPY010000052.1, forward strand.
CCTCCTTCCACAGCCGGGCGAACAGGGTCGCGAAGGCTTCCGTGACCGACTCGACGCCGCACGCCATCGCGCCGACCACACTGCGGCCGCTCATGACCGGCACGACGGCGTGCCTGCGATCGGAGACGATCATCCACACCGGCAGCGACGGCAGGGTGCGGACGGCGCCGCCGCACTCCTCGTTCCGGCGCAGGCGCTCCGTCGCCTCGGGGTCGTTGCGGACGCTCTCCAGCACGATGGCGCGAGCGGGCGTACCGCGCCGCCGCAGGATCTCGTCCAGCGAGTGACCGGCCTCGAAGGCCGCCGCGTCCGGCCGCTCGACCGGTCCGACGGTCAGCCACTCGTTCGCGCACTCGTCGGCGAGGAAGCTCATGTGCCGCCACACGGCGTCCGCACCGGCCAGCCACTTGACGTCCGGAACGCTTTCCCGGCCGCCGCGCCCGCGCTCCGACAGCAGCCGCGTCACCTCCAGCCGGCTGCCCTCCACCTGGAGCCGGTGGCGGGCCAGTTCCTCCTGCTGCCGGGTGAGCATCGCCGCCAGCCCGACCTCCGGGTCGACCGGCCGCCAGCCGCTGGCGGAGTCGCCAGGGACGACGAGCAACAGGGCGGACAGCCGCTCCAGCCCGTCCCGGACCGTTTCCTCGGTCTCCTGCAGTTGCTCGGCCAGCTCGGTCACTTCCGAGCCGGGCCGGTCGACCATCGATATGTACACCCTCCGTGCAAGGGAATCGATACCCAGAGAGGTCCGCATGTCCTGCGCTCCTGTATGTCTTGTCGTACGGCACCTGTTGGTTGTGGGACACGAGTCGAATCCGGGCCGGCGGCGCTCCCTCGGGACGCCACCGCGGGAACCGCCGGCCGGAGATCAGTAGAACGGGTGTCGCAGCGACGGCGGATGCGGGATGTGCCCCCAAGTTCCTTCGGGACGACTCCTCGTGGGGCGGACGGGGCACCCCACGGGCGGTTTCCCGCGGCCGAGGCGCACACCGGGCCGGGACACCGCCGAGCACGCCGTCCCGTCCGCGGGCCGCCGCTGATCCGCCCTCCGGGTTCGCCGCCCGGCGCGATTGGACGGAAACCGCACAGGCCGCAGCAGCGCTGGGCGACCGGACGGTCGACCGGACCGCCGCGTGCTCACGACGACCGGGCGACCGGCCCGGCTCTGCGGGCCCGCACGACGAGCGGGCACGGCGGACCGGGCCGTGCGGTGGCGGCCGGGGCACGGGCGTCCCCCATGGCACGTCGCGCCTGCCCCCATATACCCGCCGGGCCGACCACCTGCCCGTACGCCCCTCGGCCGGACGGCACCCGGTCGCACGCCGCCGGCCCGCCCCCTCGGGCGGTCACGGCCGCCACCGGCCGCCCTCCGGCACCGCGGCGCTCCGTACGCCCCGCTGCCCCACCGGTCAGTGGGCCGAGGAAATGGGGGACAGTCCCCCATGCGGGATCCCGGCACATCTGCGATCTTTGCCCCGTGGCAGGCCCGGCCGCACACACGACTCCACCGACCGCGCCCCTCGGCCCCGCCCCGCGGGGCTCCGCCGCACATTCCGCCGGGGTGTCAGGTCACCCGGCGCCCGCTCAGAACAGTTCCAGACCCTCGCCGCCGGTGTCCACGACGACTGGCCGGAACCGGGTGGGGAGGTCGTCCAGGCGGTCAGGACCGGCCGCGGCGGCCACGGCGGGGGCCGTCTCGGCCAACCAGGCACGGAACCGCTCGGTGGCTTCGCGGTAGGTGACCCGCGCCAGGACACGGTGCTCGCCGGAGGGGCAGAAGTCGACGGCGACGGTGAGCAGGCAGGAACGGGGCGCGTTCTGACTGCCTGTCCAGGACACGCGCAGGACACCGCAGGGCTTGCGCCCGCGTGGGGCGCGGTGGGTCGGGCGCAGCGACCGGCAGGCTATGCGGGCGGTCCACGCGGCGAGGTGCGGCAGGGGCAGGGTGGTACGTGCGCGACAGCCGGTGCAGCGGTGCCAGTGGCGGAGCCAGTCGCCGGCGTCGGTGCGGAAGAGGCGTTCGTAGCGGTTCGCCACGCGGATGTCGTTGCTGTACAGGTGGTCGGGGCGTTCCTGGGTGTTGCAGGACTGGCAGACGGGGGCGCGGACGTAGCCGTGTTCGTGGCAGTGGTCGAGCACGGTGGCGGGCGCGGTGCGGCAGACGGCGCATGCCCACCCGGCCACCTTGCGGGAGGTCCCGGGCTTCCGGCTGAGCACCGAGTACAGCCGGCCTTCCAGCTCCTTGCCGTACGGGCGCAGCGGGACGGCGGGGCCCTCGGGGTCCGTCGTCCGCCGGCCGCCGGTGTCCCGGGCCTGCCGGGGGAGGGAGGACGCCTCGGTGACGGCCGTGCCCGCCCGGCGGGCCGGCGCGGTTCGCACCCACTGCTTCTCGGCGTGCTCGGCCGCGTCCAGCAGCCTGACCACAGCGCGCGGCAGCCACCACGTGCGCTGCGCCCCGCCGCGGGTCTGTTCCACCAGCAACTGTCGCCAGTCGATCCCCGCCAGATGGGACGGCCGGCCGACCTCGCGTCGTGCTGCCCGTTCGGGGTCGCCCGGCCCCTGCAGTTCCCCCTTCAGTTCCCCCTTGACGCGTTGGCGCCAGAGCAGCGGCGTTTCCCCGTCGCGTTCCTGCCCCGACGCACCACGGAACGGACCGACGCGAACCAGGTCCCGCCGATCCATCCCCACCGCGTTCAGTTCCGCGGCCGCCCGGCGCACCTCGCCCTCCGGAACATCCCACTGACCGTCGCCCGTCCTCACCGTCGCCACCGCACGGCTGCCGAGCAGGACGTATCCCGCCCGGGCACGGGCAGGGGAGCAGGTGAAGGCCCCGGAAGCCGTCGGCACGGCGCTGCCGGTCGTCAGATCGACCCACAGGGCGTCCGCGGCAACCAGGGTGATCAGGCCGTCCGTGCGACCGGGCATGACACGCTCCGACATGTCGACAGACTAACGGCCTGCGATGCGGCGACGGAGCCCGAACCCGGACGGATCGAGCGACGGAGTTCCGCACGCGAGCACCGAAGGCCGGTCGACGTCCCGGTGGCCATCGGCGAGGACGACCGAGGGCCCTGCCGAGCCGTGCAGGGCCGCGCTGGCACGATGTCGGGCGTAGCGTCGGCCTGCTGGGCCTGCTGGGCCTGCTGGGCCGTGGGCACGGACGGCCGGGACGCCGGAGGTGCAGCGGGGTCTCGCGGGGAAGAGGGACCGGCGCGAGCGTGAGGTGCACGAGGAGGAGCCATGAGCAGGAAGCGAAGCCCGCGGGGCCGGGCGCCCGGCAGGGGCGTACGGCGGCTGTGGCTGCTGCCCGACCAGGGTGGGGACGAGCCGTTCATCGACGTCCAGGAGGACGGTCACGGGACGCTGAACGTGCAGGTCGACCGGGACGGTCGGCATGATCGTTTCCGCTTCGAGGTGACCGCGCAGCAGATCGCCGCCGCAGAGCGCAGCCCACTTCGGTGTTGGGCCGTCTACGTCGTGCTCTTCGGTGAACTCGCGGTTTTCCACGCCGACGCCGTCCCGGCGCGCCCGCCGGGAAAATGCCGGCGGGTGATCGACATGATCCTCGGGGGCGCCGATTCCCAGGTCGAGCAGTACTTGACCATGACGAACAAGCGCTTCCGGGGCGGTCTTCGGGATTCACTGGCGACGTTGTGCCAGGTCGATCTGACACGTTCCCGGGACCGTGAGGCGTTCGAGAAGCGGCTGTGGTTCGGCGCCGAGCCGTCGATCGTCAGCGACGCGGAACGCGCCCGGCGTGCGCAGGAGGCGGAACGCAGGGCAGCGGCCCGGGCGACCGCGGTGCGGCAGGCCCTCGAACCGTACGACGACGCCCTCCTGATGGCCGAGCACGACGACGCCGTGCGACGTGTCATCGACCTGCTCGGCTCGAACCCGGTGATCAGCGAGTTCGAGGTCGGTGCGCCCGCACACCACGACCGGTACCTGACGTTCGGTTCCGGCGGCGAGATCATGCTCCGGGACGGGGTGGTGACGGCGGTCCTCTTCCACGTCCGGCCCGGCGAGACCGCGCCGAGCGGCTTCACGGGGCTCGGCACCCTGATTCCCGGGCTGAGCCGGGACGCCTCGAAGAGCCAGGTCGAGGAGGCACTCGGCAAGCCGATCACCGGACGCACGGGCCCGAGCTCGACCCACTCCATCGGGCACGGGTTCGTGAAGGTCTTCTACGACGGGTGGGCCCCGAAGGACGAGCCGGGTCACCTGAAGCTCATCCAGATGACAGCGGAGGACACGTACGCCGGGACCGATCCCGCCGACGAGCGTTGCCCCGGCTGCGCGGGCACGCTGATCAGGGCGGCATCGGCGCCCGGCGGCGTCGATGTGGACGCGACGATCGCAGTGTTGCGTGCCGGGGTCGCCGTCGGCCGTCTCCGCCGGGCGCACAACCGGGTGGCACTGGACGACATGCTCCGCCTGCACGGTTCCGGACTGATGGAACGCGTCGAGACACGGTTGAGATGCACGATCTGCCACCGGAACATCTTCTTCGCTCTGCACCGCGACGCGGACCCGACCTTCGAGTACGTCTCGCTCGACGACGCCTCTCGCCGAACCCCGGAGCGGGTCCCGCCGGTGGAGCAGTGGGGTGACGCCGCCCGGATCGCGCGGGAGGCGCAACGCCCGGAACGGATCGCGACCGACGGCAACAGCTGGGTCCTGTATGCCGTGGGCGAGCAGCTCTTCCTGAACGCGCGCTGCTGGTACAGCGCCGTGGACGGGTCGAGGCTGATCCGCATGGACGCCGCCGAGACGCGGCAGTACGAACGCGACGGTGAGGCCTATCTGTCCCGGCTGCAGGAGGCGATCAACCGCACCTGGACGAGCAGCGAGGATCCGTGGCGATCACGCGACCTGACACTGAGCGGGATGTCGGACGAGGAGGCCATCGAGGCGAGCCTGGCCGCGGCGCAGGAGGACCAGGCATGAGCGGGCGGAGCGTTCCCGTATCCCCTCTGCACAACGATCAGCACCTCAGGGAGCCGGCCGCGCAAGGCCGACGCCTGTCGGGGGTGGGTCCGGCGGAGGTCCGAACCCACCCCTGGGCAGCTCTCTCGGAAACCGGCGTCCTCGACCGGGGCACGGGACGGTTCCCCCGCAGGGGCGACGCGGCTACTTGGCCAATTTGCCGTCGGGCCGCACGGTGAACCACGTGCTGTTCACGCCCTGGCCGTTGGTGTCACCGGGCTTCTTGTCGCCGGTGTACCAGTAGAGCGGCCAGCAGTCGATGGTGAGCTGCTTCGTACCGTCGGGGCGGGTGTACGGGATGATCAGCTTCGGGTCGATTCCCTCGATGTCCTTCTTGTCGACGAGTTCGGCGGGCTTCCATTCCTTCAGGCAGGCGCCCTCGCAGTTGGACTTCATCGGCCAGGCGGTGTCCTTGGTGAAGCGGTAGAGCGTGCGCCCCTTGCCGTCGCGGACGATCGTGCCCTGTTCCTCGTCGTCGACCGTGGACAGGGCGGGCAGATCCTTCGGCTCGCTCGGGGCCTCCTGCACCGGCGTCTTTGCCTTTGTGCCGTCCGGCGCCGCCGCGAACCAGGTGCCGCCGACGCCCTGACCGAGGGTCTGCCGGGGCGCCGTCTCCTGCGCGTAGCGGTACAGCGGCCATCCGGCGAGGGTCAGCTGCTTCGTGCCATCGGCGCGCTTCACCGAGCCGAGCAGACCGGGGGCCAGGCCACGGCCCGCCTTCGCACCGTCGGCGGGCACCGGCGGCCAGGCCGCGGCGCAGTCGCCCGCGCAGTTGGAAGCGGGCGGCTTCGCCGTGTCCTTGTCGAAGCGGTACAGGGTGAAGCCCGCGCCGTCCGTCACGACCGGGCCCAGCTCCTCGCTCTTCCAGACGCTGAGCCGGCCCGCCTGCGAGGGCTGCGTACCGTTGCCCGTCGAGGCGGCGCGCCCGGCGGAACCGGTGGTGGTCGCCGCCGTGCCCCCGGAGCTTCCGCAGGCCGCCGTCAGCATGACCGCGGCTATCGTGAACGCGGCCGGGACATAGGTGAATTTACGCATGGGTATCCCTCTTTCGGGAAGCTGGAAGTGGTTTCTTGCTGTATTGCTGAAGCAATGGACCGCCCCGGCAGCAGGGGAGGAGTCGGCCGACTGCCGGGGCGGAGTTCCTGGTCCCGGAATTCTTTCCGGTCGGTCACTGTCACTGTGAAAACGGCCGCTGTGGTGGGGAGGTTCAATTCCCGGGGAATTCTTTTTCCGGGTCGCGGACCGTCAGACCCGCCCCGTGCCAGCCCCCGCCGACGTCTGCGTGGGAACGACCACCCGCAGACCGAGTACGCCCAGGTCGACGCTGCCGTCCCTCTCCGCGTACCACCTCCAGTGCGCCCCGGGCACGTCGCCGACCGCCAGCACGATCCAGCCGTCGCCCCCGGATCCCGTGAGGTCCGCGAGCGCCCGCGCCTCCTCGGGGGCCGGCGCGTCCTGGAGGACGATGAACCCGGTGACCTCGCCCGTACGGGCGGCGCCACGTATCAGGCCGACACCCAGCTCCTCGGCGGAGTCGAGAATCTCCTCGGGGGCCTTGCCCTTCACCTCGGAAACGGAGCGGACCCGGACCAGGCCGTTGAGTCCGGGCAGGGTGCTCGCGCCCGGGTCCACCGCCACCACCACCGTGTTCTGCCGCGGCAGTTCGAGCAGGCCGCGCACCAGCGCCGCCAGGGTGTCCTGGGCGACGACGAGGTCACCGCTGACGCTGAGGGCGCCGTTGATCTGCCCGAGATCCACCATGACCTGCGCGCCCCGCTCGCTCACCCCGATGCGGGCGAGGTGCGGCAGCGCGAGCGTCACGCCGGCCGCCGGATCGCCCTCGACGACGGAGGGCAGCCCGGTGCGTTCCCAGCGATTCGGTTCGAGCGCGGTCCACGGCGCGGGCGCCGTGTGCGCCCCCGAAACCGACGCGAGCAGCTTCGTGGGTTCGGCGAGGACGCTGTAGACCCGGACCGGACGCCCGGCCTTCGCCGCCTCGGCGGGGATCAGTTCGCGCAGGGCCTGCCGCACCACCACCGGCGTACGGGTGTCCGCCGCGAGCCGCCGCGCGAGCGCGCCCCGCCGACGCCGCCGCAGCGCGAGCGCCAGACGGCGCGGCAGCCGGGGCCGCAGCACCCGGGCGGCCCGCGCGGCCCCGGAACCGGTGGCGCGCAGGGCCCGGCCGATCGGACGCCGCGCGACGATCACCACGGTCAGTACGGTGGCGCCGACGACACCCCCGATCAGCCAGGGCGACCCGAGCCGGTCGCCGAGCCCGGCGAACGGTCCCGCGCTCCGGCCGGCCGCGGCGCGCGTCGCGGGGGAGGCGCTCTGCGGGGGACGCTTCGCCGAGGTGGCGCTCTCCTCGGGCAGGACACCGAACTCCACACCGGGACCGTCCGCGTCCTCCGGCAGGATCAGCGGGAAGCCCGGGGGCAGCTGATCGGGGCTCACGAAGGCCGAACCGTCCGGCAGTTGGCGCCCGCTGTTGAGGACCAGGATCTCCTCGAACCGGTCGCCGTCGCCGAGGGTGCGCTCCGCGATCCCGAACAGCGTCTCCTGCTCGCCGCCGTTCTCCTGCGCGGACCTGACCACGTAGTACTTCGTCACCTCGTCGGCCCGGAGCACCCGGAGCTCCCGGGAAGGCCGCATCCGTACGGTGGCCGGAGCCGGTGCGGAGTCCAGCACCCGTACGGAATCCGGAGCCCGCACGGACCCCAGCGCCTGCGCCGGTGCGGGCGGCACCAGCCAGGTGACGGCCGCCAGGCCGCACATCGCCGTCACCCTTGCTGCCATGTGCCACGGCGTTGTCCGCCGTGCGTCGTTCGTCGTCCTCGGGGCGTCGCGCATCTTTCTCGTCCTCCTCCGTACGGGGCCTGGTGACGCGCACCGCTGGTGCGTCGGCCGTCACACGCGCGGAACCCCGGAGCGGTTCAACGAGCTGAACCAAAACGTGGGACGCCCCGTTAGGGGGTGCCGAACGGGCGTGTAGTCGGGAGGAGTTGGAAATGGCGCGTCGGCACACCACGGGCTGGGAGGTGCTCGGGTTCGGTGAGGACCCGACCCCGGGGAACCCGGAGGCGATCAGAACACTGGCCAGGACCTATCAGGAGCTGGGCGACGGGGCGGGCGAGGCGGTCGACCTGCTGCGCGCCGACGGGGCGCTGCGCCGCGGCAAGGGCCAGGCGATGGACGCCCTGAAGACACGCATCACCAAGGACCTGCCGGGGCTCCTGGAGAAGACCCGGGATTCCTTCCGTACCGCCGCGGGCGCCTACGACGAGTACGCGAACACCCTGACCGACGCCCAGGACCTGCTGGACCGGGCCATCGACCAGGGCCAGGAGGTCGCCGCCACCGCGAGGACGGAGGTCCCGGCCCTCGCCGAGGACGCCACCCCGGAACAGGCCGAGGCCCACCTGATGCAGCAGGGCGAGGTGAGCGCCGCGAAGGAGGCGCTGTCCGCCGCCGAGGAGCTCGGCAGGGCGGCGCAGCGGATGCGCGAGGACGGATCGAACAAGGCCACGGTCATCCTCGACGAAGCCGCCGAACAGGCAATCCCCGCACGGGACTTCATCAAGCAGTTCGGTGACTTCCTCGCGGACAACCCGCTGGTGGAGATCATCGCCGGTGTCATCATCGGCATCGTCGCCGTGTTCTTCCCGGTCATAGGTCTCATCCTGGGCGGGATCCTGTTCGCGGTCTCGATCATCCGGATGGTTTCGCAGGGCAAGCTCGACGCCGGTGAGATCGTCATCGGCCTGCTCACCCTCGTACCCGGTGGCGTGCTGCTCGGCGGGCTCGGGAAGATCGTCGGGGCGGCGGGGAAACTGGCGAAGTTCGCGCCGTTCCTGGCCAAGGTGGGGAAGGGAGTCGGGACCGCCTCCGGGGCGGTCTCGGCGGCCCTGAAGAACTCGACGTTCGTCCGCAAGATCATCGACCCGCTGTCCAAGGGGCTCGTGGGCATCAAGGCGTCCCCCGGTCTGGCCCTCGGCGCCAAGTTCGCGATCGATGTGACCACCGAGTTCTCCCTCGGCTTCCTGGCGAGCGGGATCACGGCGGTGGTCGACAGGAAGAAGTTCGACGCGGCCTCGGCCGCCACGGGCGCCGCGCTCGGCGCCGCCACGGCCGGTGCCCTCACCCTGTTCGGCGGGACGAAGTTCGCCACCAGCATCAAGGACGCCTTCACCACCAAGGGCAAGTTCAAGAGCAACATCGACAAGGCGTTCTCCGCGAACACCTTCGGTTTCACCGACGGCAGGTTCAAACCCGGCGACCTCCTGTTCGTCGACACCAAGGGCGCGCAGAAGACCGGCTTCCACGGCATCAACGGCACGACCAAGTCGGACCCCACCACGGGCGAGGTCAAGACGAAGGTCACGACCCCGGACGGCGCGAAGACCGAGACGAAGATCACCCCGCCCGGCCCCAAGGCCGACCAGGTCGAGGCCCCCGACGACCTGCCCTTCGGAGTCCCGGGGCCCGAGACGTCGACGACCACCACGACACCCGACGGGTTCACCTCGACGACGGCGAACGGCACGAACACCATCAAGAGCCCGGACGGGGACGTCATCACCTCGAACGGCACCACGACGACGATCGACACCCCGATCCAGGGCCCGACCACGAAGGAGAAGATCATCGGCGGGCTCGGCGGCGAGTTCGCGCCCGCGCAGTCGGAGAAGCCCACGCTCTCCACGGAGCTCGGCCCGAACGGCGGCTTCACGACCTCGGGATCGTTCGGCGAGGTCTCCAAGGGGCCCGACGGCACCACGACGTTCAGCTCGTCCGGCGACGGCGGCGGCCCCACGCCGGAGTTCACCGTGAACAACAACACGGTCTCCACCCCGGCCGGCCTCACCCTGACCGACAACGGCGGCTCCACGACGGTGAACGGCGGTGGGCTCGGAACGGACAACCAGAACGGTGTCAACTCGGTCTTCAACGGTGCTCCGGCGGGCCAGCCGGTGGTGACCCACAACCCCGCCGACGGCAACGTCGACATCAACTTCGGCAACACCACGCTGGGCGGCAACACGGGGAACCCCGGAGGCGGATTCGCCCTGCCGGACGGCACACAGGCCACCGTCGGCAACAACGGCAACGTGAGCGTCGTCAACGGCGACGCCGGCGGCCAGAACGTCAACCTGCCCCCGGCCAACGCGGGCGGCCCGGTCATCTTCACCGACACCAACGTCAGCACCAGCATCCCGCCGGGCGGCGGCGCCACCATCACCACGCCGGGCGGCGCCGCCACCACGCTCGACAACACGGGATTCACGGTGGCCACCGGCGGCCCCACCCCCGAAACGGTGCAGTTCAACGGGCCGAACAACTCGCTCGACGTGACCCCGCCCGACGGCAGGCCGCCGGTCTCGGTCGGCCCGGACGGCTCCGTCACCACCGGCAACATCACGACCGACGGCGGTGGCGGCGGTACGGCCACCGGCGGCGGGGGGAACGTGGAGTTCTCGCCCACCGAAATCAAGTTCAGCACGCCCGACAACGGAACGATCACCGTCAACCCACAGGGAAAGTTCGACCTGAACCCCTCCGGCACCCAGCCGCCGATCACGGTCGGCCCGAACGGGGACATCGCCGTGGGCCCGAACGGCACGGCCCCGGTCACCTTCACCGGCCCCGACGGCACCGCCGTCACCACCAAGCCCGGCGGCGGCCTCGACGTGACGCCGCCCGGCGGTCAGCCGCAGGTCTCGGCGGGCCCGGACGGCGGCGTCACCGTCGGCGGGATCACCACGGACGGCAAGGGCGGCGGTACGGCAACGGGCCCCGGCGGCAAGGCCGAATTCTCACCGCTCGACATCAAGTTCAGCGCCCCGGACGGCACGGCGTTCACCATCAACCCCAACGGAAAGTTCCACGTCGACGGCATCAGCCACGGCGCGGACGGCGTCACCATCGGCGGCTCGACCACGGTCGACAAGGACGGCTCGGCGAGCATCGCCCACGGCGACCAGGAGATCAACGTCGCTCCCGACGGCACCATCACGGCCAACGACGCACAGGGCAACCCGGTCCCGCCGGCCGTGCCGCAGCCGACCCCCGGAAACCCGGTGAACGCGGGCAACACCACCATCTCCGTGAACAGCGGCGGCGGCCACTCGGTCACCGTCCACGGCCCGAACGGCGCCACGGTGACCGTCGGCAGCAACGGCACCACGACCGTCAGCAATGGCCCGATCCAGGCGAGTCACGGCCCGAACGGCATCAGCGGCAGCGTGGGCACCGCCAACCCGGTCCAGGTCGGTCAGAGCCCGGGCGGTGTCACGACGGTCAGTCAGAACGGTACGTCGGTCAGTACGGGCGGCAACGGTCCGACCACGGTCGGGCCGCAGGGCGGGCCCGCCTCGGTCACCGTCGACCCGCCCTCGGGCGGCAACCCCGCCCAGGTCACCACCGCCGACGGCAGCACCACCAGCGTCCACGAGGACGGCACCGTCACCAAGTCCGCGCCCGGCGGAACCGGCACCCAGACAGTCAGCACGGGCGGTCCGGACAACACCACGATCATGGTCGACAACAAGGGCACCACGACCGTCGGCAACGGTCCGATCCAGGCGAGTCACGGCCCGAACGGCACCGGCGGCAGCGTGGGCACCATCAACCCGGTCCAGGTCGGTCAGAGCCCGGGCGGTGTCACGACGGTCAGTCAGAACGGTACGTCGGTCAGTACGGGCGGCAACGGTCCGACCACGGTCGGGCCGCAGGGCGGGCCCGCCTCGGTCACCGTCAACCCGCCCGACGGCGACACCCCGACACAGATCACCACCTCCGGTGGCAGCAGCACCACCCTGACGGCGAACGGCGCCCAGACGGACGTCAACGGCAACAACACCGCGAACAGCACGATCAACAACGACGGCACCATCAGCAACAACGCCCCGGCAGGCCCCAACAGCACCGTCGTCACCGGGGCGAACGGCACCACCGTCGCCGACAACAACGGCAACTTCGGCGTGGACAACACCGGCACCGTCACCAACGGCCCGGTCACCATCACCGCCGGTACCGACGCCGACAACAACCCCGTGGCCACCTTCACCGACACCGGAGCCGCCGGTGCGCAGGCCGATGTCGGCACCGACGGCGTCAGCACCCAGGGCATCGACACCACGGTCAGCCCGGGCGGCGGCGTCACCGTCACCCACCACCAGACACCCGGCGGCCCGCCCACGACCGTCAACTCGGGCGCCGACGGCACGATCACCACGAAGACCCCCGACGGGGCCGAGGCGAAGGTGCCGCCGCGCCCGAACCCCGCGGGCGGCAACCCGGCCCCCAGCACGATCACCAGCGCCAACGGCGCCACCCTCTCGACGGACGGACAGACCACCACCTTCAGCAACGACGGGTTCACGACCACCATCGGCAACGACGGCAACGGCCCGGCCACCACCACCGTCCACCACGACTCCGGCGTCAGCCACACCGTCGACAACAACGGCCAGGCCACGGTCGACAACTCGCCGAGCGGCGCGGACATCACCGGCACCAACACCCAGGTGACCGTGAACACCCCGCAGCAGGAGGGCTGGGGCCTGTTCGGCTCGCCGGAGATGACCGGCGGCCAGAACACCCTGTCCAACGGCCCGAACGGACCCACGATCACCACACACGGCGCCGACCCGGTCCACGAGCCCGGCAGCACCGTCGTGCACGGCCCGAACGCGGACGGACCCGACGGCGAGTTCTCCGTCACGTACGGACCGGCCACCGGCACCTTCGCACCCGGCGGTGTCACCGGCCTCGGCCCCTCCGGCACCCATCTCGACCCGGTCACCAACCTTCCGATCGACACGGCGGGCAACCCCATCGGAAACAACCCCGGCGACACCACCATCAGCACCGTCACCGGCGACGGCAACAGCGGCATCACCGTGCCCACCCCCGGCGGCGGCCCGGTCGTCCACCACGACGGCTTCCATGGCGGCAACACCGGCATCGACACCAACAACACCACCTTCGGCAAGAGCCCCGGCGACGGGGAGAACGCCGGTACGCCGGGCCAGAAGTCCGACATCCTGGACGGTCCGCACAACCCCTACGACCGCGGCCCCGCGCCGGGCCCCGAGACCTTCACGGTCGGCGGCAACACCGGCGGTCCCTCCGCGGACATCCCGGTCGGCGGCAAGGACGGCTCCACCGTCCACGGCGGCCCGTTCGACGTGAAGGCCAACGGCGACGGCACCTTCGACGTGTCCGTACCCGGCAGCAACCAGCCCGGCGACAAGGTGACCGTCGGATCCGACGGCAGCCTCACCGGGCCCGGCGTGGCCCAGACGGCGCAACCCGGAGCAGGACAGGAGGGGCCCGCCGGACCCCCGCAGATCACCTTCAGCAACAACACCACCGTCACCGGCGGGCCGGGCACGGCACCCGCCGTCACCCCCGCCGGCGGCGGCGCCACCACCACCTTCGCCAACGGCGCCGCCACCACCACCGACCAGGCGGGCAACGTCACCATCACGCAGAACCCGGACGGAACCACCACGTTCAGCAACACCGCGGGCGGCGAGAACACCACCTTCACCGTCACCAAGGACGGCGTGGAAGGCACCGTCACCACGACCGACGCCAACGGCAACCCGGCCACGTTCGACGTCAAGGTCAACAACAACGGTTCCGTACAGGTGAAGGACGCCAACGGCAAGACCCTCACCGAGATCGACGCCAACGGCTCCTTCAACGAGCAGCACACCCCGATCCACGACTACTACGCCCACGCGGGCGGTCCCACCTCCGTCACCGAGCTCCACGAATACGGCTACGAGGCCCTCACCAGCATCCTCAAGGGCACCGTCGGCCAACTCGTCAACTTCGGCTACGAGGTGGGGGCCAAGGGTGCCGACGCGCAGACCACCGCGGAGAACGCGGGCATCAAACTCGGCTACGGCGTGGGCAATTCGCTGGCCGGCAAGAAGATCGAGAACGACCACGGATTCAAGACCAAGGGACCCGAGGTGCCCCTCTCCTCGATTCCCACGAAAACCATCGGAGCCGTCAACTCCAACCAGGACACCGATCTGGCGAATCCGCCGGAAGAAGTCCCCATCAAGGTCTGAACCGAATGACCGCACCCCTCGTGTGTGGGGCACGGGTCCACGAACGGCCCATGGAACAACCTTCCGCACCATCGACTCGGAAACAGGAGACATCCCGATGGCCGATTACATCGTCAACGACGAGAAGACCAACGCCTGCGCCACGCAGACCATGAACGAGTACGAGATCGCGGTCGCCCAGCTCAACAAGATCAAGTCCGACCTGGACGCACTCACCGCCGACGGCTACAACACGCCGTCGGCGAGGAACGACTTCCAGCCCTTCGTGCAGGAGTACACGGACAACTACGGCAAGGTCACCGAGGGCCTCACCGGCATCTCCGAGTACATCAAGAAGTACGGCGAGGGCATGACCCAGTTCGACTCCGAGATGGGTTCGAGCCTCCGCAAGTGACCCCGCCGGAACATCGGCCTGGCCGGCCCCTCGCCGGTCCGGCCCGGCCGATGTCCCGCACCCCTGGCGACCCCCGTGCCCAAGGAGCACTGACGATGCGTCTGACCGTCACCGCCGTCGACCCGGAGCAGGGTCAGACCGCGGACATCATGATCGAGGCCGACCCCGAGGCCCCCGCGGGCGAACTCGCCGCGCAACTGCACCGGCGGCTGCGCGGCGGCACCCCGGACACACCGCCCGTCCTGTACCACGGGGCCACCCCGCTCCCCGCCGACCGCCCGATGGCCGCCGCCGCCCTGCGCTCCGGCAGCCTGCTGTCCCTGGACGCCCCCGCACCCGAGGCGGGCCCGGAGCCGGACGGCGTCGTGGAACTGCGCGGCATCGGCGGCGCCGACGCCGGCGTGGTGCTCCGGCTGTCGCCCGGCGACTACGAGATCGGCTCCGCCGCGTCCTGCCGCATCCAGCTCCGCGCCGAAGGGCTCGCGAGGACCGCGGCATGCCTGAAGGTGCACGCCGACGGCACCGCGACCGTACGCTCCGTCGAACAGGACGGCGTCACCCGGGACGGCACCGAGACGCGGGACTGGACGGACTGGCCGCTCGGCGGCGTCCTCACCGTCGGCCCGGCCCTGCTCGAACTGGCCGCGCCCTCCGTGCCCGACGCCGCCCTCCAGCCCTCCGCCGACGGCGTGGGACTCGACTACAACCGGCCGCCCCGGCTGCTGCCCCCACTCGTCGACAACCGCTTCCAGCTCCCCGTGCCGCCAGGCAGACCCACCCGCAACAAGCTCCAGCTCGTGCTGATCTTCGCGCCGCTGATGATGGCCACCGTCTCGTTCGTCATCTTCGACAACCCCAGGTTCCTGATCTTCGGTGTCCTCTCCCCGGTCGTCGCCCTCGTCTCCCAGTTCTCCAACAAGCGCCGGGGCAAGGAGAGTCACGAGGAGCAGCTCAAGGAGTACGAGGAGAAGAAGGCCGCCCTGGAACAGGACGTGGACGAGGCGGTGCTCGCCGAGCAGCACGCCCGCCGCCTGGCCGCCCCGGACCCGGCATCGGCCCTCCTGATCGCCACCGGCCCGCGACAGCGGCTGTGGGAGCGCCGCCGGCGCGACGACGACTTCCTGCTGATGAGGCTCGGCGTCGCCGACCGCCCCGCCTACGTGGAACTCCAGGACCCCGCCGAGCCGGAACACCGCCGCAGGGTCGACCGCATCACGCACTCCGTTCCCGTGACCGTGCCGCTGCGCACCTGCGGCGTCATGGGCGTCGCCGGAGGCGACATCGCCGAGCCGCTGGTGCGCTGGCTGATCGCCCAGGCCGCCGTCCTGCACAGCCCATCCGACCTGCGGATCTGCATACTGTCCGGCACGGGTGGCGCGGACCGCTGGTCCTGGGTGCACTGGCTGCCGCACTGCGCGCCGCTCGGCGAGGACACCATCTCCCTGGTCGGCGCGAGCGCCGAGTCCGTGGGCCGCCGCATCGCGGAACTCACCGCCGTGATCGCCGCCCGCCGACAGGCCGGCGACCGGGCACCGCGCGGCGGCGCCGTGGGCGAACCCGACGTCCTGGTGGTCCTCGACGGCGCCCGCAGACTGCGCTCCCTGCCCGGCGTCATCCAGATCCTCCGCGACGGGCCGGCCGTCGGTGTGTACGCGCTGTGCGTGGACGACGAGGCCCGGCTCCTGCCCGAGGAGTGCGGCGCGGTGGCCGTGGCCGGACCGGAGTGGCTGCGAGCCGAGCAGGACAACGCCGACCCCGTCGACGAGGTCCGCATGGACGCACCGACCCGCTCCTGGTGCGTGGGCGTGGCCCGCGCGCTCGCGCCGATCCGCGACGTGGGCGACGACGCCGACGAGAACCTGCTGCCCGCCTCCGCCCGGCTCCTCGACGTACTCGGCCTCGAACCACCCACCCCCGACGCCGTCGCCGCGCGCTGGGTGATCGCCGCCCGCAGCACCCGCGCCGTCATCGGCGAGGGCGTGGACGGCCCGTTCGCCGTCGATCTGGCTGCCGACGGGCCGCACGGCCTGATCGCGGGCACCACCGGATCCGGCAAGTCCGAACTGCTCCAGTCCCTGGTGGCGAGCCTCGCCGTCGCCAACCGGCCCGACGAGCTGAACTTCGTCCTCGTCGACTACAAGGGCGGCAGCGCCTTCGCCGAGTGCGAGGACCTGCCGCACACCGTCGGCATGGTCACCGACCTGGACACCCACCTCGTGGGGCGGGCCCTGGTCTCCCTCGGCGCCGAACTCAAGCGACGCGAGCACATCCTCGCCGAGGCCGGGGCCAAGGACATCGACGACTACACCGAGAAGCGCACCCGCCGCCCCGAACTCGCCCCCATGGCCCGGCTCGTCCTCGTCATCGACGAGTTCGCGTCGATGGTGCGCGAACTCCCCGACTTCGTCTCCGGACTCGTCAACATCGCCCAGCGGGGCCGCTCCCTCGGCATCCACCTGATCCTCGCCACCCAGCGGCCCTCCGGCGCGGTCACCGCCGACATCCGCGCCAACACCAACCTGCGGATCGCCCTGCGCACCACCGACACCGGCGAGAGCCGCGACATCATCGACGCCCCCGACTCCGGGCAGCTCTCGCCCCGCACCCCCGGCCGCGCCCACGCCAGACTCGGCCACGCGGCGCTGCTCCCGTTCCAGACCGGCCGGATCGGCGGCCGACGCCTCGACACATCGGCCGCGGACGAGGACCGCCCGGCGCCGGTGCTCACCGAACTCCATTGGGAGGCCCTCGGCGCCCCGATACCGAGGCCGGACGCCCAGGAGGACACCTTCCAGCCGGTCACCGACCTGTCGGTACTGGTCGACGCGGTACGCGACGCGGCCACCCGGCTCTCCGTACCGCCCGCCCGCCGCCCCTGGCTGCCCCCGCTGCCCGAAACCCTCACCCTCACCGACCTGCCCACGCCTCCCGGGGCGACCGAGGACGGCCGGCTCACCCCGGTGGCGTACGGCCTCGTCGACGTCCCCACCGAGCAGACACAGCGCCAACTCGCCTTCGACCCGGACGAAATGGGCCACCTGTACATCGTCGGCTCACCGCGCAGCGGCCGGTCCCAGACGCTGCGCACCCTCGCCGCCGCTCTCACCGGCGCCCACGGCTGCGCCGACGTCCACCTGTACGGCCTCGACTGCGGCAACGGAGCCCTCCAGGTCCTCGGCGGACTGCCGCACTGCGGCGCGGTGGTGGACCGGGGCCAGATCGAGCGGGTGGCCCGCCTCCTGAACCGCCTGGTCGCCGAGGTCGGACGACGCCGTGAACTCCTCGGCAGGCGGGGCGTCGCCGACCTCACCGAGCTGCGCCGCACCCTGCCCGAGGCGGAGCGGCCCCCGCACGTCCTGCTGCTCGTCGACCGGTTCGAGGCATTCGAGCGGGACTTCGCCAGCTACGACCAGGGCAGCCTGATGGACGCCATGACCCTCCTGATGCGCGAGGGCGCGAGCGTCGGAGTGCACCTGGTCCTGTCCGGCGACCGCATCCTCGGCCAGAGCCGGTTCTCCGCCTCCACCGAGGACAAGCTGGTCCTGCGCCTCAACGACCGCGCCGACTACTCCATGGTGGGCCTCAACGCCCGCAACGTCCCCGAGGAACTCCCGGCCGGCCGGGGCGTCCTCGCCAAGGACACCGACAGCGCCCAGGTCGCGTTGATCCCCGGCCCCGACGGCACCGACGCCACCGGCGCGGGCCAGGCCCGGGCACTCGACGCACTCGCCGAACGGGTCGCGGAACGCGACGCCGACGTACCCGCCGAGCGCAGGCCGTTCCGGGTGGACGTGCTCCCCGACGAGCTGGACTTCGCGGAGGCCCTCGCCCGCAGGCCGCGGAACACCTCCCCGCTGTGGGCGATGGTCGGCGTCGGCGGCGACGAACTCGCCGCCATCGGCACCGACCTGTCACAGGTGCCGTCCTTCGTGGTCGCCGGCCCGCCGAGGTCCGGCCGCAGCACGGTGCTGCTCACCATGGCGAAGTCGCTGACCGGGTCGGGCACGAAGATCGTGGTGATCGCACCGCGCAATTCACCGCTGCGCGGCCTCGCCGGACAGCCCGGCGTCGTGGAGGTCTTCACCGACGCCGACGTCGCGGTCGCCGACTTCCGAACCGCGCTCGGCAAGGTGGACAGCCCCGCCGGAGCCATCCTCGTCGACGACGCCGAGATGATGATCAATTCCGAGCTCGACACCGACTTCGTCGCGCTCGCCCGAGGCAGCGCCGGGGACGGCTGGGGCCTGATCGTGGCCGGCAACAACGAGGCGCTGCTCGGCGGCATCGGCGGCTGGCAGGCCGCCGTCCGCCGCAACCGCTGCGGCGCCCTGCTCGCGCCCCGCCTGATGGGCGACGGCGAACTCGTCGGTGCCCGACTGCCACGCGGTCTGATGGGCCAGGACAGTGAACCCGGCCGCGCCCATCTGCAGCTCGGCGACGGCCGCTTCACCACGGTCCGCGTGCCCGCGACGACGGTGGACTGACCGGCAGCACGGCGTGCCGCCGCTCCACAGGGCAGGGCCGGAAGGCCTCCGCTCCCCTCCGCTCACCGGGGGAGCGGAGGCCTTCCGGCCTTCGGCACACACTGTCCTCGGCACACACGGCCTTCGGCACACACTGTCCTCGCCACATGCGCATGCGGAGGGCCCGGCCGTTCCTCCCAGGAACGGCCGGGCCCTCCGCGATACCGGATCCGCTCAGGTGGCCGCCGCACCGACGGCCACCGGAACCTCCTCCTCGAAGGCGAACGTCGAGGTGATGGCGTCGAAGAGGTCGCACAGCGGCTCGGCGAGCGGGATGTTCGGGCTGAAGCAGGTGATGATCAGGACCCGCTCACCACCGGGAACCGGCACGAACGTGTGCGTCACCACCATCTTGTACGAGATGCCGTCGGAGATCTCCGTCTCCTCGATGCCGGACATTCGGCCGACCGGACCGACACCCGGCAGCGTCACCGTCGTGAGGGTCCGGTCGGTGCCCTCGCGGCGGCGGCCCCCGGCAGCCGAGAACTGCTCGTTGATGCCCTTCGCGGAGAAGTCCTCACCGGGCGGCGGCTTCACGCTGAACACCATGAGCCCGGCCATCAGCAGGCCGTCCTCGTACATGGCGGTGGTGCCCGCCGCATAGACGGCGCCGCGCATGCGGGCGCCCTCCATGATGCGACGCGCGCTGCGGAACGTGTGGTTGACGGCGTCCCGGGTCTCCTTCTGCGGGGCGTGCCGCAGCATCTCGGCGCGGCGCTCGGCGAGTGTGTCGCCGTGCAGGTCGTACTCCGTCCAGTTCTCCGGGACGGCGATCCCGAAGGCGTGCGAACCAGTGGTCATGGGACCGTTCTCCTCAGTTCGTTTCGGGCCGGGCCCGGGCAGGGCCGGGCGGGCAGGGGGAGCGACGAGGCCGCCTCCCTAGGAGGCCGGCCGGGCGCCGCCCCCGGAGGGTGTCGGGTCGCCGCCGGTGCCCTGACCGCCCTCCTTCAGGGAAGAGCCCATCCCGGTGTCGAATTCGGCGAAGGCCTTCACGATGGCGTCGCAGCCGTCCTTGAGGTCCTTGCTGTTCCGCTTGACCTGCACGCGCCCGTCCTTCCACGCTTCGTCGAAGTCGGTTCCGGGGCGCACCAGCGGCGGGCCGACGTCCGCGGGGTTGTAGCCCGACGGCCGGGTGTCGATGAGCTCCACCACCCGGCCCAGCAGTTCACCGAGACGTTGCACCTCGTCTCCCGGCATCTCGATCTCGGCCAAGGCTCCTCCCTCGTACACGTGGTCCGGCGGGCACATCCCGTCCCGCTCCACACGACCGTGGACGCGGAACGGTTCAACGACCCACCGGAGCAAGGGAGTACGGGACAGCAATCGGGCTCACACGGACCTGCGGACGAGCTTTCCGTCGGGCGACACGGCGAACCACTCGCCGTCCAGGCCCTGCCCGTTGACGTCACCGGGCGCCATGTCACCGACGTAGTAGTACAGCGGCCAGTCCCCGTACGTGACCTGCACGGCACCCCCCGACTGCTTCGCCCCGCGCAGCAGAGACCTCTCGACGCCCTTGCCCGCGGTGGCGGGGGAGGGGCCGGTCAGCGCGGGCCACACGGCGATGCACTCCGCGTCGCAGTTGCTGGTGGCCTCCTTGTCCCTGGTGAAGGCGTACAGGGTGCGGCCCTGACCGTCGACCAGGATGGAGCCGAGCCCGACGTCCGCCACGGTGACCTCGGTACCGGGCGCCGTCCTGCCCGGCTTCCTGCCGCCGCCGGTGCTGCTGGTGTCGCTGTTGCCCCCGGTACCGCAGGCGACAAGCCCCAGGGCCAGCGGGATCGCGAACAGAGCCTTGCGTGCACGCATGGTGATGACCTCTCTCGTACGTCGTGGAACGCGGCGGGGCGATTTCCCCCGCGGCCCACACGTGTCGTCCGCCCTTCGGGTTCAGCGTGCGGCGCTCCGGCCCCCGGCGACCGGGATCGCGAGCGGCGTTGAACCGTTCGGACGATCCGTCCGTTCGTCGACGCGTAGGGCCCGACTGGAAGCCCCACTCCCGGAAGGACGACAGACATGCGCAGGCTCACTGTTGCGGCGGGCGTCGCCGTGCTCGTCGCCGGCTTCGCCGGTACGGTCCCGGCGTCGGCCGAGGACGGCCCCGAAACCAGGGGATCCGGTGGCGCCGGGATCTCGACGGCCGCCGCCGAGGCGGCGCGGGCACCGGCCGTATCCCTCGTCGCCCGGCTCACCGGCGACCAGGACGGGCCCACCGGGGGCGACCGGGACGGCAAGGCCGTCGCGCTCGTCAAGGTCAAGGGCGACCGGGTCACCTTCGCCCTCACCTGGAACGGCGTCGGCAGGCCGACGAGCGGCCACCTCCATCAGGGCCGGCCCGGCAGCCGCGGCGGGATGAAGGCCGAGCTGTTCGGCACGGTCATGCCCGCCTCGGTGAACTCCGCCGCCGGGCAGACCTCGGTGTCCTCCGCGGCGCTCGCCCGACGGCTGCGCACCGACCCCGGAGACTTCTCCATCGACCTGCACTCCGAGGAGTTCCCCCGCGGCGCGGTGCGCGGCCGGCTCCGGATCCTGGAGAAGCCGGTGAACCCGCTCAGCATCATCAGGGGCGGCAGGTTGCGCGCGCTCGCGGACGGCGGCCAGGAGGTACCGGCCGAGGACCCCGGCAGGGCGGGCGACCCGGACGGACACAGCACCACGTTCCTGCACCCGAGGACGGACCGCGTCGACTACTCCATGGCCTGGGTGAACATCGGGGCACCGCTGGCCGGACACATCCACGAGGGGGTGCTCGGCGAGAACGGCGACGTACGGCTCCCGCTGTTCGTCTCTCCCGTGCCGAAGAACGTCTTCGCGATCTCGGGAAGCGTCGGTGTCCCCGACGCCGAGGTGATCGCCCGCCTCAAGGGGAGCCCGACAGGCTTCTACTCGAATGTGCACACCCGGGAGTTTCCCGACGGCGCCGTACGGGGGCAGTTGTTCCACTGACGTTCACCGGCGAGAGGGTTCACGGAGGTTTCGCGGGTGGCGTGCGGGCAGCCTTGATTGCCCCGGCCCCCGGTGTCACCCTGCTTCCGTGCGGATCAAGCTGTCCTTCCCCAACTCCCGTCTGTTCTGGGGGGTTCTGCCCGTGACGCTCGGGCTGATCGTGTTCCTGGGCGTCACGTTGTTCGGCGCCGGCAGGGCCGCCACGGTGTCCGGCGTGCCCGCCGACGACAAGTACGTGGACATCGGGACCGTCCCGCAGCCCCGGGCTCCCGCTGCCGGACCCGACGCGTCCACCGGCTCCTACACCGTCGAATGCGGCCGCAACGAACAGGGCCACTACAACATGGACAACGTCGTGATCTCCCCGGGCGTCGTGAACGGCGCCCACCACACCCACGACTACGTCGGCAATCTCTCCACCAACGCCCTGTCCACCGACCGGAGTCTGGCCGCCGCCGACACCACCTGCGCGGGCGGCGACCGGTCCACCTACTACTGGCCGGTGCTGCGCCGCCTCGACCGCACGGGCCACGACGCCCACGAGCCGGGCGGGGGAGCCCACGGCAACACCGGCGAGATCGTCACCGCCTCCTCGGTGCGGGTGGAGTTCCGCGGCAACCCCGTCAGCTCGGTCGTCGGCATGCCCCGCTTCATACGACTGATCACGGGCGACCCGGTCGCGGCCACCACGGACAGCGGGAACGCCCGCGCCCAGTGGGGCTGCTCCGGCTACCCGGACCGGTTCACCCGCGACTACGCGCTCTGCCCGCCGGGCAGCGGGCCGACCCGCACCCTGGACTTCCCGAGCTGTTGGAACGGCCTCGCCACCGACAGCCCCGACCACCGCGCGCACGCACAGTTCCCCGCCGCCGACGGCACCTGCCCGCGGGCCACGTTCCCGGTGCCGCAACTGCGCGTCACCCTCACCTACGACCTCCCGGAGGGCACGCCGTTCGCCGTCGACTCGTTCCCGGAGCAACTGCGTGATCCGGTCACCGACCACGCGATGTTCGTGAACGTGATGCCCGAGGACCGAATGGCGGAACTGGTGCGCTGCATCAACGAGGACCGGCAGTGCGGGACGGGGTGACCGGGGCCCCGTTCGCCCCCCGCCCCTCCGTGATTCGGCTCACATCGCCCCGGTGTTGAACCGGTCCGGCCCGCCGTCCGTGTTCAGCGCGTCGGCCCAGGAGAGGACGGAGAAATGGATGGCGGCATTGTGGTCCCGCAGCCGGAGACAGGACACCGGGGACGAGGCACTGATCCGGTCCCTCCACGAGGAACACGGCAGGGCCCTGCTCGCGTACGCACAGCGTCTGACCGGCGACCGCAGCGCTGCTGAGGACGTGGTCCAGGAAACCCTGATCCGGGCCTGGAAACACCCGGACGCCCTGGTCAACGGCAAGGGATCGGTGCGTGGTTGGCTGCTCACCGTGGCCCGCAACATCATCACGGACCGGTACCGGGCCAGGGCCGCGCGTCCCACGGAGGTCGCCGAGTCGGTGACCACACAGCCCGTCGAGCAGGACCACGCGG
Organism: Streptomyces sp. NPDC006435; assembly: GCF_040612315.1. NCBI lineage: Bacteria > Bacillati > Actinomycetota > Actinomycetes > Kitasatosporales > Streptomycetaceae > Streptomyces > Streptomyces sp. NPDC006435. Next base: position 41,014 of record NZ_JBEXPY010000052.1, read on the forward strand.
ACGCCGTGGTCGACTCGATGGTCGTCATGGAGGCGCTCGACCGGCTCTCGCCGGACCACCGGGACGTGCTCATGGAGATCTACTTCCAGGGCAGGAGCGTCGCCGAGGCGGCGAAGGCCCTCGGGATACCACCCGGGACGGTCAAGTCCCGTTCACACTATGCGTTGAAGGCCCTGCGGGACGTGTACGCGGACAGACCGAAGGCAGTGGAGATCGTGGCGTTGAAGGGGGTGGCGGTGTGAGTATCAAGGAACACGACAGCGAACTGCTCGGCGCCTATGTCCTCGGCGCACTCGATGAGCAGGAGGTGCGAACCGTCGACGAACACATGGCGTCGTGCCAGAAGTGCCGCGACGAACTGGACGAGCTGCGGGAGATGGAGTCCGCACTCGGCGAAGTACCCCCGGAGGCGTTCCTCGACGGGCCGCCGGAAGGCGGTGACCTGTTGCTGCAGCGCACGCTGAGGCAGGTCCGCAGGGAACGTGCCGGGCAGACGCTGCGGCGAAGAGCGGTCCTGGGCGCGGTCGCCGCGGTCGCGGCGGCGGCCGTCCTCGGCGGCGGCGTCCTGATCGGCCGGAGCACCGGGGAACGCGCTCCGGAGGCCACCCCCCCGGCCCCCGTGGTCACCGCCACCGTGCCACCGACGCAGCCGGGCGGCATGAAGGTCCTTGAGGGCCGCAGCGTTTCGACCGGCAGCGAGATGAGGCTGCGGGTGACCCCGGCCGTCGACTGGATCCGCCTCAACGCCTCGGTCACGGGCATCCCGGCGGGCGAGCGCTGCCGTGTGGTGGTCGTGGCGAAGGACGGCAGTCGCGAGATCGCGGGCAGTTGGCTCGTCGCCGACGGGAAGAAGGGCGCCAACCTCGACGGCTCGGCGGCCGTTCCCATGGCCGACGTGCAGAAGGTCGTGATCGAGAACGACAAGGGCAAGGAGTACGTGTCGGTCAGGGTCTGAACCCCCGGGGCCGGTAACGCGGTACGCGCCGCCGTGCCGTCGTCGATGACGACGGCACGGATCCGGACGCGGATCGTGACCCGCCCCGGGCAGGGACCGTAAATCGTTCGGTGCGACTGCCGATCCCGGAGACCGCCCGCGACCGGTCCGGCCTCTTTGCGATCCGCACTGCCCCGGCCTTCTTCCCGGGCCTATTCGGCGGAAGGACCCCGACGGGAGGGAGCACCAGAGGACGGCCGCCCCGGTGGAACCGCGGCCGCGATCGGTGCGCGGCTCCGGCTTCCGTCCGGGTACCGATGCCCGCGGCGTGTCCACCTCTCGCCGGGCGTCCGCCTCTTGCCGGGCGTTCACTTCTTGTCGAGCACGTCGACGTACGCGTCGATCGCCTGCTCGCAGGAACGCGGACCGCCCGCGCCCCACAACCGCGCCGGGAACGCGTGTGCGCGGCCTTCCTTCACGGCCGGGAGCGACTCACGGATCGGGTTCTTCTCCAGCGCCGCGACGTATCCTCCCGCCCCCTCGTCGTCGGCGTGGAAGAGGTTGGCCCTTCCCACCGCGGTGAGCCCTTCTGCATCGGTCTGCACAAGGCCGTGGGAGGGGGCGACGCCCCGTTCCCGTGAGCCTTGTTGACGTCTTCGGTCCAGGCGGGGTCATGCCGAGCTCTTCGCCTGTCGCGGTGAACAGGGCGCCCTCGCCGTAGGGGCGGACGGTGAGGTTGCCACCCTGGAGCCATCCGTCGAAGAACAGGAAGTCCTTCGTCGGCAGACCGGCGGAGGTCACCCGCTTCTTGGCCGGGGCGAGGTGCCCGTCGAACTCCTGGAGCACCAGGTCGGCCCGCTCGGTGCTACCCGTGGCCTCGCCGATCGTGCCGAACACGTTCTGCATGTTCTTGATCGGGTCGGCCGGATCCGCCCCCAGCGTGGCCGGCACCGGCACGCCCCGCTTCTCCGGCTTCTCGATGGTCTCGTCGTCGGCCCTGAAAGCCTCCACGACGGCGAGGTCGGGCTTCGCCGCGAAGGTGGCCCGTACGGGGGCCACTTCGACCTCGACGCGGATGTCGTAGACCTCGCCGATGTTCTCCGTGGTGAGGACGTCGACGGGCGGTCCCGCCGCGTGCACGAGGCCGGACCGCATGAGGACCAGCGTGTCCGCGACGCGGGAGGCGTGGCCGAGGTCGTGCAGCACGATGCCCACCGCGTCGCCGTGTTCCTCGACGAGGCCGCGCACCCGGACGGGCTCGTACAGATCGTGCGAGTGCGGCGCCCATTCCGTGGGAACGGGAGGAACCTGCGATTCGGCGAGGGTGGCGAAGGGAGCCGTCGCCCGCCCCGGAAGCTCCTCGGCCCGGCGCGCCACGGTGCCCGCTTCGCGCCGCCACATCCCGGAGCTCGCGCCATTACGGGACGATTCGACCATGCGGGCAAGTGCATCCAAGGCCTGTGCCGACGTCGTACGCGCCTCGGCAGAGGCCGGGAAGGAACGGCCGCGGTCAGTCCTCGGGAGTGATCGGCTGCCATTCGTAGCGTCGTGTGCCGGGAACGTGCGCGCACGACAGGGCGTAGCCCTCGGGGCTGAAGGCGACGCCGTACTCCTGATCCGCGGGGCAGGAGTTGAAGGCGGCAGGCCCTTCGGGGTCGGCGGGACCGCGCTCGGCGTCGGGGGGAACGGTGCGGGTGGGGGCGCCCGACGGGCCGCTCCCGCCGGGTGTGGTGGGGCTGCCGGGCTTGCCGCCGATCAGCACTGCCGCCGTGGCGATGCCCGCGAGGAGTGCGGCGCCGACGGTGAGGGCCACCCATGGGCGTCGGCGGCGGGAGGGCCGGTCGGGGACGGGGAGAGGGGTGTCGCCGAGCCGGTCGGGGACGGGTGCGTCGCCGAGCTGGTCGGGGACGATGAAGGGTTCGTCCTGCCACTGCAGGGGCCAGCTCTCGGGCCCGAGGGCGACGCGGGCGGCGGCGATCGCGTCGCGGGCCGCCATGGCGGTGGGCCGGTGCTCGGGCCGCTCCGCGGTCATGGCGGCGAGCAGCGCCGGCGGGGCGCCCAGGGCGCGCAGTACGAGCCCGGCGGCGTAGACGTCCTGGGCGGGGGAGCTGTCGGCCCCGGCACGGATCTCGGGGGCGAGGTAGTCGGGCGTGCCCGGGACGAAGGCGGGAGCGGTGAGCCGGAGGTGGGGCAGGACGCGGGCGATGCCGAAGTCGCCGAGGCAGGCGTGGGGGCGGGCGGTCCCGGTCGCGGCGAGCAGGACGTTCGAGGGTTTGACGTCACGGTGCACGAGACCGGCGGCATGTACCGCGACGAGCGCGTCCAGGAGCTGTTCGGCCAGGAGCAGGCCCACGGCGGGCGGCAGTTCCCCGTAGTCGGCGAGGAGTCCGGCGAGCGTGCCGCCGCGGACCAGGGGCAGCACCAGCCAGGCCTCGCCGTCGCGGACGAACCAGTCGACGGGGGCGAGGACGTGGGGATGCCCGATGCGCACCGACTGCTCGCACACGAGCCGCAGCAGCGACTCGACGTCGGCGCCGCCGGTGACCTTCACCGCCACGTCCTCGCCGCGACGCGTGTCCACGGCCCGCCAGACCGTGCCCTGGGCGCCGCGCGCGATCGGCGCGAGCAACCGGTACCGGTCGGCGAGCATCGCCCCTGCTTCCATGCGCCGTAGCGTACCGGCGCACGGGTGCGCCGGTGTCAGGCGCCGGCGAGCGTGAGGATCACGGTGTCGGTGGTGGTGGTGATCTGCACGGCGGTCGTGCCGGAGCTGGCGGTGAACGTGCCGCCGATGTCGACCACGGTGTACTGGGCGCCTTCGAGGGAGGACCGGTAGGCGTCGAGCGTGGCCTCGGGGTCGTCCGTACGGTACGTGAGGACGTACGCGTTCTTGCCCCCGGTCACGGAAGTGAGTTCCCCCTTCGGCAGTGGCAGGCCGGCGGGCAGGTCGTCCGGGGCCTTCACGCCGGAGGCGGTGGTGTCGTCCGAAGAGGCGTCCGTGTCTCCGGAGGCGGCGTCCGGAGCTGCGGGGGCGGTGACGGCGGGCTTGCCGGAGCCTTCGGTTTCGCCGCCGTCGCTGCCGCAGGCGGTCAGGCCGAGTACTGCGAGGGCGGCGACGGCGGCGAGCGAAGTGGTGCGCGTCCAGGACACGATGACATCCCGTCAGTTCGAGGGTGGTCGGGCTTCCGGACGAGAGATTGACACATGAAAACCTTCTTTGACAAGTGTAAAAATCGCTCGTAGGGTGTCCTCATGGACCAGGCCGCCACGACGCGCAACCAAGAACTCCAGCGCCAGTGGTACGGCGCTCCGCTCGGTGAACTCTGCCGGGATCTGTGCACCCTGTTCGCGGTGACCCAGTCCGGCCTCGCGGAGATCCTCGGGGTCTCGCCGGCCATGCTCAGCCTCGTCATGCGTGCCCAGCGCGCCCGGATCGCCAACCCCGACGCCGCGGCCCGCCTCTCGGCGGTGCTCCGCCTCGCCCACGACGTCCGCGCCGGCACCGTACCGGCCGCGACCGCGCGCGAGACCCTGGCGACCATCAGGACCAGTCGAACCCCCGGCCAGGACTCGCTGGGCACCGCCTCGCTCCCGCCCGCCCCTCCCCGTCCGGCAGCGGCCACCGCCGGGCCGGACCCGGATGCGCAGTTCGCCCTGCGGCTGCGCGATCTGCTCAACTCCCGTGCCGGTGCCGCGGAGATCCTGGCGGCCGCGACCCTCCTCGAACCCGAGCACCCCGGCCTCGCCGACATCCTCCGCACCTGTGGCGCGGGAAGAACCGACGAGGCCGTGAACCTCGTCCGTCGGCTCGGTGCCGGACACGACGCCGACGGCCGTCGCGCAGGCTCCTGAAGGAGTGCTGCCGGTGGTCGGCGAGCCGCATCACCGACCACCCTCGGGACTCTTCCGCCCCGCGGACGGCCTCCGTGGCCGGATCGGCGTTGGGGTCGCAGCCGAGGGGTGTGCCGGGTCGTCGACGTGGTGAGCCGATTCCGGCACGAGTGGGGGAGTCCGCCGGCCGGGTGACTCCGCAACGCGATGAATCTCCTGGCGGGAGGTGTCACAACCAGGATCTGCCATGCCTGCCGGAGGCGTTGTGTGCTTGTCCGTCCGTCGGCGATCGACCCGTCCGCCGTGCGCGTGTGCTGCCCGATCCGTGAACCGGCGACTCGACGCCGGGAGATGGGGCCCGATGGCGGCTGCGGGTTCATGAACGAGCGCCCGATGGCGCGGACGTGGTGGGAATCCAAGGCCCTGGAGATCTGCGGGGGCGCGGCGGGGCGCGGCGCGTGCTGATCGCAAGGAAGTTGGGTTTCCGTGGCCGATCGAGCCGGATGTTGGTCCAGGGCGTGGTGTGAAGGCGCGCCCGGGGCGGGGTGGTCGGACTGTCGGGTGCGTTCTGATCGAGCCAACGATGTGGTCGAATCCGAAACACGTCGGCGGCCTGTGGCGGACGTCGGGTGTCTGTCCGGAGCCCGTCAACCGCTCAAGCGCGGGGGATCCGCGGTCGGCCACGCCCTCGGGCGCCGGTGGTGCCGAGCGGATCCGATGGACCGGTAAAGGTTCCTTTCTGGCCAACTGCGGTTCTGCGTCAAGATCGTCCTTGACATGCCGGTGCCCCCAAGGGAGAATTTTATTGTCAAACTAAAGTTCGAAGCATACGGTGATGATTTCCCAGCCGGCTTGGTCGTCAATGGCCAATCAGTTAAGGCCGGTCGGGTTTCGTGCGCTCAGCGGGGGTTTTTGGTATGACATCGACATACGTTCCGATGGTTCCGGCCGGCTTTTTCGGATGCCGAATTCACCCTGTTCTTTTCATGTGCCCCTGACCTTTTCGTACCGAGCACGGCGTGCCTGAACGACGAGACGAAGGAACAGAGTGAGCAACCCGTTCGAAGATTCCGATGGCAGCTTCTACGTTCTTGTCAACGAAGAGAATCAGCATTCACTTTGGCCGGCCTTCGCGGCCGTGCCCGCCGGCTGGAGAGTTGAGTTCGGCGACGACAGCCGGCAGGCCTGCATCGACTTTGTAGAGGCCAACTGGACCGACATGCGCCCGAAGAGCCTCATCGAGGCCATGGAGGGCGGCAGAGGCTGAGCCCCAGGTCCGCGAACCGCGAGGCTTCGGCCGCGCCGCACGCCCGGAGCGATGGGCGGTGGGCACGCGTGGCCGGGGCTGCGCGACGTGGAATTTTTTCATCACACTTTTAATTTTTTGCGGGCAGGGCACTGTGATGTGTTCCCCCGTGGCTTCGGCCTGCCCGGATCCGGATTATGAGCATGAAGTTTTCCGTGTCGTCCCGCGTGTCGGCTGCGCGTTCGCAGGCGAATTCGTTCGCGCGCTGACCGTTCCACCGAGGTGGTTAAGGTCCATCGGGATGGTCAAGGTTCATCGGTTCCGTTCCGAAATTTCAGGGAATTGCAATTCGCGCAAGCCTGCAGTTCTCCGTGGGTAAATCCAGTTATTTACAGATGCACCACTGAGAATGGTATTGGAGTGCACGTGTCCACGCACGACGAAAGCTACCTGCAACTCTCCGCGGCACAGCGTGAGGTCTGGTTCGCAGAGCAGGTCCTGCCGGGTACGTCCACCTATATTGCATCCGAATACCTTGAAATTCGCGGGCCATTGGACCGGGGCCTTTTCGAGGCCGCCCTGCGGCGGACCATGTCGGAGGCCGAGACCCTCCAGGTCCGTCTCGTCGAGACGGCAGAAGGACCGCGGCAGGTCGTCTTACGGGACTTCCCGTGGGAGCTGTCGTACGAGGACTTCGGCTCGGACGACGCCCCCGACGCCGCGGCCGACACGTGGCTGCGGGAACAGATGAAGCGCCCCTTCGACCTCGCGCACCCACCGCTTTTCAACCACGGCCTGCTCAGACTCGCCGAGGACCGGCACTTCTGGTACCACGGCTACCACCACGCCGTCATGGACCAGTTCGCGATGTCGCTGATAGCGCGACGGGTGCCCGAGGTGTACACGGCTCTGCTCCGTGGCGAGCAGGTCCCCGACACTCCGTTCCTCCCGCTCGCCGAACTGCTGAGCGCCGATGCCGCCTACCGGTCCTCCGAGGACTTCGACCGCGACCGAGACTTCTGGGCCGACCGCCTCGCCGGGTGGAACGGCCCCGTGGACCTGGGAGGTTCGGCGTCCGGCACGGCGGAGCCCGGTGCGATTCACCGCAGGACCGTGCAGCTGTCCGCCGAGGACAGCGAGGCCCTTCGGGAGGTGGCGGACACCGAGAGCGTGCGCTGGCCACGCGTCCTGATCGCCGCGACAGCCGTCTATCTGCACCGGTTGACCGGTGAGCGGGACATCGTCATCGGCACGCCCGTTCCGGCACGCCCGGACTCGCGCGCACAGCGTGTTCCGGCGATGGCGTCGAACGTGCTGCCGCTGCGGCTGACCGTCGAACCCGACATGACGCTGGGCGCCGTGGTGGCCCAGGTCTCGTCAGGGATCAGGGAGATCATGGCGCACCAGCGCCACCGGGGCGAGGAAGTCGTCCGCGCGCTCGGGCTGAGCGGCGGCATCGCCCGCGGCTTCGCACCGTTCGCCAACATGATCCCGTTCTCCTACGAAGTGGCCTTCGGCGACAGCCGGGCGACCGTGCACAACGTCGGCCCCGGCATGATCGGCCGGCTGTCCGTACTCGTCTGGGACCGCTCGGACGGCGCGGGATTCCGCATGGACGTCGTCGCCGACGCCCGTACGCACAGCGCACAGGACGTGAACGCCCACAGCGACCGGCTGGTGCACGTCCTGAAATCCGTCGCCGCCACGCCCGAAAAACCGGTCCGCGCCCTGGAGTTGAGCACAGCACAGGAGCGGTCCGAGGCGCTCGCTGCGGGCACGGGAGCCTCCGTCGACGTACCACCGGCCACCCTGCACGAACTGTTCGAGGCACAGACCTCGCGCACCCCCGACGCGCCCGCTCTGCGCAGCGACGGCCAGGAACTCACCTACGCCCAGCTGGACGAGCGGGCCGACGGCCTCGCCCACGCCCTCGCCGAACGCGGCGTCGGGCCCGAGGACGTGGTGGCGGTGGCACTGCCCCGTTCGACGGACCTCGTCGTCTCGCTGCTCGCCGTGCTGAAGACGGGCGCCGCCTATCTGCCGGTCGACCCCGGCCTGCCCGCCGAACGCCTGCGCCACATGCTGGACGACGCACGCCCCGTCCTGCTGCTGACCCACGAGCGCATCGCCGCGGGCCTGCCCGCCGTGCCCGTCACGACGCTCTCGCTGGACGGCCCGTGCGCCGCGGCGGACCCGGCGGCCGATTCGGCCGCCCGCCGCCGGACAGCCGTTGCGCCGGCCCCCGACCACGCCGCGTACGTGATCTACACCTCCGGTTCGACGGGCCGCCCCAAGGGCGTGGTGGTACCGCACCGCGGCATCGTCAACCGGCTCCACTGGATGCAGGAGCAGTACGGGCTCACCCCCGACGACCGCGTCCTGCAGAAGACCCCGGCCGGATTCGACGTCTCCGTCTGGGAGTTCTTCTGGCCACTGGCCACCGGGGCCGTCCTGGTCCTGGCCAAGCCCGACGGGCACCGCGACGCCGCCTATCTGACCCGCCTCGTCCGGAGCGAGCGGATCACCACCATCCACTTCGTGCCGTCCATGCTGCGGGCCTTCCTCGGCGACCCCGGTGCCGCCGACTGCGCCACCGTACTGCGCCGGGTCATCTGTAGCGGCGAGGCGCTCTCCGTCGACCTCCAGGACAGCTTCCTGACCACCTTCCGCAACGACGGCGTCGAACTGCACAACCTCTACGGCCCCACCGAGGCGTCCGTCGACGTCACCTCCTGGCAGTGTGCCCCGGAGCCCGACGCCACGGTCGTACCCATCGGCCGCGCAGTGACCAACACACGGCTGTACGTGCTGGACCAGCATCTGTCGCCCGTACCGCAGGGCATGACGGGAGAGCTCTACATCGCGGGTGACCAGGTGGCCCGCGGCTATCTGCGCCGCCAGGAGCTGACCGCGGGCCGGTTCGTCGCCGACCCCTTCGGCGAGCCCGGCGGCCGCATGTACCGCACCGGTGACCTTGCGCGGCTGCGCGCGGACGGCGCCCTGGAGTTCCTCGGCCGCACCGACGACCAGGTGAAGCTGCGAGGCTTCCGCATCGAGCCGGGCGAGATCGAGACCGCCCTGGCCCAGCACGCCTCGGTGGGGCACGCCGCCGTGGTCGTGCGGCACGACCAGCCGGGGGACGAACGGCTGGTCGGCTACGTCGTGCCGAGCGGCGAGACACCGGTCGACCCGGTCGAGGTCAAGACGCATCTGGCCCGGTACCTCCCCGACTACATGGTGCCTGCCGCGCTGGTCGTCCTGGACGAGCTGCCGCTCTCGCACAACGGCAAGCTCGACCGCAAGGCGCTGCCCGCGCCCGCCGAAGCGGCGGCCGGCGGCGGCCGCGAGCCGCGCGGCCCCCGGGAGGAGATCCTCTGCGGTCTGTTCGCCGAGGTGCTGGGGGTGGCCCGCGTCGGTGTCGACGACGACTTCTTCGCCCTCGGCGGGCATTCGCTGCTGGCCGGCAGGCTGATCGGCCGGGTGCGCGCGGAACTCGGCGTGGAGCTGGAGATCCGGGCGCTCTTCGAGTCCTCGACCGTTGCCGAACTGGCCGGACGGCTGACCGAAGGGGACGTCACCAGGCCGGAGCTGACCCCGGTCGCACGGCCCCAGGACATCCCGCTCTCCTTCGCCCAGCAACGGCTGTGGTTCCTGCACCGGCTCGAGGGGCCCAGCCCCACGTACAACATGCCGCTCGTCCTGGAACTCTCCGGCACGCTCGACCGCACCGCCCTGCGTCTCGCCCTCGCCGATGTGGTGGCCAGGCACGAGAGCCTCCGCACGGTCTTCCCGCCGGTCGGCGGGGTGCCCAGGCAGGTGATCCGGCCGACGGCCGACGTGCCGCTGCCCGTCACCGACGTGGCGGACCGGGCCGAACTCGACACCATGGTTCGCGAGCGTGCACGGCACGCCTTCGACCTGTCGGTCGAAACCCCGCTGCGCGCGGAGCTGTTCAGCGAGGGACCGACCAAGCACGTCCTCCTGGTCCTGATCCACCACATCGCGGCCGACGGCTGGTCGCTCAGCCCGTTCGCCCAGGACCTCACCGACGCCTATCGGGCGCGCCACGGCGGCGGCGAACGCCACAGGCCCGAACTGCCCGTGCAGTACGCCGACTACACGCTGTGGCAGCGCAGGCTGCTCGGTGACGCCACGGACCCGGACAGCCGCCTGGCCGAGCAGGTCGCCTACTGGCGCGAGGCCCTGGCCGGACTTCCGGACCAGCTGGACCTGCCCACCGACCGGCCGCGCCCCGCGGTGGAGTCCCACCGCGGCGACATGTTCGAGTTCCGCATCGCCCCCGAGCTGCACCAGGGCCTCGCCGATCTCGCCCGGCGCAGTGGCGCAAGCCTCTACATGGTCCTCCAGGCGGGCCTCGCGGCCCTCTTCCACCGGCTCGGTGCGGGCACCGACATCCCGCTGGGCTGTGCCATCGCCGGCCGGACGGATCAGGCGCTCGACGACGCCGTCGGGCTGTTCGTGAACACGCTCGTCCTGCGCACGGACACCTCTGGCGACCCCACCTTCGCGGAGCTCCTGAAGCGCGTACGGGCCACGACACTGGACGCCTTCGAGAACCAGGACGTCCCGTTCGAGTACCTGGTGGAGGAGCTCAACCCCACGCGCTCGGCAGGCCGCCACCCGCTGTTCCAGACCGCACTCGTGCTGCAGAACTCGCCGACGGCCCGGTTCGACCTGCCCGGCCTCGGCGTCGAAGCGGCCCTGGTGGGCGCCGGTGCGGCCCGCGCCGACATGTTCTTCAGCCTGAGTGAGCGGTGGGCGGTCGACGGTGGGCTGGACGGGCTCGACGGGTTCGTGGAGTACAGCTCGGATCTGTTCGATGCGGCGACGGTCGAGTCGGTGGTGGAGCGGTGGTTGCGTCTGTTGTCGGTGGTGGTCGGGGACGCGGATGTGGCGATCGGCTCGGTGGACGTGCTGTCGGGGGACGAGCGGCGCGGGGTTCTCGAGGCGGGCCGGGGTCCGGTGTTCGGTGGTGGGGCGGAGGGTGGTTGCTGGCCCGGGTTGTTCGGTGCCCGGGTGGGTGCGGCGCCGGATGACGTGGCGTTGGTGTCGGGTGGGGTGGGGTTGTCGTACGGGGAGGTGATGGACCGGGCCGGTCGTCTGGCGCGGTTGTTGGTGGCGCGTGGGGCCGGTCCCGGGGTGTTGGTGGGTGTGGCGTTGCCCCGGTCTGCCGGGGGTGTGGTGGGGTT
>NZ_JBEXPY010000053.1:0-49846 GCF_040612315.1 Streptomyces sp. NPDC006435
GTCGCCGCCGTCGGCGCGTGCGCCCCGCTGTTCCTGGGCGCCGCCCTGGCCGCGGCGCTCGGCGCGATCGGGGGCGCCGTCATGCTCCTCGGCGCACCGGCCGCCGCCACGGCCGCCCCGCTGGTCCTGGTGGTCGTCCTGCTGGGGAACTTCCTGCCCTCCCTGGCGTTCCGGCTGTCCGGCCTGAAGGTGCCGCTGCTGCCCACCAACGCCGGGCAGCTCCAGGAGGGCATCGACCCCACCCCGGACGAGCAGATCGCCACCCGGGGCGCTGTCGCGGACGGCTACCTCACCGGTCTCTACGGTGCCACCGGCCTGGTGGCCGCGGGCTGCCTCACGGTGCTGGCGTTCGAGACGTCCTGGGCGCCGCTCGCCCTGGCATCGGTGCTGTGCGCGCTCCTGTTCACGCACGCGCGGGCGATCGGCGGCGCGTGGCAGCGCCTCGCCGTCGTCCTGCCGGCCGCCTACGGTGCCGTACTGCTGACGGTGCGTCTGGTCCTGCACGTGCCGGACGGTTCCCGGCCGCTGCTGCTCGCCGGGCTGCTGGCCGTCGCCGCCGTGCTCGCCATCACGGGGTGGACGCTGCCCGGCCGCCGGCTGGTGCCCTACTGGGGGCGCGCGGTCGACCTGCTCCACCTGCTCTTCGCCATCGTTCTCGTCCCGCTGGCCCTGCTCGTCGCCGGCCTCTACCAGTACCTGCGGGGCCTCAACGGCTGAGCCCGTCGCCCGGCGGACGCCGGACGACGGGCCGGTCCCGGGGTTCCCCGGCCGAGGGCCCCGACCCCCGGGGCCCCGGGTCCTCGTGTGCCGGGCGGTGCCCGGTCGGAAAGGCAAGGAATGCAGTCCAGGCGGGACCAGGTCCACGCGCACATGTTCGTCATGAGCCGGCTGTCGCTGGGAATGCTCCGGGACGACCCGGACGCCCCCGAGTCGGCGCACCGGCGGACCTCCAAGGGCTTCGTCATCGGCCTCGTCGTCGCGGTGCTGGCCGCGCTCGGCGTCACGGTGTACGGGCTGGTGGTACCGGGCGGTTCGAACGCGTGGAAGGCCACCGGGACCCTGGTGATCGACGAGCGTTCGGGCGCCCGCTACCTCACGCTCGACGGCGTCCTGCACCCGGTGCTGAACGAGACCTCGGCCAAGCTGCTGGCGGGCAGCCGGATGAAGACGGTGAGCGTCGAGCCCGCCTCCCTGGAGGACGCCCCGCGCGGCGCGACCCTGGGCATCGTCGGCGCGCCGGACCCGCTGCCCCGGACGGGTTCCCTCAGCCGTGACGCCTGGTCGGTGTGTGCCGCCCCGGCCGGGTCCGGCGAGCAGCCGCGGCTCGTCCTGGCCGTCGGTCTGGAGGCCGAGGGCAGGCCCGTCACCTCGGACCGGGCCACCCTGGTCCGCAGTGTCCCGGGGGGCGTCACGTACCTGCTCTGGCACGGCACCCGGCTGCGGCTCGACACCGCGAACTACGCGGTCCAGGCGCTGGGTCACGACCGGAGCGGGGTGCGCCCGGTCCCGGACGCCTTCCTCAACGCCCTGCCCTCGGGCCCCGACCTGGCGGTGCCGGAGGTGTCGGGACGCGGCAAGGCGGGCCCGGCGCTGGCCGGCCGCCCCACGAAAATCGGGCAGCTCTTCGCCGGCTCCGGCCGTCACTACCTGCTGACGGAGCACGGCCTGACCCCGGTCACCGCGCTGGAGGAGGCGCTCCTGAAGGGCGATCCCCGTACCCAGCGCACCGCCTACTCGGGAGGGGCCGTCGTCCTTCCCGAGATCGGCCCGGACGACCTGGCACGCCATCAGGACCCGAAGCGCACCCGGCTCGTGGCGGCCGGGGGCGGCACCGTCCCGACCGAACTGCCCGAGCCCATGCCGGCCGCGGCGGACGAGGCCGTGTGCGCCGTCATCGGCACCGCGGACGGCCGGCCGACCGTCTCGGTCGTCCTGCCCGACGCGGAGCGGCTGGGGGGCCGCCCGGTGTCCAACCAGCCGGGGATCTCGGCCGGTTCCGGCACCGCCGACCTCTTCGCGGTACGTCCCGGGGGCGGCGCCCTCGTCACGGCGCTGTCCTCCGCGGGCACCGGAACGGCCCACTACCTGGTCACCGAGACGGGCGCCAAGTACCCGGTGCCCGGGGGCGGGAGCACGATCAAGCAACTCGGCTACGACGCCGAGCAGTCCGTCCCCGTGCCGTCCGCCGTTCTCGGGATGCTCGCGTCCGGACCCGCGCTGGACGACGCCGCCCTGTTGTCGCAGGGACTTGTGGAGACGTCGGCGAACGGGGCGTCCCGATAACCGACTTCCCGACGTCTTAAGGGAATTGAGGTTTCCTTGAGGCTGGGAAGGTCTTCAAACACGCGCTTTCTTCCGCATCGTCGCAGCTCACACGCGTATCGCAGGTGAACATTCAGATTGCCGGTGAGCGCGCGTACCAAGATCCCGCACCGCGTATTAATCTGATGATCAACCGACCCGGAGGGATTCATTCCCGGTGCGGTCGGTCTGCCGTGCACCCGTGGTGTCGCCGCGTTCCAGCAGAGTCCAGGAGGACCTCCATGCCCGATGTCTCCGGCTTCAACATCAATTCGGCCGACGGCCTGTCCAACGACGAGACAGCGATGCTCGAAACGCTGAAGACGCTGGACCGGCACCTCACCGACATGGACGACGCGGGCGTCAAGGTCAAGACGATCCAGGGCCAGGTCCGGGCGGCCTACCAGGCGGTTTCCTCGGAGACCCACGCCGCGGGCATCGACGAGTGGCTCAAGCTCCACGGCCGGGTCATGCAGCGCACCCAGTTCTTCCGCGACGGCACCGCGATGGCCAAGCAGCTCCTCGTGGACGCCGAGTTCGACGCGAACACCTACGCCGCGGGCATCTCCGGCGAGATCAACCCCAAGTAACTCTCCCGTTCCCCGCCCTTCCCGATCTCACCGCCGCCCCAAGAGGAGTTCTGTCATGACTGTCAAAATCAGCCACCAAGGGGTCCAGGACGCCATCCGGAACATGCAGACGGCCCAGACGGAAATGCGTGAGGCCCTCACCTGGATGGAGAACAACTTCACCGCCCTGCGCGACACCCTGACCGGCCAGACCCGTACGTCCTGGGAGGAGTTCAACGACGAGCTGAAGAGGATCAAGGTCCAGCTCGAAACCCAGTACGGGACCGCCATGACGACCCTTCAGCGGATGCACTCCCGGCAGATCGACGGGGACCAGGAGGGCGGCCGCACCCTGGGCACCCTCCAGGGCAGCTGACCTTCCCGACCTTCTGACCGAGTCGACTTCCGTGAGGTGAGGTACGGACATGGCCGCTGACGAGAATCCGGGCGACATCTTCGAATCGACCGACGGCGTCTACCTCAAGTACGCCAACCAGCAGATCCCCCGCTTCCGGCGCGACCTCACGGTCAACCCGAACTACGTGAGCATGGGATCGAAGATTCCCCTCGCCATCGGGAATCCCGAGAAGTGCACGCAGGCGAAGGCGCTGGAGACCCAGCTGGAGACCTACCGCGCCAGCATGCGCACCCGGTACGACAACGCCATCACGCTCCTGAACAACTTCTCGGCCGCCCTGCGGGACGTGGAGGACACCCACAAGGAGGCCGAGGACGACTCCACCGCCATCGGTGGCTCCCTCGTCGACGAACTCCTAGAGATCCTGACCCCGAAGGGAAAGTGAAACCATGGCCGAGGTACCTCCCGGGATGCCTGCCAAGTGGGAGGACATCCTCGCCATGTTTCACGACGGGACCACCAAGCTCCCGGACCGGAACCAGGTGGCGGGTCCGGGGTCCAAGCAGTGGATAACCCGGCAGGTGAACGGCGCGTGGATCGACGCCAACCCGGCCTCCAAAGCGGCGGAATGGGGCCTGGACGGATACCACGCGTTCGCTTTTCCCACCCGGGCGAACGAGCAGTGGCTCCTGTTCGGGTTCGGCTACAACTGGGCGGACTTCGGCAACGACTCCGGGGCCCTGGCCGAATTCACCGGAGCGCCGGGCCCCATTCTGGGGTCCGTCCTGGCCCAGACGAACAAGGACGCCAATCCGGTGATGTCGAGCAAGGCGGCCGACATCCTCGCCAACATGGACGCCTGGACGGACGGTTGGGTCACCGAGTTCAACAAGTGGGCCGAGAACGTGGGAAACGGCTCCGAGGAGATCGAGGGCGAGTCCGCGGAAATCTTCGAGGCCACCCTCCAGGCGGTGAAACGCGCCCTCCAGGAGACCCAGTCCTACTATCTGGGGGGCGCGCTGAAGAACGAGCTCACCGATGTGAGCGCTCAGCTGACGGCCACCGTGCAGATCTTGCAGGCGAATTTCTCCGGCTGGTTCAACACGGGCCTGACGATGGGCTTCGCGTCGGCGACGAAGGAACTCGGCGCCATCTCCATGGCGTTCCCCCATCTGTACAACAAGTTCCTCGATGTGATGGCCAGGATCAAACCCACCTCGAACCACAACCCCAATGTCGACGGTCTCGACTGGGACAGCATCGAGAGGGACGCCAAGGCCCAGTGGCTCAGCCTCGTCCAGTCCGGTCTCGACGAGGCATCGTCGCAGACGATGGCCAACCTGGCGACCGCCTACGACACCGCCAGCAGCAAGTTCTCCGACGCGAACTCCATCGTGAAGTCGACGTTCACCATCTCGCTGACCTCCGAGGAGGAGAAGAAGTTCGACGTCCCGTCGGGCAGCGGGACCGACAGCGCCACCGATGACTTCCTCAACTCGTTCAAGGACCTGTTCAACAAGGGGCCGGGCGGCGGACCCGACGGTACGGGCGAAGGCGGCCCGAACGTCGACATCCCGCCCCCGGTGACCGGTCCGAGTGGAAGCGTCACCTCGGCCAACCTCCCCAACATCCCGAACCCGATCACGGGCCCCAGCGGCAGTACGAGCGGCACGACCGGTCCCAACGGCGGAAGTTCCCTGACGGTTCCGGCCGGCTCGCGCATCGACCCCAAGACCGGTGCCGTCACCGACGCCAAGGGCAAGCCCGTTCTCGGCGCGGACGGCCTGCCCCTGGTGGTGCCGCCCGGCTCGACCATCGGGTCCGGCGGAAGGATCGTTCCCCCCGCCACCACCGTCCCCAAGCCGCCGACGCTCCCCAGCGGTTCCACCACCGGTGACCTGACACGGGGCTTCGGTGTCGACGCCGAGGGCAACGTCATCGTTCCCAAGGGCACCAAGGTGGACGCCCAGGGGAACCTGATCGGCCCGGACGGCAAGCCGCTGACCAACATCTACGGCGGAAAACTCACCGTGCCGCCGGGTTCCCGGGTCAACCCCGACGGGACCCTCACCGACCCGCAGGGGAAGCACATCACCGAGAGCAGCAACAACCTGCGGACCCGTGCCCCCAAGACCGTCGAGGAACTGCTGAACGGCCAGCGCCGCCCCTCCACCACGAGCGGCGACCTCTTCGGCGGGTCGAAGAGCACCACCGACGCCGTGCGCAGGCTGGCGGACGGCAACGGCAACGCGATCCGCGAACCGGTCTCCATGGTGTCCGGTCTCAGCAACCGGGCGCGCGCAGCCCTGGGGCTGCCCCCGGTGCCCACCGTCACCACGGCGGTGAACAGCGGTGTGCCCACCCAGTCGCTCGGCGCCCTGGGCCGGACCGTCCAGACGACGGGAACCGGGGGCACGCCCTTCATGCCCCCGATGGGCATGGGCGGCGGTGCCCCGGGCGGGGGCAACGGCGCCGACCGGCAGCGCAACGTATGGCTCTCGGAGGACGAAGAGGTGTGGGGCACGGAGTCCGGCACCGGAACGGGCGTGATCGGGCGATGAGTTCCGCAGGGACAGCGACGGACGGAGCCGGCACCGCGGACGGGAAGCCCGCCGTGCCACCGGTGCCCGACGACATCCGGGCGGCGGCGCGCACCGCGCCCGACCACTGGTTCGGCATGGTGGACCCCGCGTGGCGCGGGGAGGGCGAGCCCCCGTTGTGGGCGGTGATCGGGCAGTGGCGTTCGGACGCCGACGGCGAGATCGCCGAATGGCAGCACAACGACGGGTACCGGCCCTCGCCGGGCATGCTGGGCTGGCCGGAACCGACCGACGACGTGGACGCCGCCATGCAGTTGGCGGCCACCGGCTACGGCCCGGTCGAGGACGTCGCCCTCGCCGCGATCAGGGCCGAGCTGGCCGTACTGACCGCGCCCGGCGGTGGCGCGGTGAGCGCCTGCACCCCGGACGGCGACCCGGTGGTGCCGGTCTTCACCGCCCCCGCCCACCTGGAACGGGCGGGGGCACTCGCCCATCGGGTGCTGCCCGTCGCCGAGGCGTTCGCGCTCGTGCCCGAGGGCCAGGACCTGTACCTCAACCCGACGGGCCCCGTGGCCCTGCGGCTGTCCGCCGCGGACCTGACCCGCGCGGTGGACGCGCTGGAGGCGGCGGAGGCCGCGAAGGACGAGGAGGAGCAGGACTGATGGTGTCGTTCCAGGAACAGCTCGCGGAGGCCATGGCCGGTCTCGCGGAACAGACCAGGAAGATCCAGCAGGTTCAGGAGGAACTCGCCACGGCGTCCGCCTCGGCGACCTCCAAGGACCGGATGGTGACCGCCTCGGTCAACGCCCACGGCGAGGTCCTCTCCTTCAAGTTCCACACCGAGGGCTACCGCACGATGCCCGCGGCCCAGCTCGCCGAGGTGCTGAAGACCACCGTCAACGCGGCACGGCTCGAGATGAACAACAAGGTGAGCGGCTCCGTGCGCCCGCTGATGGGTACTCAGGACGACCTGGCGAAGGGCCTGTTCGGCGGCGGTGAGCTGGACGAACTGCTCGCCCCGCTGCGGGAGATGCAGCCCGAGGGTCTGACCGGGACGGTGCTGGGGGACCGGAAGAAGCCGGCCGGCGGCCGCGGCGAGGAGGACGAGTTCTATGGCTGACGGGACCCTGAGCGTTCCGCAGGACCTGACGCGGCGGTTCACCCAGTTCGGCGACATCGCCAGGATCGTCGGGGAGCTCGGTGAGCTCAACGACCGCATCAACCTGGAGAACAAGACCGCGGGCGGCAAGGACGACGTGTACGCGAAGGAGTACCACAAGTTCGTCGAATCGACGGGCAAGGGGCTCACGTACGGCCTCGAAGGGCTCTCCGAGCTGCTCGAAATGGTCGGCATCAGCGGAAACAAGGCGTCGAACATCCTGAACGACGCCGAGACCGACGCCAACCAACTGGCCGCCGGCTGAGCCGGACGAATCCCGGAGACACGGCGGCACGACGATGGCGATCGAGGTTCCCGAGGGGTGGGCGACCCTCCTCAAGACCCTGACAGGCATGCCCTTCCCGCAGGCGAACGAGGACATGCTGCGGGTGGTCAGCGACGAGTACCGTCAGATGGCGGAGAAGTTCCGCGAGGTCGAGGATCTCCTCCGCCAGGTCGTCACCCGTGTGGACGAGGACTTCGAGGGCGAGACGGCGACCCGGTTCGTGTCGTACGCCCGTCAGTTCGTCCAGGACACGAACGGGAACCAGAGCATCCTCGAACGGGCCTACGAGGACGCCCTCAAGCTGTCGAAGAACGCCCACAAGACGGCTGCCGACATCGAGTACACCAAGTGGGCGATCTTCGGCCAACTGGCCCTGCTCGTCGTCCAGATCGCCCTGGCACAGGCCCTGATGCCGGTGACGGCCGGGCTGTCCGAGATCTGGGCGGCGGCGGCGATCGGCGCGTTCCGCGCCATGGCGCTGCTGATCCTGAAGTTCCTGGTGGCCCAGATCATCATGCAGACCGTCACCGGCATCGTCGGCGGTCTGCTGCTCGACTCCATCCTCCAGCTCACCCAGTTCGCCCGCGGCGACCGCACCGAGTGGAACAAGGACTTCACCGGGAACGCGGCGAAGTTCGGCGCCATCGGCGGTGTGCTGGGCGGCCCGTTCGCACTGATCGGCGGCGGGCTCGGCAAGATCCTCGGCAACCTGGGCGGCAAGGGGCTCGGCAAGATCCTCGGCAACGACGCCGGGAACGTACTGGCCAAGGGGCTGGGCGGGGGCGGCAAGGGCATCGCGGGCGGTGCGGGCGGCAAGGGTGTCGCGGGCGGTCTGGGCAAGGGGGCGGCAGGAGGGCTCGGCAAGGGGGCCGGCGGCGCGGGTGCGGGCGCGGCGGGCGGTGGCGCGGGCAAGGCCGCGGGCGCGGCCGGAGGCGGTGCGGGCAAGGGCGCGGGCGCCGCGGGCAGTGGCGCAGGGAAGGGCGCGGGCGCCGCTGGTTCGGGTGCCGGGAAGGGCGCGGGCGCGGCGGGAACGGGGGCCGGGAAGGGCGCGGCCGGGGTCGGAAGCGGTACCGGGAAGGGCGCGGGCGCGGCGGGAACGGGGATCGGCAGCGGTGCGGCCGGTGCCGGTGAGGGCGTGGCCGGTGCGGGCGGAAAGGCCGGGGCCGGGGCGGGGGCCGCGGGCCGGACGATCTCCGAGGGATCCGCCCGCGAGCTCGGCGAGAGCCTGGGCAACATCCTCGGCCGGACCAGCGAGTCCCTCAACCACGTGGGCGCGGATGGCGTCAGGGGGGCGGCGGCGGGCGCGGTCGGCAGGGAGGTCGTCAAGGACTTCGCGAACGCCTTCGAGAAGAACCTCGGCGGTTCCCTCGGCAACGAGACCGCCCGGAACCTGGGCCGCGACTACGGGGAGGCCCTGGTCAAGAACTGGGCCGGCAAGGCCGACTGGCAGGGGCTGACCCGTTCGCTGGACGACGCGCTCATGCCCTACGCGAAGGACCTGGGCGCGTCCGGCGTCCGGGCCCTCTCGCACGATCTGCCCGGCTCCCTCGTCCAGACCATCAGCAAGAACATCGAGGGGAACCTGGGCTACCGGATCGGCAACCTCGTCGGCGGGCTCGCGGGCGACTCGGCGCACGCCGTGGTCACCGAGGGCATGTACAACCTGCTCTTCGGCCCCGATCACACATTCACGGTCAGCGGCTGGACGGCCGCCGCCGGGGCCGCGGGCGGTCTCATGGGCCGGGGCCTCGGGCACGGCTTCCAGACGCTGCACCAGGCGATGCAGGGCTCGGGCCCGGGGGCCACTCCGCCGCCGCGGCCTCCGGTCTTCTCGTCCGACTCGCCGTCCGCACCGTCCGCGCCGACCGCCACGCCCCGGCCGAACACCGAGTCGGGCGCCACGGTCCGCGACGGTTCCGGAACGGTCCGCGACAGCTCCGGGACGGTTCGCGACAGCTCCGGTCCGAAGGCCGACACCAACACCGACACCAACACCGACAGTCGGCCCCCGACCAAGCCGGTCACGGAGTCCGAGTCGGACGCCGGTTTCCTCCGGGACGGCGACGACGCCTCGGACGGCGGTACGCCGTTCCCGCGCGGCGACGACGGCGACGCGCCGCAGCACCAGCCGTCCGACGCGTCCGCCCCCTCGTTCGCCACCAGTTCGGACGGCGGGACCCCTTCGTCCGGGTCCGACCAGCGGCACTCGACCGGTGACGTCCCGGACACGACCTCCGGCCCGTCGGTGCCGCCCCTCGTCCCCGACGGCTCCGGGACGCCCGTTCCGCCGGACATGGTGTCGGAGGTGGATCTGCTCCTGAACAGCCTCCCGGACGACACCCCGGCGCCGCTCTCCCCGGACCCGAACACGGTCACGGACGCGAACAACCTCCCGGAGGGCCTGCCCGACGTACCCGACGCCCCGCTGACCACGAACGTCCTGGCGGACGCGGACAACCTCCTGGCGGACCTGCCGGACGTACCGGACACCCCGCTCCCCACCAACGTCCCGCCGGACGTGGACAGCCTCCTCGCGGACCTGCCCGACGTACCCGACACCCCGCTCCCCACGAACATCCCGCCGGACATGGCCGGGCTCCTCGCGGACCTGCCCGACGTACCGCGGCACGACCTCCCGAACCCGTCCGGCGACGACCCGGCGGGGCCGTCCGCCCCCCGCCCCGACGAATCCGGGCCGGGGCACCGGGGCGGAGACGACCTCAACCAGCTCCGGGAACGGCTGAACCGGCTGAAGAACCGGCAGGACACGCCGGAAGCGGACCAGGACGCCGAACTGACGGCACGGTTCGAGCGGCTGGCGGACGGAAACGGGTCGGGCCGGCCCTCGCGTGTCGACATGCTCCGTGAGCAGTACCGCCTCGCGCTCCGGGACGAGGCCCCCGACGGCTCGAAGCCTGATGGCTCGAAGTCCGACGGACCGGAACCCGACGGACCTGAGCCCACCGGGTCGAAGTCCGACGGGCCGGAGCCCGACGGGGACGTCCCGGTGTTCCCGGACGTCCCGCAGCACGGGCCCGGCACCCCGCCCGGCCCGGAGAACACACCGGACCTCGTGCTCCCGGACGTTCCCCTCACCGCCCCCGGCTCCGAGGGCGGGAACCAGCAGGGTGCGCACAAGGTCCAGAGCGACGGCGGCGGCGACGGCGGGGACGGTGGCGGGAACCCGGGCAAGAACGACGTCGACGACCTGTCGGGGCCGATGCGCACCGAGACCTCGGACGACCCCCTGCCCTTCCCCGACGGCTTCGACGCCGGTCGCGACACCGATGCCGACGCCCTGCTCGCCCACCTCGAAGAACTGGGCAGCGCCTCCGACCACCCTGCGATCCGGCTGGACGAACAGCTGCCGACCGTTCCCGACACCGTTCCGGCCGCCGAGCAGCGCAGGCTGGGCGCGGAGGTGCGGCACGAGCTCGACTCCCTGCTGGCCGATGCCCGCCGCGTGGGCGTCGACAGCGACGTACGGCGGAGGCTGGACGAGGAGATCCGGGCCGACGTCCGGGCGGGCAGGCACTCCGAGGCGGCCAGGAAGCTGCGGGAACTCGACGACCTCGTCGCCCTGCACGGCCTCGGCGAGCGCCTGCGGCATTTCCGCACCCATGTGGACGGCGGGTACGAGGCACGGGCCGCGCAGTTGGGCATGCGCCGGACGGAGTGGCTGCGGCACGCCCTCGACATCGAGCAGTCGGCCCTCACCAGCGACCATCAGGCGACGACCCGGCTGCTGGACGAGTTCGAGAACCGCCTCGGCACTCTCAGGACTGAGCTGGAGACCCTCGGCGACCACTCCCCCGAGGCGCTCCGGCGGCGACTGGACGACGCCGCGCGCGCCGAGGCCGAGGCGGCGGGCATGGACCGCGAGCGCATCCGGGAGTGGGAGGAGCGGCGCTCGCAGGCCGAGACCCCCGAGGACCTCCACCGGATCCAGTCCGAGTACCGGGCGGAGCTGGAGACGACACAGCGGCTCTCGAACCTGCGGGACCTGGGTGCCTCCGAGGCCGAACTGGCCTCCTGGCAGAGGCGGTTCGAGGGACAGGGCCGGGGCGACGACCTCGACGCGCAGTACGAGCGCCGCTTGAACACCCTTCGCTCCGAGGCCGAACTGGCCGATCTGCAGGAGAGGGTGAACGCCCTGCGCGAGGGCGGCCCCGCGCAGGACTCGACGGACCGGACCGCACCGCGCCCGGACGATGACGCACCGGGACGTGACCGGGACGAGAACGACCACGCGGAGACCGACCGGCTGCTCCAGGAACGGCTCGACCGGCTGAGCGGGGGAACGGATGCCACGAGGCTGTCGCGCGAGGAGCGGCAGCAGTGGGAGGCCCGGCGCTCGGAGGCCGAGGACGCAGCGGCTCAGGAGGCGGTCGAGCGGGCACAGCTCGACCGGATGGAGGCGCTGGAGCGCGACCGCCGGCTGAGGATCCTGACCGACGGCGGCCCCGCGGGCGCGGAGCGCACCCCCGAGCAACAGGCCGTGTGGCAGGCCCGGCTGGACGAGGCGGCGGGCGACCCCCGCGCCGTCGACCGCGTCCTCGACGACTACGACGCCGAGACGGCGCAACTGCGGCAGGAGGGCCGGGAGAGCCTGGAGCGCGAGCTCCGCTCCCCGGACCGGCTGCGGAACCTCGACCAGCGCATCGACCGCTCGCTCGACAGGCTGCCCGAAGCGGTGCGCGAGCAGGCGGCCCGGGACGCCCGCACGCTCGTGGAGCGCCTGCGGGACCTGAAGACCCCTGACTCCTCCGACTCGCCCGATTCATCCGACCGTTCCCCGTCCCGCCCGGACGACGCGCCCGGCTCCACACCGGAGAACAACACGCACGTCCAGAACACGGACCCGCCGAGCGGATCGGGCCCGGGGAACTCCGGAGCCGGTGACACCGTCCGGCCCCCGACCACCCGGCCGAACACCGAAACCACGAGCAGCCCGAATCTGTCGGGCGAGCCCAACCGGCGTACCGGCTCGAACGGGGACGAGCAGCGTCCAACGAAGCCGGGCGAGCAGATGGAACCCCTGCGCCTGCGGGAGAAGACCCGGGAGTCCGGGGAGACGGACGAGGACGGCACCCACTCGCAGGACCGGGACGACCTGCCGTCGCCGAGCACCCGGCACATACGCACACAGTCCGGGGACGAGACGAACACGACGTCCGACACCGACGTGCGGCACAAGACCGACCACGAGCAGGAAAACCACTCCAAGACCGACCAGAAGCAGGACACCAGTTCCGAGACCTCGCCCGAGAAGACCGACGACTCCGGCCCCGAAGGCTCCCTCTCCGGCCCCCTCTCCGGCGACTCCCACCAGTCGCGGGGACGGGACGACGAACCGTCCGGCGGCCCCGGCGGGAGTCGTACGCCGGACGGGAACGAACAGGACGGTGCGACGCCTCCGCAGACGGCCCGTGACAAGGCGCTCGGCGCACTCTCCGCGGACGAGTACGAGCAGCGGATGTACCGGGCCCGCCGTGACCGGCCGGACCTGGTGACCGAGGAGCAGCTCCGCGACGAGGTGTTCCGCCGGATGGAGAATCCGGGCGAGCCGGTGGTGCAGGCGACCTTCGCCGATCCGCTGCTGGAATCCGGCGTGCAGCCGCTGCCCCGGCAACGGCCCGGCGAGTTCGTCACGTTCGACGACAACGCGATGCTGCCCAAGTCGCTGCGCGGCCACGGCCACGGGAAGATCACCCTCAGAGGCACCGACGGGCTGGTCGAATCCATGGCGACGGACCTGCGCCTGCGGCCCGACGCGCTCGACGAGTTGAAGCTCGTGCTCGCCCAGGGCCCGCACACGCTGCTGAGCCCCCGGACGTTCGTCCTGCCGACCATGGACGGCGGCCACCGGGAGATCTCCGTGTCGCTGGAGAGCTACGGGAACTGGCGCCGCCATGCCGAGCCGTCGCCGTTGGCCGTACCTCCCACGTCCACCACCGCGCAGGTGAAGACCACCAGCACGCAGGACGCGCAGGACGCGCAGGACGCGAAGAAGGCAGCGGGCTCGAAGAGCACGGAGAACGCGGAAAGCTCGAAGAGCACCGAGAACACGAAGAACACCGAAACCGGGGAAAGCTCGAAGAGCGCGGAGAACGCGAAGAGCACGGAGAACGCGGAGGGCTCGAAGAGCACCGACACGGAGACCACCGAGACGAAGGCGAAGACCGACGACGCCCCCGTCAAGGTCGAGACGGAGATGCGTGTCCGTCCCGGGGCCACGGAGACCAAGACCCTCGGGACGTCCCGCTCGTTCGGCCTGGCGATCCCCCTGACGGCCGCACCGGCTCCTTTCGGGGCGTTCGGATCGCTGGCGTTCAACGTCCGGCGCACGGAGGCCAGTTACACCTACAGCCAGGAGAGCCGCGCCCAGAGCAGTGTCACCGCTGTCGGCAAGGACGGCAGCCATCTGCATGTGAGCGATCTGCACGTCGTCGTCGAGTCGTCGCACGTCTGGGACAAGAAGGGCCGCGAGCTGCCCGCGGGCCGGCAGCCCGCCACCACCACCGCGCCGAGGCGCTACCGGGTGCGGGACGGGATCGCCTGGCGGGTGCCGGACAGCGTCACCGACCCGGCGATCCCGGACAAGTTGCCCACCGCGATCGCCTTCGCGCCCGGCGCCCGCCCCCGGCTGCTCGCACCGCTGAGCGTCACCACGGAGACCCGACTGCTGGACTGGGTGCTCAGGAACTTCCCCGAGGCGGCTCCCGGCACCTTCCTCCGCCGCCAACTGGCCGACCTGGTGGGCGACGAGAGCCTGCGCCTCATGATCGCGCAGAGCTCCGGCGAGACGGTGATCAGCGCCCCGCTCTTCGCCGGTCCCAAGGGCCGGTCGCCGGGCTCCCTCGAACTGCGGCTGATCCCGGTCGACGCCACACTGCGCCAGGCGTCCGACAAGACCGAGATCAAGAAGGCCGACGCGCAGCGCACCACCGCCACCACGGAGAAGCGCAACACCCAGGGCGGCGGTCTCACCCTCTCCCTCGGCCCGCAGTTCTCCCCGCTCCAGCCCGTGACGGCCCTGGGCGTCCAGGTCTCGGGGACGGTCGGGGCGTCGACCCAGCGCGCCGAGAGCAGTTACAGCGGCAACACGGCCGAGTCCGTGCGGACGCTCAACAGCCGCGGCCACTCGGGGCTCTACGACATCCGTTTCCGGATCGAGCTGCGCAGGCAGGGCGGTACGTGGGAATCGCCCCACCAGGAGGCGGCGACCGGCCGGCAGGCGTTCCTGACGGCCGCCGTCCAGTTGCCGCGCGCCGACGCCCGCAGGCTGGCCGGCTGGGACGACGGCACCGCACCGGTGCCGGACGCCGAGGCACCGCCCGCCCCCGCCTACCTGTCGCCGTCGAACCCGGCGACGTTCGGACTGCACGCGGTCCTGGAGCTCTCGGCCACCCAACCGCCGGGGAACCTCACGCCGACCTCCCTGGCGGACCGGTTGGCCGACCGCATCCTGGCGGGGCTGCACCGCGCCCACCCCGGTCTGGTGCTGCCGCCCGGGGCGGACGGCCGGACCGTCGGGGGCGACCGGGCGTACAACAACGCGGTGCGCAACACCCATCTGCTGCGCCAGGCCATCTCCCGTGCGGTGCTCGAAGGCTCCCTCGACCGGCTGGTGAGCACCGGGCTGCGGATCCAGTTGGAGCAGCTCGACAACGCCCTGAAGCGGTACGTCGTCGTCACCGTGCGGGTGCAGGCCACCAACCGCCGGTTCCTGGGCACGCACCACGACCTGGGCCTGGCCAACAACCTCCTGTCGACCCGTCGGGCCGACAGCGCGACCACCCGCACCCACGGCCTGACCGGCGGCCTCGATCTGGGGCTGACCGGTATCAAGTCCATCGGCGACGCCGGTGGCGTGGGCTACGGCGGCACCGGGAGCATCGGCTACCGGTACACCCGGCAGACCGCCTACGGCATGACGTACGGCCCGACGCTGACCCCGGACGGCGGCATCACCAGCTCCGGGGCACAGCACCTGTGGGCGTACGACCTGTCGTTCACCGCCAGTGCCACCAGCTTCTCCCGCCCGCGCCAGTTCGTGCGGACGGCGACCGGCGAGCTGCTCGGCACCCGCTGGTTCGTGAAGCAGGCGCCCGGCAGCATCGACGTCCTGGACACCGGGGACCGGACCGCCCTGGGCGACGCGCCGGTCACCCCGGCCTCGGTGACCGGGCACGTCACCCTCGCCGTACCCGCCTCGCTGTCCGTCGTCCCCTCCTCCGTGTCCGCCCCCGCCCTCGTCGCCCCGGCGCCCCTGCCGAACACGACCGCGGTCGCGTTCACCCCGATGACTCCGGCCATGGCCGAGCTGCTCTCCTCCGGGAAGCCCGTCCCGTCGGAGAGCTGGACCTCCCACCCCCTCTTCGAGGGCCTGCACCAGGTGCAGAGCGTCACCGGGCCCGAGATCGTGCTGGACCACCTCAAGCAGCTGCTGGCCTCCGTCTCCCACGGCTCCTGGGTGTACGGGACGGACGGGACGCCCGCCTCCGGCGCGTTGACCGAGGCGTTCGCCAGTGGCCGCAACGAGGCGGACTTCAGCGACGCGGCACAGACCGGCAAGCACGTCAGCGACCTGTTCGGCAGGACGGCCGTCACCGACATCACCGCGTCGGTCAGCGCCTGGCCGGCGGTGCGGCGGCCCCGGGTGATCGCCGTGGTCGACTCCACCGACCTCGCGCTCTCCGCCATCGGTTCGGGCACCAGCGGGGCGGGCCACTCGGTCGCCCACGTCCGGGGACACACCGTCTCGGGTCTGCTCGCCTTCCGGGCCAAGCACACCGACGCGCTCGGGACCGCGGGCACCTACGGGCTGACCGCGACCCCGTACCAGAGCACGCACACCTCGACCACGGCCCTGACCTTCTCGACGAACCCGGTGAACACGGTCCAGTACACCGGTCCGATGGCCCTGGTCTCCGCCGACGTGGCCTGGCACCTCGCGGCCCGCTCGCAGCCGTCCGGCCTGCTCCAGGGGCCCATGAACCTGGTGCGCGGGCGCCGTCCCGAGGGCCGGATCGTGGAAATTCCCGACGGTCTGCTCATGTGGGTGCCGCTCGCCGAGGCCAGACGGGCGGGCCTCTTCGACGACGGCCTCACGATCCCGCCTCCCCCGCCGCTCTACACGGCCGTCCCCGCGGCCGGTCACGCCACGCTCACCACCGGCCGCATCGACCTGGCCCGGGCGATCGGCCAGTTCACGGACCTGCTGCGGACGACCCTGCCCGCGCACAAGGACTGGCTCGGTCCCGCGCACCTCCTGGAGGACCAACTCGGCAACATGGCACGGCAGATGGCCGCCCTGTCGCCGTCCGGGGTGCGTGCCCTGCAGACCGGCATGGAGAACGGCGGCACGTCCCTGCGCCTGGTGCGCAACAGGGTCCGGTCGGCCAGGAACGCCAGGCTCACCGTGACCCTGGAACGGGTCGGCCCCACCCGGGGCGGGCTGCGCCACGACGTGAAGCCCACGATCACCCGCCCCACGTCCACGGCGGAGACCGTCACGGAGAAGCTGGCGCGCGGGAGCGACGCCGGCTACCGGCTGGCCGAGACGCCCACCGTCGACAACAACGTCGTCCGCAACAGCGGCTTCACCCTTGACGACAAGGCCGGCTCCACCAGCTCCTCCGCCCTCGCGCACGCCGTCACCGACGCGGTCAGCGCCCAGGTGGCCTTCGAGGGGCCGGTGGTGAGCGGCCGGGCCGCGTTCCGGGTCACCTTCACCCTGGAGCTGCCCGGCAAGCCGCCGGTGAGCCGGACGTACGACGTCGGCGACACCGAGGTGGTCCTGCCGCTGAGCCTGGCCCGCCCGCAGGAGGTCCCGGCGCCCGTGAAGGAATCGCCGACCCCCGCACGCCCCCGGCTGCTCCCCCACCGGACGGACGGGACGGTGGCCCTCCGCGAGACGTACACGGCGGGCAAGAACCTGTTCGCCGCCGGGCCGGAGAACGTCGTCGTCACCACCGTCGGCGGCATCACCGCGCTCCGGGAGGCCGGGGCGTACGCCGTGGACCGGGCCGTCTCCGGCAGCCGCTCCGGAACGGACACCGCGACGGCGATACCGGGGAGCGACGGGACCCCGTACGCGGGGAAGTCCCCGCTGACCCGGCCCGGCACCGCCGCGGGCGAGGTGCTCAACGGCGGCATCAACTCCGACGTGCTGAGCGCCTACCTCCCGCAGATGGTCCGGGAATCCCTGACCATCACCCTGCACGACACCACGTCGGAGATCGGCGGGACCGACGCGGACCTGAAGATCTCCGTGGGCGTCGACCTGGCGCAGGCCGAGCTGCTGGCGGTGGACCCGGGGGCGGGTCTCGGCGGCAGCCGACGGACCATGGACAACGACACCTACACCGGGGACACCACCGAATCGCACACCCCGGCGCTGACCCTGGGGCCGGGCTTCCAGACACAGCCACCGGTCCAGTCCACCGGCACCATGCCCGGCTGGACGGACTCCGACGCGTCGGGCGGCGCCGCGGACCGCCGGACCTCCGCGCTGAACACGCTCAAGCCCTTCGCGGGCGGCGCCGTGCTGGTCCGGGCCCCGCTCCACGTGTGGCAGACGGCGACGGCGACGCGCCGGATCAAGGACCTGCCGGTCGTCTCGACGGTGCTCGCGGCCGTGTCGCCCTCCGGTACCGCCTCCCGGCACCCGGTCACCGTCGAACACACGGTGCGGGACGGCGTGACCATGTGGGTCTCGTTCGACGTCGCCCGGGAGCACGGTCTGCTGCCGGCCGAGGTCGAGGCCGCCGCGAAGGTCGTGAAGGAGCAGACCAAGAAGTACACCGCGGCCGCCACCCTGGTGGAGACGGCCGAGCGCCGGCTGCGCGCGCTCGACGACGAGGTGTCCACCCTCCACGAGGAGGCCCGGCGGCTCTCGACCGCGGAGAACCCGGCGGAGGACCCGGCCGCAGTGGCCTCGGCGGAGCGGCGGCTCGCCACCGCGCTCGTCCGGCACGCCGAGGCGCACCAGGACCTGGCCAACCACCGCCGCGACCTCCGGGCCGCCGAGCGCCGCCTCACCGACGCGTCCGCGGCCGCCTGGCGGGCCGTCGACCACTACACCGTCAGCGGGCCCCGCCCCACCGGTACGCCGCCGGTCCCGTGGAGCGAGGACACCGAGGCCGCACCGGTCACCGGGCAGACCCCGGTCACGGCCCCCGGCTACCCGTCCCCCACCGAGGTCCTCACCCCGCTGCCGGCCCTCGTCGCGCGGGAGGACGTCCTCACCCGGACGGCGGGCTGGCTCGATGGCACCCGGCCCCTGTCGGAGACCGCCCTCGTGCGCAGGGAGCAGATCAAGGCGGCGGGCGCGGCGCAGCGCCTGCGGGCGGCGGACGCCGCGTACCGGTCGGCCCTGGAAGAGGTACTGGCCGCCCGGCTCGACCTGATAGGGGCCGCACAGCAGACGGTGCAGACGGCGCAGCCCGCGTACGACCGGGCGATCGAGCAGT
Source organism: Streptomyces sp. NPDC006435 (assembly GCF_040612315.1). Lineage (NCBI taxonomy): Bacteria > Bacillati > Actinomycetota > Actinomycetes > Kitasatosporales > Streptomycetaceae > Streptomyces > Streptomyces sp. NPDC006435. Next base: position 18,691 of record NZ_JBEXPY010000053.1, read on the forward strand.
TCACCGCAGCGCACCGCGAACTCGCCCTGGTCCTGGCGAACTTCGAGGCGGCGACGGCGTCCGCCGCCCAGGTCCTCGGACCGCGCCCGCAGGACCAGGACTTCGCCCCCTGGCACCCCGAGCCGGAGCCCGAGGGCCACGTCCGCCCGTCCGACGCGACGTCCCTCCCGGAGCCGTACACCGTCCACCTCAAGGACGGGGAGGGCCGGACGGTCGGCCTGAAGGACCCGGACGGCCGTGTCCTCGAACTCGTGGAGCCGCCGAGCAGCACGTCCCCGCTCCTCGACATCGGTACGAGCTTCCAACGCTCCCTCCTCGACGCGGTCGAGCGGGCCCGCCCCGGGCTGCTCACCGAACTGGGGCTGCGCGGACGGCACGGGAAGGACCGGCCGGGGGCCGACGTCGTACGGTTGAGGCAACGGCTCGCCGAGCAGCTGACGGCGGACCGCGACGAGCTCGCGGCGTTCCTCGCGACCGACCCCCAGGAGCGGTTCACCGCACAGGAGTTGGCCGACGCCGGTGTCGTGCTCAGCGCCCCCGAGACCGTCGAGCACACCGATGCGCGCGGTCGTCTCCCGCAGGCCGTGGCCGACCGGCTGACCCCGGACCAGCGACTGGCCCTGGCGCGCACGGCGCTGCTGCGCCCGGCGGGCGAACAGATCGGCGACCGCAAGGACGCCGGCTGGAATCACGGCGCGGGTGACCTGATGGCGCTGCTCGCGGCCCGGGTGCTGGGAATCCCCGTGACCGTGGTGCGGGAGGACCTGAACCATCAGACGTTCGACGCCGCGGGACCGCTCACGGCGGGGGCTCCCCCGCTGCCCGGCGTGGTGCTGCACCTCGCGGACGACCTGTACCGGGCCGCCGTGGCCACCGAGGTGGACGACGTACTGCTCAACGCCGAGACCACCGAAACCACCGAGACCACCGAGATCACGCCGGCCCCGACCGTGACGGCTCCCGCTGCCCCGGTCCACTACGTGGGCAGCGGCACCGGACCGCGCGTCGCGGTTCCCAAGGAGATCAACTTCATCTGGATGGGCGGCCCGCTGAAGGAAGCGGCCCGCGCCAACATCCGGAACTGGATGCAGAAGGCGCAGGAAGCCGACTGGAAGGTCTCGGTCTGGACGAACAGCACCGGAAGCCTCAGCAACGAGATGTTCCTGAAGGACCTCGTCGCCGCCGCCCCCGACACCGTCCGACTCAGGTCGACCAAGTCCCTGTTCGCCCCGGAGAAGGGCAGCGGTCAGGAGAAGATCCCGCCCCACGCGACCGCCCTGTACCGGGCCGCGAAGAAGGCGGACAGCTTCGCGATGGCGTCCGACGTCGCCCGGTACGCGCTCCTCCACAAGCACGGCGGGGTGTACCTCGACGTGGACCTGGGGCCGGGAGCCGTGACGCTGCGCCCCGAGGGTCTGCTGCTGCCGGAGGGCGACGACACCCTGCCGATGTTCGGCCCGCTGCTGCGGGACTCGGGCACTGTTCGCAGAGCCCTCGGTCTCGGCGAGGACGACCCGACAACGGGCCGTGGCCGGGAAGCCGCCCTCGCGATGTACGAGCAGGGGGAACTCGGCAATCAGTTCATCGTCGCCCACCCCGGGAGCGCCTTCATGGGGCGGGTCCTGCGTGCCCTGCCGGACCCCGACCACAAGGACGCCGTCATCAGGGGCACGCTGCACGCGGCCATGAAGAGCAAGAATGTGGCCGGGAGCACCGGTCCGGGTTTCCTCTGGAAACAGCTGTCGGAGCACACCAAGCCCCTCCGGAACGCCGACGGCGCGGCGCACTCCTTTCGGCAGCGGCCTCCCCGGTTCCGCGTCCACGCGTCGGACTGGGAGGACTGGACGGGCCTGGAGTGGGTGACGGCCGAGAGCGAGAACCAGGAGGCTCCCGGAACGACGTCCACGCAGTCCGGGCGGAACACCCTGGTCCGGCGCATGACCTCCGCCCTCGGCAACCTCACCCTGCGGTCCGGCAGCACGCGGACGCGGCCCACGGTCCTGCCGACCAACGAGACGTGGTCGGGCGACCTCCACATGTCGTCGGAGCCTTCCGCGCGGACCACGCAGACCACGCAGTCCCCGGGCGAACTCGTGGGCAGCGACGGCCGGAAGGTCTCGTACGAAAAGATCCGCGAGAACCTCCGGACGATCCGCGACGCCTCCGGGGCCGTCGTCGGATACGCGTCGCACAGCGACACGGACTGGGCGCCGCGCGAGGGTTTCTACGCCAAGTACCGCGCGGACGAACTGTCCTCCCGGTCCTACCGGAAGACGGACAACGGAAAGTTCGTCCCCCTCACCGACAAGACCGCCCCGCCCCCCGAGTCCCCCTGGCAGACCGGGGCGAGCAGCACGGCACCCGGTCGGGAGAAGCCGAAGCCGCTCTTCTTCGACGCGCACGGCTCCCGCAACGGCGTCAAGCTCCACATCCGCGGCGAACTTCCGCTGGAGGTCGACGGGGCCCAGTTCGCGCACTTCATGGAGACGCTGCGCGACCCGGCACAGCCCCCGGCCCCGGTCGTGATGGTCGCCTGCAACACCGCTGGCACCCGGTCGACGGACGGCGGAAGCTTCCTCACGGATGCGGCACGGGCCATGCCCGGACGCCGTTGGTACGCACCCGACGTCGCCGTCGGCCACGTGGCGTCGAAGAGCGGGACGGGCGGGAACGTCGACACCGGGGTGTTCGCGCTGCTCCCGGTCCCGGAAACCCAGCGTCCGGGCCGGTGGATATCCGCCGGCGAGAGCACCCCCAACGCTCCCAACACCTCGAACACCTCGACCGCGACGAAGGCTTCGGCCCCCGCGGAGTCCTGGCACAGGACCGACACGCTACTGCTCAACTCTCCTTCCGATGCGCAGTCCCCTGCCACGCCCAACGGACTGACCCTGGGCGGCGGTACCGAGAACCAACAGCCGATCCCCAAGAACCTGCACTTCGTCTGGCTGGGCGGCGAGATGACCCGGGCCGCCCGCACGAACCTCCGGGACTGGGCGGCCAAGGCCGAAGAAGCGGGCTGGGAGATGAAGCTCTGGACCGACGAGGAAGGCGCGAGGAACAACCGGGCGTTCCTGGAGGAACTCGCGCGGACCCGCCGGGTCAAGAACCCTTCCGTCGACCAGCTCTTCGAGAAGAACTGGCACGACCTCTCCTTCAAGGACCCGTTGGCGAAGGCCAGGAATCTCTACAGGATGGGCCAGGAGTACCGGAGTTACGCCATGGCCTCGGACGTCACCCGGTACACGGTCCTCCGCGAGCAGGGCGGTGTGTACATGGACGTGGACCTGGCGCCCGGCCGGCTCGACCTGCCCCAGGGCGGCGTACAGATGTCGAACGGCGACGTCCTGCCCATGCTCGGCCCCCTGCTCCGGGACGAGGAGAGCGTACGCAAGAGGCTCGGCCCCGGCACGGACACGACGCAGCCGTCGACCGCCCAGCAGTCCTCGACCACCGAACCGCTCACGATCACCGAGGAGCAGGCGCCCCCGCCCCTGACCCCGGAGAACATCCGCGACGCCGCCGTGCACTGCTACGAGACCGGCGAGTACGGCAACCAGTTCATCGCCGCCCACCCGCAGAACCCCTTCCTGAACCACCTGCTGGACAACCTCGTGAGCAAGAAGGGGCTCGTGGACCAGTACGAGAAGGACCTCGGGAAGAAGAGGGGCAAGGAGTACGCGGACCTCCTGTGGGAGGCGCGGAAGAAGGAGATGCGGGAGCGGAACGTGGCCGGCATCACGGGGCCGGGGTTCATCGACAAGATGATGAACAGCTACGGGCTGGAGAAGAACCCGTCCCAGCAGGAGGGCGCACAGCGGGGACCGGCCAGGTTCAGGCCCACGGAGGCCGTCCGGAACACCTGGATCGACCTGGAGTGGGTGACGGCCGAGAGCGCGAACCAGGAGACCGCGTCCCTGACCGGCCCGAGCGAGCCGGTGTCGCAGTCCGTCGAGCGGTCCGGCACGCTGCGGGAGAGGCTGGGCAGGCTCACCGGCACGCTGCGCAGGAACCCCACCGGCCACGGCACCGGTTCCTCCTCCCTCTTCTCCGGAACGCAGAAGTTCTTCTCCAACGACCGGACGACGTCGCCCCTCACCGGGAACGGCCTCCCCGCGCCGTCCTCCCCGCTCTCCTGGCCCTCGGACGGACCGCCGCCCCCGTCGGCGTCCGCCCACGCGAAGCCGGACGCCGTCCTCACGGGCAAGGACGGCCGCCGGGTCACCTACGGCCGTATATACGAGGGCCTCCAGGTGATCCGTGGCGCCGACGGCCGTACCCTGGGGTACGCGTCCCACAACCCGCAGGACTGGGGCCCCCGCAAGGACTTCTACGCCACGTACCGGCCGGACGAGACGGTGTTCACGCACCACCGGGCCGTGGGCGACGAGACGTACGTCCTCGACACCGACGAGGGCCCCGCGACCGGCGAGGTCCCCTGGCAGGCCGACGCGCAGACCTCGAAGGCCGAGGAGCAAGGGGCGAAGAAGCCGGTCAGCCCGTTGTTCTTCGACGCGCACGGCTCCGAGGACGGTGTCGAACTCCATGTGGTGGGCGACAAGCCGCTGGTGGTCGACGGGGCCCAGTTCGCGCACTTCATGGAGACGCTGCGCGACCCGGCACGGCCCCCGGCCCCGGTCGTGCTGGTCGCGTGCGAAACCGGGAAGCCCCGGCGGACCGACGGCCGCAGCCTCGTGATGGACGCGGCACGCGCCGTACCGGGACGCCTCTGGTACGCACCCGACGTCGCGGTCGGTCACGCCAGGCCGACGACCGGGACCGATGTCGATTCGGGGGTGCTGGGCCTTCTCTCGGACCCGGTCACCGGCCGCCGCGGCCAATGGTTCACGGCGGGCGAGGGCATCGAGGACGCGACGCCCGCTCCGGACCAGGAGAGCCAGAAGAGCCAGGAGAGTCAGAAGGCCCAGAAGAGCCAGGATGCCCACGAGAGCCAGGATGCCCAGGAGGGCCTGGATGCCCAGCCGGTCACATCCACGTCCGCGTCCACGTACTCGGACATGATCTTCGAAGCCCTCAACTTCGTTCCGCCGACCGGCACTCAGGAATCGACGGAGCAGACGGCTTCCTCCGATGCGATGACGAACACCCCGGAAACCGAGCAGCAGACCCAGCAGACCCAGCAACATGCCGGAGAGCAGACCGGACCCGCATCGGTATCGCTGGACATCGCCTTCAGGAGCAACGACGACACCGAACAGATCCTGAGCTCCGGCGACAAGGCGGAGCTGCAGGCGTACCTCTTCACCGCGATCGACAAGCACGACGTGGACGCCGTGGAGCTGCTCTTCAGCCGTTTGAAGGGCTCGCCCCTCCCATCGGGCCAACTGGAGGACCTGCGCTCGCTGGCCGAGCCCCTTCTCACCGGAATCCCGGCTCCGCCCAAGATCCCGCACGAGCTCCACTTCGTCTGGATCGGCGGGGACATCCCCGCGGCCGCGCTCACGAACATCGCCAAATGGGCGGCGAAGGCCACGCCGGCCAAGTGGAGAACCAACCTGTGGACGGACGGGAACACGGCGCTGAGTCTCGCCAGCAAGGCGAAGATCTGGCGCGCGGGACTGGTGCACAAGACCATCGAAGGCGCCCTGGACGAGCGCCTGGCGGCCACCTATTCGGTGGCGAGCAAGGGCAAGGCGTACCCGTTCGCCTCCGACCTCGCCCGGTACAGCATCCTCAAGATGCACGGTGGTGTGTACGCCGACGTGGACCTGGGGCCGGGGACGGTGGACCTCGGATCGGACGCGCTCAGGCTCCGCGAGAACGACCTGCCCGTGTTCGGCCCCCTCATCCGGGACGAGAAGAGCCTGGGGGGAGTACTGGCCGATGTGGCGAGGGCGAGCGGCATGGACCTCGCCCGACTGCTGAAAGAGCCCGCCGAGACCCGGATCGACATCGCTACGGAGCACCTGCTGCACACCGGCGGCTACGGCAATCACTTCATCGCCGCGCAGAAGGAATCCGTCTTCATCGACAGCCTGATCGAGAAGGTCCGCGACAACATCGAACGGCAGGGCCTTTCCGAAGCCGACGAGATGCTGATGTCCGGTCCCGCGGCCAGCGGACCGTTCCCCCTGCTGCAAGTGCTGGAATCCCATCTGAACGATGAGTTCGGGGTGCGGAACCTGCAACCGGGCGAGTTCGGAACGTTCCAGCGTGCGGGGAGACGTCTCCAACGCACCGTCGCATGGCTGACCCCCGAGAGCGAGAACCAGGCCTACGAGAAGTGACACAACGTCAGGTGTTGTGCCGAAGAGCGAGTGGGAAGAACGAGTGAAGGGACGAGAAGGGGCAATGGCAGGGAAAGAGGGGCGATCGGTGGAGCGGGAGCGGTCCGGCGAGGAGAGCGAGCCCGTCGGCGGCCGGGGAGAGGCCGTGGACGCACCGTCCGAGCCGTCGTCCCGCACGTCGACGGAGAGCGGCACCGACACGACGACCGGCGGCGGGGCACGGACGCCGATCGTTTCGGAGTCCGGCCCGGAGGAGCCCGACGAGCCCGACGAGCCCGCTGAGAAAACCGCGGCGGTGGTGCACGCGGTCGGGGTCTCCATCGGCAGGAACACGTCCGATTCCGAGCAGCCGGACGGCGACGACGCGGCGGCGGCGGCGGTGACAGCGGCGCAGGAGGAGGCTCCGGCGCCCCGGAAGGCCGCCCGCCCGAGCACCGCCTCCGTGGCCGTGGGCGCCCCCGCCACCTCGTCGGACACCGCGAAGGCGGAAAGCGGACCCGAGGCGGAGGCGGCGACTCCCTCCGCCTCCACCTCCACCGAACCGGCCACCACAAGCGCATCCGCCACCGCCGAGCAGACCGCCATGGCCGCCTCCACCGCGACCGCTTCTGCTTCCGCGTCCGCTTCCACAGCAGCCTCGTCCGTTCCCCCCGCTGAGGGCTCGGCGGAAACGGGAGACGCACCGGAACGCCCCGGCCGCATCTCGCGCCCCATGGTGGTCGCGGCCGCCTTCGCCGGTGCGCTGCTCCTGGCGACCCCCTTCATCGTGGCGGGGGCGCAGCAGGACGAGCCCGACAGGAAGACCAAGGAAGCCGCGGCGGCGTGGAAGGACGACGGCAGCTCCGGCGGCTACGTCCCGGGCACCGACCCCGACCGCGCCCAGGGCAAGGGGCCGACCGGGTCCAAGGACCGGGAGGGCGCGGCCCGGCACGGCAAGGGCCCGGCCGGTGACGTACGGACGGACACGGGGACCGGCGGGAAGCCCGTGAACGACAGCACCGACACGAAGGCCGACGGCGCGAAGGACACCGGGAACACCAAGTCCACCGGGGGCGGGACCGACCGGACCTCGAACAGCGGCACCGGCGGCAGCTCCTCCGGCGACAAGGATTCGGGCACCTCCGCCAAGGCCCCCTCGACCGGCACGGCACCCAAGTCGACCACCACCGTGGTGTACAGCGGCGTGTCCGGACCGGAGTGCGACACCCAGCGCTTCCAGCAGTACGGCTACTACACCGACGGCAAGGAGGGCTGGGCCACACACTCCGGCGGGTACGGCGGTTCCGGCTGCGACGGGAAGTACCTCTCCATGCCGATGTCCGGCAGTTCCTCCAAGGACTCGGGCGGCTCGGCGACCTGGCTGTTCGACCTGCCCTCCACCGCCAAGAAGTGCAGCGTCTCCGTCCACGTCCCGGGCAGTTCCAACATCGTCCAGGTGGGCGGGAACCCGAGCTACTACACCGTCTACGACCGCTTCCTGCCCCGGACCAGCAACCTGGTCGGCTCCTTCACCATCCGCCAGACGGAGCGCCGCGGCACCTGGTACAACGTGCCGGGCACCTTCCCCGTGGAGGCCATGAAGCTCTCCGTGCGGTTGCACGACCGGGGCGAGGACGACCACTACGAACACCACGCGATATCTGCGGTGAAGGCCACCTGCACCGGCTGACGCCCCCTCCGCCCCGGTCCCGCACCCCGTGCGGGACCGGCGGCACGAAGAACCCGGCGCGAAAACCCCGGCACGCCCCCCTGGCGGGACAGCCCCGGCACGACCCCCCGGCGGGACGGCCCCGGCAGGACGGAACAACTCTTCTCAGCAGTACGGCGGCTGGTTGGTCAGGGACGCCGCCACTCGCATCCACACTCCGAACAGCCTGTAGAGGCCGGGCAGAGCGCCCTGTGCCCGGACGGTCCGGGTGTCCACCAAGGTGACTCCCGGAATTCCCAGGAGCGTCGAGGCCACCGAGGCCGACTGCCAGCGGACTTCGAGGGTGGACGGGGTCGCAGCAACGGCTGAACCCTTCGGGGGCATGGGCGAAACCTTCGGAAGTGCGGCAAGACCGGAAGCGACCGCACTCTCGATCGCCGCACGTGCTTCTTCCGTCGGGCGCAGATCTGCCGCGAATCTGTCCCGCGCGTACTTCACGGCCACGGTCGTCACCGAGGCGTCCCACTCCGCCATCTCCGTACAGGCACTGTCGTCACCGGTGAGGACCGTCACCGGCACACCCATGGCTGCCGCGGTGGCGTGGGCCAGGCCGATCTCGCCCACGGGCCGTCCGTCCAGCCAGATGTCTTCGATCTCGTGCCCCATGAAGCTGTGGCTCAGCACTCCGAGCGCACCGGCCCGCGCGTGGTAGCCGACGCAGATCACGGCGTCGTGTTCGGGAACGAGGCCTTCGAGCATGCCCATCTGTTTGGGCCTGCCGCGGATGAGGCGTGCCGCCGGATGCAGCGCCTCGGGCAGGAGGTTGCGCATCGGGCCGTGCGCGTCGTTGACGGTGATGTCGGTGGCACCGGCCGCGACGGCTCCCCTGACGGCGGCGTTGACGTCCTCCGCCATCATCAGCCGTCCACGCTCGTAGTCCCGGCCGCCGGGCTGGACGTCGTCGGCGTCCACGAGCCCTGTGATGCCTTCCAAGTCCACACTGATGTAGATCCGCACTGTGTCTCCCCAAAGTTCGACCGCCCGGGAAACGCCACCGCTCCGCCTCCGGTTCCTTCGGCGGCTCACGACCGTCCGGTTTCGGCCCGGACCGGTACACGCCCCGTCCGGGTCCTCGAACCGGAACGAGCCACCCTTCTTCGTCGCGCGGGGGCCGGGACCGGCTTCCCACCGTGCGCGGGGTCGTCGGGCGTCCAGGCGAAGTGCACACGTGCTCGAACAGGGCCGGAGGAGTGATCACCGTTCGCGTACATCGGCTAAGGTCCGGTACTCCGACCGAAGACACAAGTCCCACAAGACGGAGTCAGCATGGAACTGCGCCTGTTCGTGTTCCACCACGCGGGTGGTTCCCATCTGCTCTACCGCGACTGGCCCGGTCGTCTCCCGGCCGACTGGGAGGTACGGCTCGTCGACGCCCCCGGGCACGGTCTGCTGGCGGACCGGCCCGCCATCGGGGACGCCCATCGGCTCGTGGACCACTTCCTCACCGAACTGGATGCCGAACTCACCGGCCCCTACGCCCTGTTCGGCCACAGCATGGGTGGCCTCGTCGCCTACGAACTCACCCGCAGGATCCTCGCCGAGGGCCGTACCCCGCCGGTCTGGCTGGGGCTGTCGGCACGCGGGACGCCGCGCCCCGAGGGTGAGGGAACCCGTCGGTACCTGCTCGACGACGCCGGGCTGCGCCGGGAGCTGGCCGCGATGGGCGGCACACCCGCCGTGGTCCTGGAGGACCAGGAGATGTGGGAGCTGTTCAGTCCGGCCATCCGGGGTGACCTGCGACTGGTGGAGACCTGGCGGCCCACCCCCGACCCCGTGCCCCTGCCCGTGCCGCTGTCCGTCTTCGGCGGGATCGACGACACGGTGGCGCCGCCCGCCCGGATGTCCGGCTGGGCCGACCGGGCGGAGCACTTCCTCGGCCTGCACCTGTTCGAGGGCGGGCACTTCTACTTCCAGCCCGACCCCACCGCGCTGACCGGGCGGATCGCCGAGGACGCCCGGCGTGCGCTCGCCCTCGCCGCGTCCGCCCCCGAGATGCCGTGATGTCCGTGCTCGAACTCGCCCCGCCGTCCGCGGCACCGGCGCCCCCGGCCGCCGCGGACGGCAGCGAGGTCGAGTTCCGGCTGCTGGGGCCGGTGGAGGTGCGCGATCCGCTGACGGGTACGAGCATCGTCCCGCCGGGCTCCAAGCAACGCGCCCTGCTCTCCGCGTTCGTCGTCCACGCCGGACAGCTCCTGCCCGGCGACCGGCTGACCGCCGAACTCTGGGGCGACCGTCCCCCGGCGAACGCCGCGAACGCCCTGCAGGCCCATGTCGCCCGGTTGCGGCGGCTGCTCCCGGCCCCCGGCAGCCGCCCGGACGGTGGCGGTGCGACCGGCGGCAACGCGGTCGACAGCGGGCGGGAATGGATCAGTACCCTGCCGGCCGGCTACCTGCTGCACCTGGGCCCGGCCACCACCGACGTCCAGCGTTTCCACCGCCTGTCCGCGGAGGGCCGGGCGATGCTCGCCTCCGACCCCGGCCGCGCCGCCGAACTGCTGCGCCGCGCCCTGGCCGTGTGGCGCGGCCCCGCCCTCCAGGACAGCGGGCACGGACGGATCTGCGCCACCGAGGCCGACCGGCTGGAGGAGAACCGGCTCACCACCCTGGAGACGCTGTACGAGGCGAACCTGCGCTGCGCCCGGCACGGCGAGATCACCGGCGAGCTGGAGAAACTGACGGCCGATCACCCGCTGCGGGAACGCTTCTACGACCTGCTGATGCTCGCCCTGTACCGCGGTGGCCGCCAGGCCGAGGCGCTGGGCGTGTACGAGCGGGCGCGCCGTCGGCTGAGGGACGCGCTCGGCATCGAGCCGGGTCCGGCGCTGCGCGGCCGGATGGAGGCGATCCTCAACCACGCGCCCGCCCTGTCCGCCCCGGCCCCGTCGGACGCCCCGGTGACTGTCGGGGCGGCCCCCGACCCCGGGGACGAACTGGCCCGGCTGCGGCGGCGCGTCGACGAACTGGGCCGGGAGCAGGAGGCGTTGTCCCGCCGCATCGACGCCCTGACCGCCCGGCTCTGACCCGACCGGGTCGGCACCGATCCGAGTGGCCCGGATCGGTTCGGTTCGGATCGGTTCGAATCAGCTCGCCTCGTCACGCGCGATGATCCGCCCGGCCGGGGAGGCGGCTGGAACTCCGCCCTCCGCGTTCCCCGGGCCGGAGTGGTGAGACGATCTCCTCCACCACGTCGGCGGGAATCGGCCGGGGTGGCCGGCGGAAAGACTGTGGGGGACCGCGTGAGTACAGGGGGCGGGGCGCTCGGGGCGCCCGGCAGCCGTATCGGCTCGTACACCATCGAACGCAAGCTCGGCGAGGGCGGGATGGGGAGCGTGTACCTCGCCCGGTCCCGCGGCGGGCGGGCCGTCGCCGTGAAGGTGGCCAGGTCCGAGCTGGCCGCCGATCCCGTCTTCCGCGAGCGGTTCCTCGCCGAGGTCGCCGCGGCGCGCGCCGTCGGCGGCTTCCACACCGCGCCCGTCGTCGATGCCGATCCGGACGCCCCGACGCCCTGGCTCGCCACCGCGTACGTCCCCGGGCCCACGCTCGCGGAGTTCCTCCGTGTGCGGGGCCCCATGGACGAAAGGGCGTTGCGGGCACTCGGTGCCGGTCTGGCCGAGGCGCTGGAGGCCATCCACCGGTGCGGGCTCGTCCACCGCGACCTGAAACCCGGCAACATCATCATGGCCGACGACGGTCCCCGGGTGCTCGACTTCGGCATCGCGCGGGCGGTCGAGTCCACCCGCCTGACGGCGACGGGCCATGCCTTCGGCACACCGGGTTTCCTCGCCCCCGAACAGGCGACGGGCGACGAAGTCACCGGTGCGGCGGACGTGTTCGCGCTCGGTGCGGTCCTTGTCGCGGCGGCGGGCGGCAGCCCGTTCGGCGGCGGGACGCCCATGGGGATGATGTATCGCACGGTGCACGAACCCGCGAATCTCGACGCCGTGCCCGACGGCGTGCGGCATGTGGCGGCGGCCTGCCTGGCGAAGGAGCCGGAACGGCGCCCGACGACCGACCGGCTCCTGGACTGGTTCGAGGCGCCCGCGGAACGGACGGAGGGAGGCGAGGGGCCCGGCACCGACCCGCGCCGGCTGCTGGCATCGGACCCGACACCCCCGCCGACCCCTGTCCGGGGGCCGGACCCGGCTCCGGCTCCGGCCCCCGTTTCCCAACCGCTGCCGACTCCGACCCCGGATCCGGTCCCGGTGGCGCAGGCCGCCACGTACGTACCGACGCGGTTGGACATGCCGCCGAGGCCCGCCCACGCCCCGCACGTCTCCGCCCCGCACACCCCCGCCTCCGAGGAGGAGGAGGTGTTCATCGCCGCGGATTCCGACTCCAGCATCCTGGTGGACGCCGACGGCGTGATGTTCACCCTGTACCGGACCGGCGCCCCGGACCGGGGCGCGAAGGACGAGGACCCCGAACAGCCGGACGTGGAGGCCGAGTTCGCCTGGTCCGAGATCGCCGACGTCACCGGTCGCACCGTCCGCCGCACCCGGCTGCTCGTCACCCTCGCGCTGCACGACGGTTCGTCGTACTCCTGCGAGATCAACGCCCGCCGCGCCACCCACCTCCACACCTGGCACCAGGGCCTGGCCGGAGCCCTGCGGCGGTATCTGCGCCGCTGAGGCGGGCCGGCCGACCGGAGGGGCGGCGGCCCCCGGTCGGCCGCGGCCCCGCTCAGGCGGGGACGGGCTCCGGGTCGGCGCCGTCGAAGGGTGGATAGTTCTCGCCGCCCATGCGCTCGGCCACGTCGATGTAGCCGGCAAGGGCCTCACGGGACCGGGCGAGGCTTTCCATCCGGTCGTCCAGCTGCCGCAGCCGTGACCGCATCGCGGCCAGCAGCTCGGGACATCCGGCCAGCTCCGGGGCCTCCCCTACCGCGCAGGGCAGCAGGTACGCGATGTCCTCGGAGGACAGACCGGCGCCGAGCAGGTGCCGGATCTGTTTCACCCGCAGCACGGCGCTCTCGTCGTACTCCCGGTATCCGTTCGTGCCGCGATCCGCCTCCAGCAGATCCTGGGCCTCGTAGTAGCGCAACTGATGGGCGTTGACGCCCGTCCGACGGCTCAGTTCCCCGATCCTCATCGAAACCTCGCTTGACCTTCATACCGGTATCAACGTTGACGATGCTGCCATGAACAACACAACCACTGCGCCCGTGACGGTCATCGGACTCGGGCTGATGGGTCAGGCGCTCGCCGGCGCGTTCCTGAAAGCCGGCCACCCCACAACCGTGTGGAACCGTACGGCCGCCAAGGCCGACCGACTGGTCTCCGAGGGCGCGCAGTTGGCGCCCACCGTCGGTGCCGCGCTCAAGGCTTCCCCCCTGACGGTCGTCTGCCTCACCGACTACACGGCCGTGCACGAACTGCTCGGCGCGGACGATGTCGTGCCGGCCGGTACGACGCTGGTCAACCTGACCTCCGGCGACTCGGCCGGTGCCCGGGAGGCGGCCCGGTGGGCCGACCGGATCGGCGCCCGCTACCTGGACGGCGCCATCATGGCGGTCCCGCCGGTGATCGGGACCGCCGAGGCGGTGATCCTGCACAGCGGGCCGCAGGAGGACTTCGAGGCGCACCGGTCGACGCTCGAAGCGCTCGGCACCGTCACCCACCTCGGTGCGGACCACGGACTGGCGGCCCTGTACGACGTGGCGGGGCTGGCCATGATGTGGAGCGTCCTGAACGCCTGGCTCCAGGGCACCGCCCTGCTCCGCACGGCCGGTGTCGACGCCGCGACGTACGCGCCGTTCGCCCAGCGGATCGCCACCGGCGTGGCCGAATGGCTGCCCGGGTACGCCGAGCAGATCGACAGCGGCTCCTTCCCCGCCGAGGTGTCGGCCCTGGAGACCGACGCACGGGCGATGGAGCACTTGATCGAGGAGAGCAGGGCGCTGGGTGTCAACGCCGAACTTCCCGAACTGTTCAAGGCGATGGCCGACCGGGCGATCGCCGCGGGGCACGGTGGGGAGCAATACCCCGTGCTGATCGAGGAGTTCGGCAAACCCCGCGAGAACGACTGACCGGTCCCGACGACGGCCCCCGACCGCGCTCGACGAGGACCGGGCCCCGCGAGGGCCGAACCCGGCGAAGGCCCGGCCCGGCAGGAGCCGTACCGGCGAAGGCCGTCACCGGAGAAGGGCCGTCGTGCGACCGCGAGGTGACGCGGTTGCACGGCGGCCCTCGTCGGACGCGTTCTAACGGCCCCAGCGCAGCAGGGTGGTTCCGAGGGTCATTCCGCCGCCGAATCCCGCCAGCAGCACCAGGTCGTCGTCGACCGGCCCGTCCGTGCGGCGGGCGTGGTCGAGTGCCAGCGGGATCGAGGCGGCCCCGGTGTTCCCGTGCCGTTCCACCGGGAGGTGGACCCGTGCCGAGGTCAGCCCGAGCCCGGCGGCCACGCTCCGCAGCATCTCGCCGTTGGCCTGGTGCGGTACGAAGTGGTCGATCTCGTCGGCCGTGACCCGGAAGGCGTCGAGGGTGCCCGCGACGGCGTCCGGCAGCTCCCGTTCCACGAAGGCCCGCACGTCCCTCCCCTGCATCCGGAAGAAGTGGTCGCCGCGGGCGACGGTCTTCTCCGACGCGGGTTTCCTGCTGCCGCCCGCGGTGACGCCGATCAGGCCGTGCAGATGGCCGTCGGTGCGCATGCCCGTGCCCAGGAGGCCGCGGCCCCCGGACACCGGACCGAGCACCACGGCGCCCGCCCCGTCCCCGAACAGCGGCGCGGTCCTGCGGTCCTCGGGGTCGATGATGCGCGAGTAGACCTCGCTGCCGACGACGAGTCCCAGGCGCTGCCGCCCGTCGGTCCCGGGCCCGGCCAGCAGCCGGGAGCAGGTGTGCAGCGCGGCGATGAATCCGGCGCACACGGCGTTCACGTCGAAGGCCGCCGCCCGGCGCGCGCCGATCCGGTGCTGCACGAACGCGGCCGTGGCCGGCTGCGGATGGTCGGGGGTGGAGGTCGCGACGACGATCCAGGCGAGATCCTCCGGGCCGGCCCCGGCATCGGCCAGGGCCCGTACGGCGGCCTCGGTGGCGAGGTCCGACGCGGCCTCGTGGTCCGCCGCGTAGCGCCGCTCGCGGATGCCGGTCTTGCGCTCGATCCATTCGGCGGTGACCCCGGCCCGGGCGGCGACCGTCTCATTGGTGACGATCCCTTCGGGCAGGTACGAGCCGGTGCCGAGGATGCCGGTGCCGCCCGGGGCGGGCGAGTACACGGTCATGCCGCCACCGGGGTCCGGGCCAGCCGCTCCCGGACCGTGCGGAGCACCTCCTCCTGCTCGTCGACGAGGAAGAAGTGCCCACCGGGCAGCACCCGCAGGCCGAAGCCCGAGCTGGTGTGGTTCACCCACGCCTGTACGTTCTCGATGCGCGCCTTGGGGTCGTGGTCGCCGGTGAACGCGGTGACGGGGCAGTCCAGGGCCGGGCCCGGACGGTAGCGGTAGCCGCGCACCGCCCGGTAGTCGGCGCGCAGCGCGGGCAGGATCATGCGCAGCGTCTCCTCGTCGTCGAGCAGCGCGCCCCCCGTACCGTCCAGCTTCCGGATCTCGGCGACGACCTCCTCGTCGGTGTCCGGGTACCACGCGTCCGCGCGGTCCAGCGAGGGGGCGCTGCGGCCGGAGACGAACAGTTCGGCGGGGCCGTTGCCCGCGGCTTCCATCCGGCGGGCCACCTCGAAGCCGACGACGGCGCCCATGCTGTGCCCGAACAGCGCGTACGGCCGGTCCGTCCACGGGCCGAGCGCCTCGGCGATCCGGTCGGCGAGCGACTCCAGGTCGGTGGTGGCCGGCTCGGTGCGGCGGTCCTGCCGGCCGGGGTACTGGACGGCCAGGACCTCCACCTGCGGCGAGAGCTCCCGCGCCACCGGGAAGTAGAAGCTGGCCGAACCGCCGGCGTGCGGCAGGCAGACCAGGCGCACGGGTGCGTCGGGGGCGGGCCGGTAGTTCCTGAACCAGGGGCTGTCGCCGGGAATTCCCGTCATGAGTTCTCCTAGCCGATCCGAGTGGGGCCTGCGCACAGGATGGCTGCGCGCCCCGCTCCCGGTCCTCCCCTAATCGCCCCCTATGACCGGGCGCGCGCCTTCTGGGGGCGGACAGGGGTGCCCCGTGGGCGGTGCGGTGTCCCACGCTGGACGGACACCTGTGACAGACATCTGTGACAGGCACCTGTGGCGGACGTCCGGAACGGGCATCCGGGACCGGACACCGTGACGGACGTCTGCCGGCAGACACCCGTGACGGACACGGTGGCCCGCTCCGCTCTCCTCGGCTCTCAAGAGAATCAGGGAATTCACGTGGACGAGATCATCAGTGCTCTTCTCTCCGAGGACGCGACGCCGCAGGACTTCGCGGGTCTGCGGCTCCCGGAGAGCTATCGAGGTGCCGTTGTCCGCAAGGAGGACACCGGCATGTTCGAGGGAATGGCCTCCGCGGACAAGGACCCGCGCAAGTCGCTGCACCTCCAGGACGTACCGACCCCCGAGCCCGGTCCGGGCGAGGCCCTGGTCGCCGTCATGTCGAGCGCCATCAACTACAACACCGTGTGGTCGTCGATCTTCGAGCCGCTGCCGACCTTCGGTTTTCTGGAGCGGTACGCCAGGCGGTTCCCCGGCGCCGCCCGCCACGACCAGCCGTACCACGTCCTCGGTTCCGACCTGGCGGGCGTCGTCCTGCGCACCGGTCCCGGGGTGAACCGGTGGCGGTCCGGCGACCGGGTCGTCGCGCACTGCCTGTCGGTGGAGCTGGAGTCGGCGGACGGGCACAACGACACGATGCTCGACCCGGAGCAGCGCATCTGGGGCTTCGAGACCAACTTCGGCGGCCTGGCACAGCTCGCGCTGGTGAAGTCGAACCAGCTGATGCCCAAGCCCGAGCACCTGAGCTGGGAGGAGGCCGCCTCCCCCGGCCTGGTGAACTCGACCGCGTACCGCCAGCTGGTGTCCCGCAACGGCGCGGGGATGAAGCAGGGCGACAACGTGCTGATCTGGGGCGCCAGCGGCGGACTCGGTTCGTACGCGACGCAGCTGGCGCTGGCCGGCGGCGCCAACCCGATCTGTGTGGTCTCCAGCGAACGGAAGGCGGAGATCTGCCGGAGGATGGGCGCCGAGGCGATCATCGACCGCAGCGCCGAGGGCTACCGGTTCTGGAAGGACGAGCAGACCCAGGACCCGCGCGAGTGGAAGCGCTTCGGCAAGCGCATCCGCGAACTGACCGGCGGCGAGGACGTGGACATCGTCTTCGAGCACCCGGGCCGCGAGACCTTCGGCGCTTCGGTGTACGTGGCCCGCAAGGGCGGCACGATCGTCACCTGCGCCTCCACGTCGGGGTTCCGGCACGAGTACGACAACCGCTACCTGTGGATGTCGCTGAAGAGGATCGTCGGCTCGCACTTCGCCAACTACCGCGAGGCGTGGGAGGCCAACCGCCTGGTCGCCAAGGGGAAGATCCACCCGACCCTGTCGAAGGTCCACTCCCTGGAGGAGACCGGCCAGGCCGCGTACGAGGTGCACCGCAACCTCCACCAGGGCAAGGTCGGCGTGCTGGCCCTGGCCCCGCGCGAGGGGCTCGGCGTCCGGGACGAGGAAATGCGCGAGAAGCACATCGACGCCATCAACCGGTTCCGGGAAGAGGAGGCGCGGACCTCATGACTGCGCGACAGAGCGACACCACACCCGCGACGGGCACCACCGCAGCCGCGACGGGCACCGCCACCGCCGCACCCGCGGCAAGCACCGCCACCGCCGCACCCGCGGCAAGCACCGCCACCGCCGCACCCGCGGCGAGCACCGTCGCCCCCGCACCCGTGACGGGCATCGTCGGCCTGGGCCCGACGGGCGAGGCGCTCCTGCACCTGCTGCACGACGCGGGCCACACCGTCGTCGCCGTGGACACCGACCTGGACGTCCTGGCACGCGTGGCCGGGCGGCTCAAGGCCACCGTCGCCGCCGGGGACGGCCCCGACCGCCCCGACGTCGCCTTCACCGCCGACCACACCGCGCTGGGCGCGGCCGGTCTGGTCGTCGAGGCGGTCCAGGAGGACCTCGCCGCCAAGACCGAAGCACTCGGCAGGATCACTGCGGTCTGCCCGCCCGGCACCCCGGTGCTGACCACCACGGCGACGCTGCCGGTCACCCGTCTGGCCATCGCCACCGGCCGGCCGGCCGACGTGGCGGGGCTGCGCCTGTTCACCCCGCCCGTCCCCGGCGGTCCCGTCGAACCGGTGCGGACGGCCCTGACCTCCCCGGAGACCGCTGCCGCCATGGACGCGCTGGTTGCCTCGGCCGGTCTCACCCCGGTCGCGGTCGGCGCCCGGCCCGCCGCCGACGCCACCGCCCTGGTGCTCGGGTTCCTCAACCGTGCCGTGATCCTCTTCGACGAGGGCTACGCCACCCAGCACGACATCGACACCGCCATGCGGCTGGGCTGCGGACTGCCGGCCGGTCCGCTGGAGACGCTCGACCGCATCGGTCTCGGCACCGCCCACGCCGCGCTGACGGAGCTGTGGCGGCGCACCGGCGACAGCACCTTCGAGCCCGCCCCGCTGCTCAGCCGGATGGTGGCGGCCGGGCGCCTGGGCCGTACCACCGGCGAGGGTTTCCACACGTACGACGAGACCGGTGCCGTGCTCGGCCGGCCGGCCGACGGCACCGGCGAACCGGACGGTGCGCCGGTGCGCCGGGTGGGCGTGCTCGGCTCCGGCGCGATGGCGCGCGGCATCGCCGAGGTCACGGCCACGGCGGGGTACCCCACGGTCCTGGTGGCCCGCGACCCGGAGAAGGCGCAGCGGGCGCTGGACGCCGTCGCCGACTCCCTGACCCGGGGCGTACGGCGGGGCAGGGTCACCGTCGAGGCCAAGGCGTCGGCCGGTGAACTCCTCACCGGCGCCCACGACATGACGGCGCTGGCCGACTGCGACCTGGTCATCGAGGCGGTCGCCGAGGACCTCGACGTCAAGCGTGCGATGTTCGCGGCGCTCGGCGGGGTCTGTGCTCCCGGCACGGTACTGGCCACCACCACGTCCAGCCTCTCGGTCGCCGCGTGCGCCGAGGCGTCCGGCCGCCCGGCCGATGTCGTGGGCGTCCACTTCTTCAACCCGGCCCCCGTGATGAAGCTGGTGGAGCTGGCGCACACGGACACGGTGGCCCCGGAAACCCTGGCGACGGCGCACGCCTTCTGCCGCACCCTCGGCAAGACGACGGTGACGTGTCCGGACCGCACCGGCTTCATCGTCAACAGCCTGCTGTTCCCCTACCTCGGCGCGGCCCTCGCCCTGCTGGAGCGGCACGACGCGGACATCGAGGAGACCGACCACGCGATCCGGTCCGGATTCGGTTACCCCATGGGCCCGTTCGCGCTCCTGGACACCATCGGCCTCGACGTCTCGCTCGCCATCCAGAACCGGCTGTACGAGTGCTTCCGCACCCCCGAGTACGAACCGGCCGCAGCCCTGGACGAGTTGGTGGCCGCGGGCCTGCTCGGCCGCAAGAACGGCCGCGGTCTGCGCACCACGGGCGCCCGACGCTGACGGACCCCGCCGGTGCCTTTCCCATGATGAACCGTCACGGGAAAGGCACCGCACCGCTCCTGCGCGCCTGTGTAGGCTCCTGATCCGCCCGATCGGGGAAAGAGGGGGCCGAACCCATGGCTGAACCGCGGCGTGTACCGATGTCCGGGCAGGTGTGGGGTCTGGCGGCACCGGATTCCGGTGGGCCCGTCTTCATCACCGGTTACGACGGCAAGGACCTGTCCACCACGGTGCTCACCGCCGTGGACGTGGACGGGGAGGTCCTGTGGCGCCGCAGGTTCGACGGACACCCGGGCCCGCCGCGCGTGGGTCCGGACGGATCTGTGTGGGTCGCCCGTCGCGGGCCGGAGGGTGTCGTGCTGACCGAGCTGGACGCCACCGGCTCGACTCTGCGTTCGGTCGTCCCCGACCACGAACCCCACGAACACCTCGGCGCGTTCGTGGTGCTGCCCGACGGCGTGTGCGCGTCCTGGCTGCCCGCCGGGCGGGGCCGTGTCGTCCCGGCCGGCCGCCATCCGCGGGTCGCACGTCACGACGGGGACGGCTCGGTGCGATGGTCGACACCGGCCGTGCTCGACCGGTTGTCGTTTCCGGGCTGCATCGAGATCAGTGCGGAGACGGGTTGGGAGACACGGCCCTCGAAGCCGTGGACTCCGCGGACGGTGGAGGCGCACCACTGGGAACCGTTGCTGGTCTCGGGTCACCGCGTCGCCGCGACGTTCGCCGACGGCGGCAGCGGCATATCCGTCACGTTCTTCCTGGACACCGCCACCGGTCGGCCCGTCGCCGCGAGCCGCCCCGGGCCCGGCCACCACAAGGCGATCGTCGCACCCGGCGAGTTCCTGATCGGCTCCCAGGGCTACGGCGCGTTCAGAACCGCCCACCACGACTCCTCCGGCGCCGTGGTACGGGAGTGGCCGACGCACACGATGCCGCTGGTCAACCGGCATGGCGCCATCAGCGGACCCGAGTCCGAGAACGTCCTGCCGTCCCGTTCGCGCTTCGTCCGCCTCGACCCCGACGGCACGGTGCG
Organism: Streptomyces sp. NPDC006435; assembly: GCF_040612315.1. Lineage (NCBI taxonomy): Bacteria > Bacillati > Actinomycetota > Actinomycetes > Kitasatosporales > Streptomycetaceae > Streptomyces > Streptomyces sp. NPDC006435. The sequence continues at coordinate 39,199 of NZ_JBEXPY010000053.1, forward strand.
GCACGGCCCCGAACTCTCCGGCTACTACACCGCCTACCCGGCCCTGGACGACGAGGGCACCGCGGTGTTCTGGCGGGACGGCCGGCTGCTCGCCGTCGACGCCGGATCGCGGATGCGGGAGCTGTTCGCCCCGGAGGGCGAGGAGCGCGCCGTGATGAGCAGGATCATGCTGCTCGACCGGGGACGGGTGCTCTTCGCCCTCCACGACGAACTCCTCGTCCTGCGGCGGACGGGCCTCGGCCCCCTGGACAGCGGTGTCTGGCCGTGCGCGGACGGCGGCCTTCACGGGAACCCGGTGACACACCAGTAGTACGGAGGAACCGATCCGGGTACGGACAGGGCTCGGCGCGGACGGGGCCCGGTGCGAGCGGGGCTCAGTGCGAGCGGGCCGCCACCAGGTGTGCCAGGTCCCCGCGCGACTTCACGCACAACTTGCGGTAGACCCGGGTCAGATGCTGCTCCACCGTGCTGGTGGTGACGTACAGCCGGGCCGCGATGGCCCGGTTGGTGCAGCCGTCGGCGGCCAGTACCGCGACCCGGCGTTCGGCCTCGGTCAGTCCGGCGATCGGGTCCCCGTTCCCGGCGTCCTCCCCGCGCAGCGCCCGCAGGGCATCGGCCGCCGGGGTGTCCCAGTCGACGGCGCCCCGCAGTTCCGGTCGCCATCCGGACAGTACGTCCCGGCAGGCGTGGAAGTCGCCGAGTGCGGCCTTCGGCCGTCCGACGGCCAGCTGGTGATGGCCCCTGGCCAGCAGGTAGTGCAGCCCGGCCCGGGTGCGGAACATCGCGGCGGGCACCGGGACGCGCAGCCACCGCACGGCCTCCTCGTGCGCGCCCCGGCGCGTCGCCGCCAGCACGGCGGCGGACAGCGGCATGCCGATGGCCACGCCCCACGCGCCCGGAGACATCAGCGACAGCGCCCGATCCGCGTACCCGGACGCGATGTCGTGCGCACCGGTGCGGCCGTGCACCACGGCCGCCGCAGCGGCGGCCACCGCCCGACGGGCCGTGGTGGCCCCCGTCCGGTCCCCGTCGGCCGTCAGCCCGCACCACCGGGCGGCCCGCCCGGTCTCCCCCGTGTGCAGGAGCGCCGACAGGACGGCGGCCACGGGCGCCGGTGGCGCGTGGTCGTAGACGATCGACGCCAGCACCCGCTCGGCGGCCTCGTCCCGGAGTCCGGCCATGTCGTCGGCGTCCCGCGAGGAGGACCCGTCCCCACGGTCGTCGAACGGGGAGTACGGGGAGTACGGGGAAGCCTCTTGCCTGCGGTCGTCGAGCGGGGAGTACGGGGACGGATCGGCGCCGTCGGCACTGCGGGCGCCGTCGGCGCCGTACGAGTACGGTCCGACGCCCGTACCCGGGTAGACGTACGCCAACGCCGCGGCCGGTCCGTCCATCCCACCGGTTCCGCCCGCTCCACCGGTTCCGCCGGACCCGTCCGCGCCATCCGCGCCGCCGGGGCGCGGGGCCCCGGCCAGGGCCCGTGCCACCTCGGCGGGGCGTCCGTGCCACAGCAGCAGCCCCATCGCTCCCGCCGTGTCCTCGGCCGTCTGCCGCCGGGTGCCGGCGAGGGTCCGTCCGAGGGCGGGCAGATGCCGGATCACCGCCGCGGGGTCGGCTTCCCACTCGGCGCGGGCCAGCATCGTCAGCAGCCCGGCCGCCTCGTGGCCACCGGCCCGGTGGGCGGTGCGCAGGAACTCCGCGGCCTGCCGCGCCCCGCCGGAACTCATCGCGTGCCGGGCCGCCTCGGCGAGCAGGGGCACGGCCCACGCCGGGCCGGGTCCGCCACCGGCGGTGTCCGCGGCGACCAGGTGGCGGGCGACCGAGGCCGGTTCGGCACCGTTCTCGTACAGCATCCGGCCCGCCGTGGTGTGCAGCCGGTTGGACTCCCGGGCGGACAGTTCCTCCAGTACGGCCGCCCGCACTCCTTCGTGGCGCAGCCGTCCGCCGTCCAGCAGTCCGATCGCGTCGAGTTCGGCCAGGCAGGGGCCGACCGCGCGCTCGGGGAGCTCCAGCAGCCGGGCGAGCAGGGTGAGCGTCGCCGCGTCGGCGAGCACGGCCAGGGCCCGCGCGGCCGAGACCGCCGGATCACCGGCGCCCCGCAGACAGCCGGTGACGGCCCGCCGGAACGCCGTACCCGCCACCGGACGGGACGGCCGCACCGGCTCGCAGTCCCGGTGGTCGTCGAGCAGCCCGCACAGCAGTCGCGGGTTCCCGCCGGTGAACCGGTGCCAGTCGGGGGCCAGCCGCCGTGCCGTCGGCAGGTCCGCCGCACCGCCCGGGGACGCGGCCAGGAACGCGGCGACGCCGTCCTCGTCGAGGGGGGCGAGCGGTACGGGCGTGCAGCGGGGGTGCCTCAGCAGTTCGGCCAGCGGCAGGGGCAGCGGGGGCCGGGAGCGCGGCCGCGGCGGGCCGCTCATCACCAGCAAGACCCGGTTCGCGGCGAGCCTCCCGCACACGTACAGCAGGCACCGGGCGGAGACCTCGTCCATGTGGTGCGCGTCGTCGACGAGGACCACCACGGGGGCGGTCACGGCGAGTTCCCGCAGGGCCTCGTGGAGCACCGCAGGGTCGTCGCCGGGATTCCCGGGCACGATCGGCCGGGCGGGGGAACGGGGCGTCGGGGGCTCCGGCCGGTGGCGTCCGGCGTCCCGGCCCGCGCCGCTGAGCAGTTGCCCCACCACGCCGAACGGCAGGTCCGTCTCGGCCGGTGAGGCGGACGCGTCCAGCACCAGCGCGCCCGAGTCCCCGGCCCGCTCGGCGAAGGCCCGCAGCAGCGCGCTCTTGCCGGTGCCGGGACTGCCGGTGACGAGCACCGCACCGCCCCCGCCCCGCCGGGCGGCCGTCAGATGCCGCTCGATCAGGTCGAGTTGTGCGTCCCGCCGGACCAGCCGCACCGGCACCCCCCACGTCGTCAGGCCACCCGGATGGCCGCCGTCCTCTCCTGGGAAGTCTGCACAGGAACGTGGAAGCCTCGCTGGTACCAGACCAGAGCCCCGCTCGAGCCGTTCGTGCGCACCTCGACCGGGCTGCCCAGCAGCAGGTCGTGATCGCCCGCGGGCACGACGTCCGCCAGGGTGCAGCGCAGCAGCACGGATGCGTCCGGCAGGTACGGCAGGCCGCTGCCGGGCCACGTCTCGAACTCCCCGCCCGCGAACCGGTCCGCACCGGTGGTCGCGAAGCGCCGGGCCAGTGCGCCGTGCCGGCCGCCGAGCACGTTGACGACGAACTCCCCCTGTTCGAGGAGGGGTCGGTGGCAGCTCGAACCGCGTGTGACGCCGACCAGGACGAGCGGCGGGTCGAGCGAGACGGAGGTGACCGAGCTGGCGGTGAACCCCCGCGGGCGGCCGTCGCCGTCGACGGTGGTGATGACGGTGACGGGTGCGGCGAGCAGCGCCATCGCGTCCCGGAATTCCTGGGCACCTGTCGCGGCGGCCCGCGGCGGTGTGTACGGCACGGTCACAGAAGGGGCTCCCTCGGTCGACGGCCGGCCCGCGCGCGGGTACGACGCGTCGCGGCCGGCCCGCGCTGTCTCGTACGGGCCGGTGACCGGCCCGTACGTGGGCGCACCCATCGTCGGCCGGTCCGCCCGTCGCCCGGAACCCCGAAGGCCCCCCTGTCCTCGCCCCCTACGAAACGCCCCTCCTGCGGAACGGCTCCCTGCCGGACAGTTCCCTGTGGAGCGGCTCCCCTGTGGGGCTGCTTCTACGCAGCCATGGCGACCGGCTCCGGCAGTGCCAGCAGCCGGGGCGCCCCCCGGTCCCACGGAAACCCGTGGTGCAGGTGGAAGACGGGCGGGACGTCCGTGTCGGCCGCCACGGCCACGGCCGCCAGGACGTCGGGCACGGGTTCCAGCTCCAGGAACCGCCACGGCAGCGCGGACTCGGTCTCGGGCGGACGGAAGCCCAGTACCCCCCGGTCCTCGGCCAGTGTGAAGGCGAAGCTGTCGAAGGGCAGCCCGAGCCCCAGCCCGCGCGCCTTGGAGTACGCCTCCTTCAGCGTCCACAGCCGCAGCACCCGGCGGTCCCGGGGGCGGCCCGCCGCCGCCTGCGCCACCCACTGCTGCTCCTCGGGCGCGAAGGTCTCCACAATGGCGTCGAACCCCTGGTCGCCCCGGTCGAGCCGCTCCACGTCCACCCCGATGCGGTGCCGCCGGACCACGCCGAGGAAGTTGTGGCCGTGTGCGTGGGAGAGGTTGAAGTCCAGCTCCCGGCCGCCGCGCGGCAGCCCCTCCACGGGTTTCTGCAGGAACGGCCGTCCTCGCGAGGAACGCCAGATCACGGCCTCCGCCTCGGGCACGCCGCTCTCCAGTGCCAGCACCCGCCGTACGAGCGTGTGGGCGACGAGGTACTGGCGCCGGTCGCGCTCGAACAGGAACCGGCTCGCGATCTCCTGTTCGTGCTCGTCCAGCCAGTGCGTGGCCAGGGTCGCAGCGATCCCCGGCGTGAGCTCGTCATTGGGGCAGAACCACAGTTTGACGGGTTCGGACCGGGCCGGCGCGAACCTGTCGACGGGACGCTCCACCACCGAGAGGCCGGTCATCCGGACGCCCCCTTCTCCTCCGTGCCCTCCTGGTCCCCCAGCCACAAGGAACGGCGCAGGAAAGCCGAGGGCGGCAGCGGTACCAGGGTCCTGCCCGTCTCAGGTCCGGCGTCCGGCCCGGACTCCAGCGCGGCCCAGTCGATGTCGAGCCCGGACAGCCACAGGCGCGTCAGCTGCTCGACCCGACCGGCCCGCCACAGCGCGCCGAGGTAGTCGCCGGTCTCCGGCACGTCGCCCAGGCCCAGCGGGTCGGTCCCGCCGGTACGCAGATCCGCGTACCGCACCCCACCTGCACCGATGCCGACACCTGCACCTGCACCTGCACCGCGCGTGCCGGATGCCCCATCGGCTCCGCCGGCGGCCATCCCGGAACGGACGAACTCCCGCAATGAGTCGACCAGTTGGGGCAGGTCACGGGCGAGCAGCGCGATCCGGCAGGCCCTCGCCCCACGGCCGACGCGCAGGGCGTGGGCCACATCGACGAGCGCCACCCGTTCGTCCCCGGTGGTGGTGTCACCGCTCCTGCCGTTGTCCGAGGCGAGCCAGTCGGCCAGCCTGGTCGCCGTGGCGGCGAGATGGCCGGGAGTGGGGGCGGAGAGCAGGATCAGCTCGTCGCGTCCGGCACCGTCCCTCCCCTTGTCCTCACCGGTCGCGTCAGTCCCATCAACACTGGTGACCCCATCGGTCATACCGGTCCCGTCGGCGCGACCGGCCTCGCTCCGCCCGTTCCCGGATCCGTCCCCCGGGCTCCGGGCCGGTACGAACTCCTCCAGGACGGCGTACGCGTCGAACGGCCCGGTCGCGCCGGTCACCTCGGCGACGGCCGTGCGGGGCAGCTCGTGTCCCTGTGCGTCGCGGGGCCTCGGCCACGGCGTGGCCGTGTCCTCGCCCCGTGCGGGGGCGAGGACTCCGTACCGCAGTTGGAGCACGGCGGCGGTCAGCGCGGCGAGGCCGGTGACGGCCCCGGCGTCGCCCACCCGGCGGGCGGTCGTCCCCCTCGTCTCGCGCAGCCCGGTCGGGCCGGTCCAGGAACCGGTGCCCGCCGAGGTGGAACGCACGACGGCGTGCACGTGGTCGCCGTCGGACAGCGCACGGGCCAGCGGCTTGAGCACCACGGCGCCCACGCCCTCCCCCGCGCCCTGCCGGCCGCGCGAGGGATGCAGCAGCAGTTCGACCCCACCGGCCACCGCCGCCGCGCACTCCCCGCGCCGCAGTGCGCCGACGGCGAGGTGCACCGCGACGAGGGCGGAGGACTCCGCGGTGTCGACGGCCTGCGCCGGTCCGCTCAACCCCAGCAGGCCGGAGAGCCGGCCCGCCACGCTCCAGTGCCCGCTGTCGGGCATCTCCCGCCCGCCGCGCGCCCATGCCTCGGCGGCCACCAGCGAGTAGTCGGCGGCACTGACCCCGACGAACACCCCGAGGCCGCGCGGCGCACCGCCCGGACCGGTCAGGGCGTCGAGCCGGGTGCCGGTGCAGCCGGCGTCCTCCAGCGCCTCCCAGACTGTTTCGAGGAAGAGTCGCTCCTGGGGGTCGATCAGCCTGGCCCGCCGGTCGGTCAGTCCGAAGAAGTCCGCGTCGAAATCGGCGGCCCCGTCCAGGAAGTGTCCGCACTGTCCCGCGCCCAGCGGTGACGCACCGGGGCGGCCGAGCGGCGCGCCCGACGAGGTGCCCCGTCCTTCACGCAGGTTCTGCCAGTAGGCACGCAGGTCGGGGGCGAGCGGATAACGACCGGCGATCCCGACGACGGCGAACCGGTCCTCGACGTCCGCCATGGCCTCATCGGTCCGGCGGACCTGCGGCAGGCCCTGCGGGAGGGCCGCCGACGGATCCGCCGGAGAAACCGGTACCGGCACGGACCCCGGTACCGGCGTCTGCGCCCGCGGCCGTACCTGACCGGGCACCTGCGAGGGCACCCGGTCGTGGGCCTCCGGCGTCACCGCGTCCGGGGCCTCCGACGTCACCGGGCTCGTGGTCCCGGACGTCACCGGGCCCGCGGTCCCGAGCGTCACCGGCCCCGTGGTCCCCGGAGCCGTCGTGTCCGGGGCCGTCGACAGGACCGGCTCCGGAGCGGGGCCGGGTACGGCCTTCAGCCCGGCCAGCAGTCGCACGGCCCGGCCCCGTTCCAGGGTTCCGGCCTTGAAGCGGGTGAGTATTTCTCGTTCGTCCATTGCCTTCCGCCCGTTCACGCCCGCCTGGGCAGCAGAGTCAGCGCCTCGTCGACGGAGAGCCGGTCGTCGCGCACCGCGTCGAGCAGCGCCCGCAGCCCCGGGTCCTCGGTCTCCGTGACCGGCTCCGCCGCCGGTGCGGGTGCCGGCCCGGCCGTCGGCGCCGGTGCGGCCGTCGCCGTCCCGGTGGTGGCGAGGGCGATGTGCGCGGCCATCGCGGCGAGGCTGGGGTGCTCGTAGAGCGCGACCGGCCGCTCCTCCATGCCGTACGTGCCGTTGATGACCGCCATGAACTGGGCGCCGATGATGGAGTCCACGCCGAGGAGGTTGAACGCGGCCGTGGGGTCGATGTCCCACGGGTCGCAGCACAGGATGCGGGCGAGTTCCTCGCGCAGGTGGTCGAGGATCTCCCGCGCCCCGAACGTCGAGGACGTGGCCGCGGGCAGCGGACCGCCGGACGGCGGGACGGGCACGGACACGGTTTCCGGAACCGGAACGACCGGCGTCGGCATCCCGACACCCCCCACCGGCACGACGGGCGCCGGTCCCCGGCCCTGGACCGCGGCCGTGCTCCGGGCACCGGACGTCGGCACGGCCCCCGTCGCGGAACCCCGTGTCCCCAGCTCACCCACCACGTGCCGGGTGAAGGCCAGCGGAGTCGGATGGTCGAGCAGGGCGGCCGCCCTGACGGCCGTTCCGTACCGGGCGTTCACCGTGGCGACGAACTCCACGGTCAGCAGCGAGTCGAGGCCCAGCGAACGGAACGTCTGCTCGGGGTCGATCTTCTCCGGCTTCAGCCGCAGTACGTCGGCGAGGATCACCACGACCTCGGTCACCACGGCCTCGGTCATCGCGTCGGGCGGCGGTGCGATGACATCCGCCCTGAGGGAATTCTGACGTTCATGGGGCATGGATGGGCTCCAAAGTGTCCGTCCCGGCTGGCCGACGAAGGAAGTATCGAAGGCGCGTCCGACCGGCGGCTATCGCCGTCCGTGCTGAAATGTGCGGCCGCGGGCTGGTCCCCGGGAGGGAGCGCTCCCCCGCGACTACTCCGTACGAGCGAGCCGTGTCGTCGTGCACGGCGTCCCGGCGCCGCTCAGGCGGCCCGGTCCCCGACCGGACTCCCGGCGGGAAGCACCGGCTCTCCGTTCACGCCGCCGACCGGCACGGGGGCACCCGTCGCGGACACGGGGGCGTGGGCAGCGGCAGCGGCAGCGGCCACCGGCCGGTGGGCGTCCGCGCGGGGAACCTGCGCATGGGCAACCTGCGTGTGGGGGCTTTCGACGACGACCTGCGGCCGGGGGGTCCCCGCGACGGCCGGCGGGTGGGTGCGGTAGCGCGCCGCGTCACCGGGCGGTACGAGCGCCGACAGCAACGGCTTCCACAACGCCGCGACCCGGTCGCCGAGTTGCGGGTACGGCATGCCGGTGCCGGCCAGTACCCCGATGCCGCACACCGTCGCGGACAGCAGCGCCTCGGGCCCGTCCACCGCCTCGCGGTCCTGCAGCGCGCCCTCCTGCCGGGCCTGGCCGAGGAGCCGCAGCACCTCGGTGATCCACGCCTGGTGGAAGTCGGTGACGGGCGGCTGCCGCCCAGTGCACTCGTTGGTGATCCGGAAGCTGGCCCGGATGACCGGGTCGTCGTGGAACGTCCGCGCCAGCCAGTGCGTCATGTCGATGAGCACCTGCACCGGCGGTACGCCCGCCTCCCAGTGCTCCCGGATGAAGTCCTGCAGCATGTCGCGGCCCCGCTCCTGCACCGCGTCGGCGAGTCCGTCCTTGGAGGCGAAGTGGAAGTACAGCGCCCCCTTCGTCATCCCGGCGGCTCCGGCGATCTGTCCCAGCGTCGCGTTGGCGTAGCCGTTCCGGTTGAACATCTCCGCGCCCGCGCGAACCAGCCTCTGGCGGGTCCGCTGCGATCTGGCCTGCATCTTCGTCCCCCTCCCCTCAGCCGACCCGGCTGAGGCGCTCGCGACCACCGCCGGCGGCGGCCGGGTCGAGGGCGGACTCCGGGCCGGACATCAGGATCGACCGCTGCAACCGCCGCAGCCCGGCGGACGGCTCGAACCCCAACTCCCGTACCAGGACGGAGCGCAGTCGCTGGTAGACGTCGAGCGCCTCGCTGCGGCGCCCGGAGCGGTGCAGCGCCAGCATGAACTGGCCGTGCAGATTCTCGTGCGTGCGGTAGCGGCTGACCAGCATGGTCAGCTCGCCCAGCAGTTCCCGGTGCCGGCCCAGCCGCAGATCGGCCTCGATGCGCTGATCGAGCGCGCAGAGCCGGGTCTCGTCCAGCCGCCGGGTCTCCATCTCCAGCTGCATCCCGGTCTGCACGTCGGCCAGCGCGGCGCCGGTCCACAGCGCGAGCGCGTCGCCCAACTGCCGTGCCGCGCCCGGGAAGTCACCGGCGTCCATCGCCCGGTACCCCAGCCCCGCCAGCCGCTCGAACTCACGGACGTCGCTGGTGCCGCCCGAGGTGTTGAGCAGATAGCCACCGGGGGTGGTGACGAGCACGTCCTTGGCGGAACGGGGCCCGGCACCCTCCGGGTCCTCCCGCAGCGCGACCGCGATCAGGTCCCGCAGCTGCAGCACGTACGTCTGCAGAGTCGTGCGGGCGCTGCGCGGCGGCCGGTCGCCCCAGAGCTCCTCGATCAGCGTGGCCACGGGCACGACCCGATCGGCGTGCAGAGCCAGCAGGGCCAGGACCTGCCGCGGCTTCGGCGCCGTCGGCGTCACCGAGAGCCCGTTCTCACGGACGGCCAACGCGCCCAGTACATCGATATCCACGCCGTCTCCCCTGTTCGTGCATGAATCATGAGCTCCGAAGTACCTCGAGTAAAAAACAGGACGTACGGTTTGTCAATATCAAACCGAACGTGCTGTTTCTTTTGACTCCCCCTTGGCATTCAAAAAACCCTCTGACCTGGCATTTCAATGAGACGGCAGAAAAAACAACCCCTCCGCGCCCGGCGGGCGAGGAGGGGTGTCGGGTGATGATCATCCACGATGAACCATCAAAACAGCATGATCAGTCTGTTGGCTGCGCGGGCCGTACGACCCGATGGCCGGATGCCTCCACCGAGGGCGGACCCACCGGCACCGGCTGTTCCCGTCCGCCCACCAGGCCGGGCAGCACCAGCTCCCAGAACCCGTCGATCGTCTCCTCGGACAGCCACGCCTTGTCCTCGGCACCGAGGACCTCGAAGCCCACGGTCGCCGCCATGATGGCGGGCAGGGCATCGCCCGGCGACACCCCTTCGGCCAGTTCGTCCTCCTCCTCGGCGCGCCGCAGCATGCTCTCGACCCACTGCTGCCACTCGCTCCTCAGAAGGGACTCCTCCTCCCCCCGGGCCGGGTCGCCGCCCAGTTCGAAACCGGCCCGGAGGACGATGTCGTCGCCCAGTCGGCCCATCAGCTCGCGCGTGGTGCCCATGAGCGTCCGCAGACCTCCTCCCCCGCCGTCGAGCGCCTTTCCGATGATGTCGCGCACGACCTGCACCGCTTCTTCCTCCACGGCCCTGGCCAGCGACTTCTTGCTCTCGAAGTGGAAGTGCAACGCGCCGTTGCTCACCCCGGCCCCGCGGCTGATCGCGGTGAGCGAGGCGGGCGCGAAGCCCTCCCGCGCGAACACTTCGGCGGCTGCACGGATCAACGACTGACGTGTGCGGGCCGCACGGTCCTGCTTGACCATCAAATGTCTCCTGGCTACGGGACCGGCGGCACGACCCCCGATCGGGGCCGGTCCCGCCGCGCCCCGTCGTTCATGACTTACTGGGGCGGGTTGCCGTGTTTACGGGATGGCAGGTCGGCGTGCTTGTTGCGGAGCATGGCGAGCGAGGCGATCAGCACCTGCCGGGTCTCGGCGGGGTCGATGACGTCGTCGACCAGTCCGCGCTCGGCCGCGTAGTACGGGTGCATCAGCTCGGCCTTGTACTCCTTGACCATGCG
>NZ_JBEXPY010000054.1:0-48868 GCF_040612315.1 Streptomyces sp. NPDC006435
GACTTCAGGGCGAAGTCGGTGTAGTCCGACCTGGCGTCGGCCGGCATGTACTCGTCGGCCGGGACGATGCTCCTGGCGTACTTCGGCAGCTGGTCCGGGATCAGGTAGACGACGTCCGGGCCCTTGCCCGAGGCGATCGCGGTGGCCAGCGCGGTGTCGCGGTTGGCCCACGGGAAGGTCTCCACCTTCACCTTCACACCCGAGTGCTCCTTCTCGAACGCCTTCACCAGGCCGTCCCAGTACGCCTTGTTCTTGGCCTCGTCGAAGATGACCGGGTAGGTCCACATGGTGACGGTGTCGTCGTCGGTCCCGGATCCGCAGCCTGCGAGGACGGTGGTGGCGAGGGCGGCTGAGAGCAGCGGCACGGTGACGGCGCGGGGTCTCGGGCGGCGACGGGCGATACGGAACATGAGCGGAAACCTCCTGGGGATGAGCGGGGAACGGTGTTGTTCGGGGACGTGAATCAGCGCGTCGGCACGCTCTGCACGGAGCCGGTGAGGCGGGCGCGTTCGGCGGCGAAGGCCGCCAGGTGGCTGCCGAGCGTGGCCTTGGTGCCGGAGCGGACCGCGGCCGGGTCACCGGTGGCGACGGCGTGGACGAAGGCCTCGATCAACGCCGTGTCCCCGCCGCCGTGTCCCTCGGCGGCGTTGGAACCGCTCGTCTCGACCTCGTGGACGGTGACCTCGTCGGTGCGGAAGTCGTGGACGGTGACGCGTTTGCCGTCGCCGATCAGCCAGCCGTGCGAGCCGAAGATCCGGGTCTGGCGGTCGGTCTGTTCGGTGAAGGCGACCATGGTGAACGTCGCGGTCATGCCGCCGGACAGCTGCATGGCGAGGACCTGGTGGTCGACCACGTCGTTGTCGACGCGGTAGGCGCACAGGCCGTACGGGCCCTCGCGCAGCGCGGTCAGCAGCTCGGTCTCGTCCGTGGAGTCCGTGACGTGGGTGACCGGCCAGACCGCGCCCTTCTCGCGCAGCGTCGGCACGTACAGCTTCAGCGCGGAGTAGGGGCAGCCGTCCTCGGCCGCGCAGTCCAGGCAGCGCTCCGCGGCATCGGCCGGGGCGTTCTCGGGCCGGAAGTGCTTGAGCCCGCCGAAGCTGGCGACCTGCTCGATGCGCTCGCCGGTGATGTAGGAAATCCAGTCCAGGTCGTGACAGGACTTGGCGAGCAGCATCGGCGAGGAGTCCTTCTCGCTGCGCCACGGCCCGCGCACGTAGGAGTGCGCGTAGTGCCACCAGCCGACCGGCTCCAGGTGCTCGACGCTGACGAGTTCGCCCAGCACGCCCGAGCCGACAACCTCCTTCACCAGGTCGGTGTAGGGGGTGTAGCGCAGGACATGGCAGACGGCGAAGAGTACGCCCGCCTTCTCCACGCCCTCGATGAGGGTGCGGGTCTCGGCCTCGCTGGGTGCCAGTGGCTTCTCGGCGAGGATCGCGTACCCGGCCCGCGCCAGTGCCAGGACGGGCTCGACGTGATTGCGGTCCTGGGTGGCGACGATGACGGCGTCGGCGACGGCGTCCCCCTCGACGAGCGGCCGCCAGTCGTCGAACTCGAGCTCCGCCCCGGCTGCGGCGCGGGCCGCCGGCCGGGGATCGGCCACGGCCACGAGGCGGGCGCGTTCGGGGTGGGCCTTGATCCACGCGGCATAGGTGAGGCCGCGGTTGCCGGCGCCGACGAGGGCCACGCGGACGGGCCGATCGGATATCGGAAGGTGCATGGACATTCCCAAGAGCTCCCTGGAGGTGGAGGAAAGGCACGCGACCGGCAAGGCGTGCGGTGGGGCCGGGAGACGTCTCCCGCGGCGATGCCTGGACGCGAAGCCGTCAACGGTTGCCGGGTACGGAGAACCGACAGGGGCCGGCTGCTGATGCGTACGGTGCGTGCCGGGGCCGCCCGAAAGCCGGAGGGCGGACCTCGCGGTGGTCTCCGCGATCCGGAGCACGGGCTGCCCGGGTGATGGCGGGAGGTCCGGAACGGCCGTTCACGGGCGCGCCGCCGTGGGCCGCCGGTTGTGCGCGAGATATGTCGTCTCGATGTGCTCGACGGCTCGCCAGATCGCACCGAGCGCGACCCGGTCGTCGCCGAGCGAGGACGGCTGGAGATCGGGGACCCGGATGCACAGCGGCTCCAGACGGTTACGGAGGCGAGGGAGCAGGACGTCGGCGGACTGGGCCAGTCCGCCGCCCAGCACGACCCGTTGCGGGTCGACGGTCAGCACCATGGCCGCAAGGCCGAGGGCCACGTCGCTGGCGTAGCGGTCGACGGCGCGCACGGCGACGGTGTCCCCCCGGCGGGCGGCGGCCAGCACATGGGCGGCGGCGTTCCGCGGGGGTACGTCGGACGGGACGGCGGGACAACACGCCAGGCGGGTGGCGGCGGTCGCCCAGGGGGTGACGGGGAAGCTGCCGATCTCGCCCGCCGCGCCGCTGTATCCCCGGTGCACCCGGCCGCCGATGATCAGCGCCGCGCTGAGGCCGAGACCGGCGTGGATGTAGACGGCGTCCTCGATGTCCCGTGCCGCACCGAGGCGCTGCTCGGCGAGTGCGGCCAGCCGGGTGTCGTTGTCCACCAGGACCGCCCCGGCGCAGCGTTCGTCCAGGTGCTCGGCGAGCCGTACACCGGTCCAGTCGGCGGCCGCTCCCGCGAGTACGACCTCTCCCTCCGGGCCGACGACGCCGGTGGTGCCGGCGCTGATCGTCCAGATCCGGTGGGCGTCGATCCCCGCGTCGTCCAGGCACTCGGTCATCACCTCGCCGATGACGGCGAGCCGGTCGGCGCGCCGGATGTCCGGCGGCACCGTTCGGCGGGCCGTGGTGACGACCGTGCCGCAGAGGTCGGCGAGCACGGCGAGGACGCTGTGGGCACCGATGTCCAGCCCGAAGACATGACCGGACTCTGCCCGGAACCGGTAACGGCGGGCCGGCCGCCCCACCGCGCCGGGCGCGGGCGGGACTTCGGCCGCCCACCCCTGGTCGGTCAGCTCGGTGGCGAGGTCCTCCGCCGAGGCGCGGGAGAGACCGGTGAGCGTGGCCAGCTCGGTCAGCGTCACCGGCGCGCCGGCGCTTCTCAGCGCCCGCAGCGCGCCGAACGCGTTGAGCCGACGCAGCTGCGCCAAGTCACCGCCGGCGGGTCGGGATGCGTTCATGTACTCCTCTTGACGTCGTTTCGGCCATCGTGATTAATCAGAGAGTCCACGAAAACATTGCGGCGGTCAAGCGCCAAGATGGCGCAGATGCCGCTCGGACTCGCGAACAAAACGACCACTTATTTGGAAGACTCTCATAACTTGGAGGGACGCGGTGCCCCGAAAACCCCCTGGACCGCTCTTCATCCTGCTGCTCGCCCTGACCGTCCTGATCGCGGGTCCCGCGCCCTTGGCCGCGGCCCGGGGCGGTGGCGCCGGCAAATCGGCACTGGACCGGACGTGGTTCGGCCCCGAGGCCGACCTCGGCGTCCAGCAGGAGACGGTCTCCGTCAACGACGCCGTGGTGGGCACGGAGGACGGCCGGCCCACGATGTACGCGACGGTCTCCGCCGAGAACGCGATCTTCAACGTCATCGACGTCCAGGACAACCGGCTGCTGCGCTCGTTCACGCTGCCCGGCGTGCAGCAGTCCTGGCGGCATGCGATCGGCCCCGACGGCACCGTCTACATCGCCGCCATCACCGGCGGCCAGACGGGAGAGCTGTGGAGCTACGGCCCGGCCGACAAGGAAGTGCGCAAACTCGGCACCGTTCCGGGCGAGAAGTCGTTGTGGTCGATGGCCACGGACCCGGAGGGCAACGTCTGGATCGGCACCTTCCCCAACGGCAAGGTGTTCAGGTACGACCCGCGGAGCAGGGCCTTCCACGACTACGGGCAGATGGTGCCCGGCCAGCAGTACGTGCGCTCCCTCGCCTACCACGACGGATCCGTCTACGCGGGCGTGGGCTCCGTCGGTGACGTCATCCGGCTCGACACCGCCACCGGTACGAAGACGAAGATCTCCGACCAGGTCCCGGCGCTCCTCGGAGTGGAGCCCCGACAGGTGCCCTTCGCCTACGACATGGCGGTCGTCGACGGCTGGCTGTTCGTCAAGTTCGCCGATCCGCAGATGAAGCTGCTCTTCTACGACCTCGGCGCCGGCAAGTGGAGCGACAAGTCCGTCGGCAAGAACACGCCTTCGGACGCGGGGGTCTTCTCCTTCAACCAGCTTCAGTCGCGGGACGGGAAGGTGTACGTCACCAACAACCGCGAGCTGTACGAGATCGACACGGCGACGCTGGAGTCCCGCTCGACCCGAATCGCCTTCGGTACCTCGCTGCGCGGTGCCGCCTGGATACCGCTCAATGATCCGGACCTCCCCGGGACCTCGCTCGTCACCCTGCAGTCGGGCGGCAGGATCACCGCTTTCGACATCGCCTCACGGCGCAGCAAGGCTCTGCCCTCGGTGATGCAGGGCGCGCCGAACCCGCTGCACAACCTGGAGGCGGCGCCGGACGGCACGCTGTTCATGAGCGGCTACCCCGGCGGCACCGGGTCCCGTTTCGACCCGCGCACCGGCCGCACCACCCGCTTCCCGATGGGCCAGGCCGAGGGCATGGCGGGCCTGGGCGACACGATGTACTTCGGCATCTACCCCGGAGGCGTCATCTCCTCGGCGAAGCTGGACGCGGCGCCCCCGGCCGTCTCCGAGAAGTTCCGTCTCGGCTCCGAACAGGACCGGCCGTACGTGATGAAGGCCCATGACGGCAAGCTGCTCATCGGCTCCATCCCCGACTACGGGAAGCTCGGCGGCGCGCTGACCATCTACGACCCCGCCGACGGGGAGAAGAAGACCTACCCCGACATCGTCCACAACCAGAGCGTCGCCGGGCTCGCCCAGCGCGGCGGACGGATCTACGGCTCCACCACCGTCCACGGCGGTCTGGGGACCGAAGCCACCGAGTCCGAGGCCAAGATGTTCGTCTGGGATGTCGCCGGCGAACGCAAGGTCAAGGAGCTCACCCTCGACCTCCCCGGCCTCGACAGCCCGAAGATGATCAGCGGTCTCGGCTTCGGCCGCGACGGCCTGCTGTGGGGCGCGGCCGACGGATTCCTGTTCGCGATGGACCCGGACACCCTCCGGGTCGTCAAGTACGAGAACGTCTACCCCGAGGTGAAGAACTACGGCATGTGGCGGCCGGTCTACCTCCGCTGGGGCGCCGACGGCCTGCTGTACACCACCCTGGCCGGCAAGCTCACCGTTGTGGACCCCAGGACCATGGACCACGTGACACTCGGCGACTACGACGAGGAGGTCGCCTTCATGACCCTGGCCCGGGACTCCGACGGCCACGAGAACATCTACTTCCTCGGCAAGACGGCGGAGTCCCGGCTGCGGATGATCCCGGTGCGCCGCGGCCCGGTCGGCACGGTGGCCGTCCACAACGCCGGCTTCGAGGTGGCGCGGCTGGACGGCGGTGCCGTCCCGGGGTGGCAGGGCGGTGGCACCCTGTTCACCCTCTCCCAGGAACGGGCGTACACCGGCAGACGCAGCATGAAGATCGTCGATGCGGCCCGGAGCGGCCCCGAGGCGTCGGCGGAGCTCACCGGTGAGCCGGTGCCGGCCACCGCGGGGGCGTACTACCGGGCCCGTGCCAAGGTGTACATCGAGGACGGAAGCACCGACGACTCGGTGCTGCTGCTGAGCTTCCTCGACAGGGCCGGCCGGCCGGTCGGCCGGATGGCGAGCGCACCGCTCCGCGGCGTGGACCAGCGGCGCTGGATCGACACGCAGGCCAGTGGTACGGCTCCGCCCGGTACGGCGTCGGTCCGCGTCTCGCTGTACTCGTCCGCGTGGAACCTCATGACCGGATACGTCGACGCGGTGAGCCTTCAGCGCACCAGGCGCGGGTGACACCCACGCACGGACACCGGGCCACGGCGACCGTACGCCGTGGCCCGGTGTCGTCGACGCGGCGCTCAGCCCCGCCGCGTACGCGGCGTACGACGCTCAGCCCCGCCACCCTTCGGTGACCGGGTGGACACAGAAAGAAACTTGACGTCATGACACACACCTTGCGCACCCTCGCCCCGGCCGACGAGGCAGCCGTGCACGCACTATGGGCGATCTGCTTCGACGCCCCGCACCTCCCGGCGCTGCACGCCCTGGACCCCGACCGCCACCGGCGGACCTTCGTGGCCGCGCGCGGTGACACGGTCGACGCCGTCGTCTGCTACGTGCCGCGGCAGCTCCGAGACGCCCAAGGCCGGGTCGAACGGGTGGGCGGTATCGGCAATGTCGCCACCCGCCCCGAGGCACGGGGCCAGGGCCTGGTTCGCCGACTGCTCGCCCTTGCCGCCGAGGCCATGACCGCCGAATCCTGCGCATGGTCCCTGCTGTTCACGGCCACCCCCGGGGTCTACGAGCGCTCGGGGTGGACCGGCTTCCGCACCTCCTGGACCGAGGGCCCGCTCACCACTGTTGGCCCACCCGAGCCCCGCTTCCGCATCCGTGCGGCCACCCCGGCCGACGCCCCGCGGCTGGCAGAACTGCACGCCGGATTCAACGCCGCACGCCCACTCACCGCGATGCGGACGGCCGACGACTGGATCCACCGCGTGCCCGCCTGGTACGGCCCCGGCGCCGAGTGGCTGATCGCCGAGGACGACGGGGGGACGGCGCTCGGCTACACCGTGGCCCGGCACATCGGCGAGGCCGTCGAGGTCCGCGAGTGCGCGGTGGCGGAAGCCGCACCGGCGGCCCTCGGTGAGTTGCTCGCCGCGGTGGCCCGCCGGGCCCGTGCGGCGGGCGCCGCAGTCGGCCGGTCCCACCTCCCCGAGGACCCGGCCGTCCGCGCTGCCCTGCCCCGGTTTCTCGCCCGGGATCAGGCCCGGGAGCGGACGCGGACGGTGGGCATGGCCCGCCCGCTCCTCGCCCCGCCGGAGTCGATACGCGCCACGCTGCAGGCCACGGGAGCAACCCACTGGCACGGCGACTCGTTCTGAGCCGGCAGTCCCGGGGACCGTTCTCGGGCGAGATTCTGCTCCACGGTGTGTCGTCCCAGGCAGCGCCATCGTGACCTGCGGTTGCGTAAGCGGGTGGCTGCGGAGCCGGGTGGCGCCTACCGGGCCGTCCTCCCACCCGGAGACACGGGAACCGGCTGCGGCCCGAGACGCTTGCGGTCGATGTGACTGTGATCCAGATCATGGTCCGCAGGTGCATCGTGGGCCGCCTCCCAGTGCCTTCTACAGGGTGTAGGCGACCGGCGAGAACAGGGACAGTGCGGATGGAGCAGAGTCGAGCCCGTGCGTTCGACGAGTTCGTGGCTGCCCGGTGGTCGGTGTTGATCCACCTGGCGCGTCTGCTCGTCGGAGGCGATCGGCATCGGGCCGAGGACCTGTTGCAGGAGTCCTTGGTCAAGCTCTGGTTCGTCTGGCCCAAGGTCGCGGACGAGGCACCGGAGCCGTACGTCCGCAAGGTGATGATGCGTGCGGCGGCACGCTCGGGACAACGGCATTGGTGGGGTGAACGCCCCGTCGAGCAGCTGCCCGAGACGGCTGTTGCCGGCGATGTGTCAGCGGACGTGGTGGAGCGTTCCCGGCTGGAGGCCGCGCTGGCCCAGTTGTCGCCGAAGCAGCGGGTGGCGGTGGTGCTGCGCTATTACCAGGACCTGCCCGAGGGGCAGGTGGCGGAGGTGCTCGGGTGCCCGGTGGGCACGGCTCGGTCCCATGCCACACGCGGAGTGGCTCGGCTGAGGCAGCTCCTGGGCAACGTGAACGAGCCGGTGCGGTGAAGGAGAACCCCATGGATCACTTCGAACGGCAGCTGGCCCAGATGATGCGCGACACCGAGACGGCGCCCGCACCGTTCGAGCCGAAGCACCGGGAACGTCTCTGGGCAAGGGTGCGTGTCCGCCATCGGAGACGCGCCGCGCGGAGGGCAGTCGGCTCCGTCCTGGCCGTCGTCGGCCTCAGTGCCGGGCTGTCCCTGCTGCCCGGCCATGCGACCCGGGTCGAGCCCGGCCACCCCGGCCCACGGCCCACGACGAGCCCGCCGACCTCCGCCCCGCCCGCAACACCTGACGTGTCCCCGAGTACGCCCTCTCCCTCGGGCACCTCCACCGCCCCCGCACCGCCGGACGGGACCGCCACGATCGCGCCGCCGGCCACGACCGGGAGCACGGCCACGGCCACCGGGACTGCGCCGGGAAGCACGGAGGGCTCGCCGCCGCCCTCGACCTCGGCCCCGCCTTCGGGTACGGCGACCGCGCGGAACCAGCCGTTGACCGTCTCGTCCTCGCTCGTCACCCCGTGACGCACCGTCGCCCCGAGTGCCTTCGGCCTGCCCCGTACCAAGTCACAAAGAGGATCAAGCATGATCGGTCAAGGTCCAGTCGCCCTGAAGAACCTGAGTCGGCTGCCGCACCGCGCATCAGTGGCGGCACACCGTCCGGAGCCCGTCCTGGACATGGTCATACCCGTGTTCAACGAGGAGAGAGATCTGGAGCCGAGCGTACGGCGGCTCCACGCGCACCTGTGCGAGACCTTCCCCTACCCGTTCCGTATCACCATCGCCGACAACGCCAGTACGGACAGCACCCCACGGATCGCCGCCCGGCTGGCAGACGAACTGCCCGAAGCACAGTGGCTTCGACTGGCCGAGAAGGGGCGCGGCCGGGCGTTGCGTACGGCCTGGTCGCTCTCGTCGGCCCCCGTGCTCGCGTACATGGACGTGGACCTGTCCACGGAGCTGACGGCGTTGCTGCCGCTCGTGGCCCCTCTGCTCTCCGGCCACTCCGACATCGCCATCGGCACCCGCCTGGCTCCCGGTTCCCGGGTGGTGCGCGGCCCCAAGCGAGAGATCACCTCGCGTTGCTACAACGTCCTCCTGCGCTCCGTCCTCGCCGTGCGCTTCTCGGACGCGCAGTGCGGATTCAAGGCGGTGCGGCGTGATGTGGCCGAGCAACTGCTGCCCCTCGTACAGGACTCGGAGTGGTTCTTCGACACCGAACTGCTGGTGATCGCCGAGCGTGCCGGGCTGCGCATCCATGAGGTGCCGGTCGACTGGGTGGACGATCCCGACACCCGGGTCGACATCCTCGCCACGGCACTGGCCGACCTGCGCGGCGTCGCCAGGATCGGCGGGGCACTGGCGCGGGGCACGCTGCCGCCCGGCGGATCGCTCCGCGGCGGTGGCGCCGCCGCGCGGGGCGGGCTCGCCGCCCGACTCCTGTGCTTCGCCGCCGCAGGAGCCGTCAGCACCCTCGTACATCTGCTCCTCTACGCATGGCTGCGCCCAGTGGCCGGCTCCCAGGCCGCCAATGCACTCGCGCTGCTGGTCTGCGCCGTCGCCAGCACGGCCGTGAACGGACGGCTCGCCTTCGGCCTCCATGGCCGCGGCGGTGTGCTGCGCCACCAGGGCAGGGGGCTGTCCGTTCTCCTGGTCGGTCTGGCGATCACCGGCGGGTCGCTCACCGCCTTGCACCACGCGATGCCTTCGGCCGGCCAGGCCGCCGAACTCGCCGTGCTCCTCGCCGCCGGCCTGGCCGCGGTGCTGCTGCGGTTCCTGCTCTTCCGGGCGCGGGTGTTCCGCGCATGATCAAGACCGTCGTTCGTACGACCGGGACCAGCAGCCGGAGCTGGAACGCGAGGCTGTCCGAGCAGTCCGCCGGGACGGGCCCCGATCGCCGGAGCCGGCTGCGTCGCGCAGTCGAGCATTACGGCCCCGTACTGGCCGTCTACGGCACGC
Source organism: Streptomyces sp. NPDC006435 (assembly GCF_040612315.1). NCBI lineage: Bacteria > Bacillati > Actinomycetota > Actinomycetes > Kitasatosporales > Streptomycetaceae > Streptomyces > Streptomyces sp. NPDC006435. The sequence continues at coordinate 9,714 of NZ_JBEXPY010000054.1, forward strand.
TGAAGCTGATCGGCTTCGCCGTCTTCATGTGGCTGCTGCACTCCGCCGGGGATTACCGCACGAAGAACCCGCGCTTCGGCGGCGGTGCCCACCCGTGGGACGTCCTGGCCAGCTGGGACGGCTGGTGGTACCAGCAGATCGCCGTGCACGGGTACGACCCCCGACTGGTCCCGATCCCCGGCGCCACCGGCCCGATCACCCTCGAAGAGAACTCGGCGGCGTTCTTCCCGCTCTACCCGGCGCTGATGCGGCTGGTCTCCGAGCTCACCGGCCTCGGCCCGTACGGCGCCGGCCTGCTGGTCTCCGTCGTCGCCTCCTTGACCGCCGCCCTGGGCATCTACGCCATCACCGAACGTTTCGGCGGCAGACGGGCCGGGCTGGCCGCGGCCGGACTCTGGGCCGTCTGGCCCGGTTCCGGTGTGGAGTGGGCGGTCTACTCCGACTCCCTCTACGTGGCCCTGGCCGTCTGGGCCTGCCATGCCGTCCTGAGTCGCCGCTGGCTCACCGCCGGTCTCCTCACCTGTATGGCCGGGCTCAACCGGCCCACCGCCGCGGCGCTGATCGGCGCCGTCGTCGTCGCGGCCCTGCTCGCGCTCCACCACCGCCGGGACGGCATCCTGCGTCCGGTGACCGCGATGGCCGTCGCCCCGCTCGGCCTCCTCGCCCATCTCGGCTGGGTGGGACACCGAATGGGTGACTACAGCGGCTACTTCAGGCTTCAGTCCGATGCCTGGGCCCACGAGTGGGACTACGGCCGACACACCCTCGACGTCCTCACATCCGTCCCGGTGGGCCACTTCGACTATCTCTCCGCCCGGCCCTTCGCGGACCTGATCGGCGTCGGTGTGGTCCTGCTCGCGATCGCGCTGCTTCCGCTGCTGATCCGGCTGCGGCCCCCGGCCGTCCTGGTGGTCTACACCGTTCTCACCCTTGTCCTCGTCCTTGGCAGCCAGCAGATATTCGGCAACGTCTCCCGCTACCTGCTCCCCCTCTTCCCGCTCTTTCTTCCGGTCGCCCTCGCCCTGCGCCGCCTCAGCCCGACCCACCAGCTCATGCTCCTCGGCATCGCGGCCCTGGCGTCCGGCTCGTACGCGGGCTACGGCCTTTTCGAACTCGGTGTTCCGTAACCGATGGCCACACCGCCTTCAGCACACCCGACGACCTCGACCTCGCTCTTCGCCGCGAGTCACGCAGAATCCGGCTCCGGCCCCACCTGGTCGACGGCTGCCTCACCGCCACGGGCCTGGCCATCGGCCCACCGCCCCCCACCCTGAAACCTCAGCAACCACCCCGGTGTCACCCGACCTCACAGGGCAATACAGACTACGCAGCCCGCCTCCTTCGGCTCGCTACGCCCCGGTCACGGCAATTGATCTTGATCGCGCTCCCGCCCGCTGCTAATCCGGGTGAACCAACCCAAGGGAGTGCGCTGTGCGGCAGAACCACCCTGTTCCACCTCCTTCTACTCCTGCTCCTACTCCGCGTTCACGTATCCGGAAGGTCATCGGCGCCGTCGCGATGCTCGCCCTCGTCGGGCTCACGGCCATGACCGGCCCGAGCGCCGCCGACCCCCGCCGAGCAACTGCTTCGGACCCGGCGGCCGTGGTTCGTGACTGGAACGCCATCGCCACCGAGACGATCCGCGCCGACCTGGGCGCCCGCCCTTCCGGGCAGAGCGCCATCTGGCACGGGTTCGTCTCCGTCGCCGTCTACAACGCCGTGGTCGGCATCGAGGGTGGCTACGCCCCGTACGAGTGGCGGGAACGCGGCCCCGCCACCGCGTCCTCCGCGGCGGCGGCCGCAACGGCGGCTCACGACGTGCTGCTCACCTACTTCTCCGCCTTCAAGAGCGAGCTCGACGCCGCCTACGCCGACTCCCTCTCCGGGATTCCCGAGGGCCCTGCGAAGGACCAGGGTGTCGCCTTCGGAAAGCGCGCCGCCGCCCACATCGTCGAACTCCGCGAGAACGACGGCCGGTTCGCGGATGTGCCCTTCACCGCGCCGCCCGCTCCCGGGGTCTGGAGGCCCACCCCGCCCGCCCATCAGCCCTTCATCGACACCTGGCTCGCCGAGCTCCGCCCGCTGCTGCTCACCTCCCCGCAACAGTTCCGCCCCGGCAGGCCGCCCGCGCTCCCCTCGGCCCGGTACGCCCACGACGTCAATGAGCTGAAGACCATGGGGTCGAAGACCGGCTCGGGCAGAACCCCGCAGCAGACCGAGACCGCCCTCTTCTTCAGCGGCAACCTGGTGGTGCAGGTCCAGACGGCCTTGCGGGACCACGCCGCCCGGCACGGGCTCGGCGCCGCCACCACGGCGCGGCTGTTCGCCGCAGCGAACGCGTCGGCGACCGACGCCGTCATCACCGCATGGGACGCGAAGCTGCACTACGCCTTCTGGAGGCCGATCAGCGGCATCCGCCTGGCCGACACCGACGGCAACCCCGCGACGACGGCGGACCCGGCCTGGGAGCCACTGCTCGTCACACCGCCCCATCCCGACTACGTCGCCGGCCACACGACCGTCGCCGCGGCAGTGATGCGCGCCGTGACCGGCGTCCTCGGCACCTCACGTCCCGACCTCTACATTCCCTCCGAGATCACCGGCACCACCCGGCTCTACGAGTCCGCTGACGACGTCAACAGGGACATGATCAATGCCCGCGTGTGGGGAGGCATCCATTCCCGTACGGCGGACATCGTTGGCTGCCGGGCCGGCAACCGCGTGGGCACCTGGGCGCTGACCCACTACTTCCAGCCGGTACGCAAGACGAACGCACCGGCGCCGCAGTCGGCCCGGCCTGCCCGGCCCCAGTGCCCCGGCGAGGCCGGCTGAACCGCCGGGCCGCAGTCGGAGGCCCCGAGCAGCCCATCAGTCCCAGCCCCTCCTCCACCGGCAAGGAGGCGATGACGAGGTCGCGCCCCCGCTGGTCGAGCCGCGCAGGAGCCCGTGCGGCCCGCGCGGACAGGAGGACTGGGAAGCCGGTGAGGGAAAGGGGAAGGAAGTCGCCCACCCGATGTCCCGGCTCCTGCGCCGGTTCCACCGCGGTGATGGCCTTCTCCGGCTCGGCAGGGACGACCCGCGCGCACGGCTCGTGGTGCTCCTCGCGCGTCACCCCGCCGGGCCGGAGGATGCTCAAGGCATCTCAGCCGTCCCGTCCGCTCCAGGCATGGGCCCATGCCTGGAGTTCCGGATCAGCCAGAGTACGCAGCCACAGGTCGGCCTGGTCAGCCTCTTCTGCGGCCGGTCGAGGTCCCACGCCGAGCACGCGCATACCGGCTCTCCGGGCCGACTCGGCCCCGGTGACCGAGTCTTCCACCGCCATCGCGTCCTCGGGCCGCACGCCGCACAGGCGGACCGCGGTGGCGTAGACGTCGGGATGGGGTTTCGGCAGCAGCCCGTCACCCGCGACGACGACATGGGCGAAGTAGCTGAGCAGGCCGACCCGGGCAAGGGTGGACTCGACCACGTCCAACGGGCAGTTGCTGGCGACCGCGAGCGGGATGTGGTGGGCGGCGAGGCGGACCAGTGCCGCCGCGCCCGGCATGGTCACGGGGTCTTCGGCGACGAGCGCCGTGAATTGCCTCAGGAGTGCGTGCGTCATGTCGTCGGCGAGTTGCGGCTTTCCGGCCTCTCTGGCCATGAGGCTGCCGCACTCGGCGTAGTGCACGCCCCTGGCCCGATCAGCGAAGCCTGGGCGGGGTTTCAGACCGAACTCTCCGAAGACCCGGCTGCGCGCGTCCTGCCAGTGTCGTTCGGTATCGACGAGGGTGCCGTCACAGTCGAAGACGATGGCGGCTGGGAACCAGATGAAGATGCGACGAGGTGACATTTACCTGCCCTTCTCGAAAGAGCGCGCCACCCCGCGTCGTTGGTGCTCGCAGTAGGAAGCAGGGCGCTGCGGAGAGGCGCGCCTGGCCGCAGAGAGTGCGCACTGTCGAACGAGCTCCCGTTCGACCACGCGTGAAGGCCGATGCCTCGTCTCCGGGTCCTCCGGCAAAGGACGTCGTCCGATTTTCTCCGGATGACCCCCAGAAACATCGTGATGACTACGTTAATTCCTTGGCCAAGTGGGCGCAATCATCATTTTGAGTGTTTGACGGAACACCCATTACCCAGTACTCGCGATGCGCGCGCGACAACCGATAACGGGCGCGCCAGAAACTCTCCCCCCAACTCAAGCGGAACCAAGGGGAGTTGACTGTAGATTCTGAACCACGAAGACGGGCGCCCACACAGGCAGCAACGACGGGGAACGAATTTTCGGGATCGACCGCACTCACGTACGACCCGAGAACAATAATAATCTCCAAGCATTAACGGCGCGGAGCGCCGTGTGTGCGCCACGGCGCACGACTTTCCTTGGTCAAGGAAATGCGAACTGACGAACGAGGGCGGAAAACGCATGCAGGACAGGGCGCGTGCAACGCGAAGGTCTCTACTGGAAGCCGCAGCACACCTTTTCGTTGAACAAGGGTACGCACGGACAAGCATCAATGAGATCAGTGACCTTTCAGGGCGCACCAGCGGGGCCGTCTATTTCCACTACTCCAGCAAGGAGAAGCTCGCACTGGCGGTGGTGCGCGAACAGTTCGCGTCCTGGCCGATTTTGAACGACCGCTATACCGCCCCCGGGATACCGCCGTTGGAGAAGCTGGTCGCCCTCAGCTTCGATATCGCCAAGGCACTGCGCGACGACGTCATGACCCGGGCCGGCGCGCGGCTGTGGGCCGAGCGCCGCACCATCGACGTCGCCATACCCGCTCCCTTCGCCGTCTGGACGGCTGCCGCCACTCGCCTTCTGGCCAAGGCGCGCGACGACGGCGAACTGGCCGACGAAGTCGAGCCGTCGGGCACCGCCACCACCTTGGTGTGCTCGTTCTTCGGGCTGTACGACCTCACCGAGGAGATGGCGGAGCACGAGGATCTCCCCGACCGGCTGCACCGGTGGTGGATGCTGATCCTGAAGGCCCTGCAGGCGCGCCCCGAGCCCGCCGCCCTGGTGGCACGGGCCCTGGCGCACCACGGGTCGGCGCAGCGAAGGTGAGGGGCTGTCGGGGAAGCAGCGTTCCTGGTGACGCCGAAGGCCGGGCACGTGGCCGAAATCGAGGATCTCGGGATGGCGGGCCGGCGGGAAGGTGTGCCCCTGCCTCACTGATCGGGTCCCGAGCGGGAGCGGCGGTTGGCCGGGCATCCTCCCCCGTCACCGGGGTGCCACTGCGGACGGGCAGTTGCCGAGGCCTGCCCGTACCCGGCCGCGGGCAGGCACCGTGCGCGGGCACCTGTCGGGCGTCGTTGACGCACACCACATCGGCGCAGCCGGCCTCCACTCCCGGTCCTTGCGATACGGCTTGTCGCGGCCCTTCCGACGCTCCGTCCCGGGCCCCTGCACCAAGGGCTCCGCAGACGGTGCGCGTGGCCCGACGGTTTCTCCTGCACATGTGCGCGCAGTCGCTGATGCGCGACGGGCTTCACCTCCTTCGGACGAAGCGCCGGCAGGTCCGCTCTCCACCGCGCGACCGAGGCACGGCAGTCCGGCTTGCCCGCGCGGGTCGCCGCGCTGCGGCGGAGGCCGCGGGAGATCGTGGACGGAGCACGGCCCGGCCGACACCCTGTCCCATGGACTCCGGCTCCTTGCGCCCTCAGCAGCGCCCTCCTCGCCCAGGAGCCCCTTGGCGATCTCGCGCCAGAACCCGCGCTCGACCTCACGCCGCAAACGACGCGCCCCGGTGACTCCATCGAAGCTCCGCCATCTTGAAGTGGCTGGTCAGCGGGGTGGCGTTGCCTCGTTTCGGGGTGCTCGTGCTGGTCGTGGGCGGCAGTCCGTGTTGCAGATCGTCCGGCGGGGTGGTTTTGCCGATGAGTTCACCGTCCTCGAACGGTCTACCCGGCGACACGACCGTTCTCGACAGGAGTGCCATGTCCACCATCCAGCCGGTGATCATTACTGCCGACCAGGACGTTCTGCTCGGCTTCTATACGAAATTGTTCGGCGCCGAGGAAATCTTCCGGGTACCGGCGGAAGGCCCTGCCTTCTACATCGGCTTGCGCATCGGCGACACCGACCTCGGGCTGGTGGTCAAGGCGAACCCGGGGACCGGGGCGGCGCCACGGATCCTGCTCAGCATCGGTGTCGACGACGTCGACGAGACGCTCGGCCGGGTGGAGGCGCTGGGCGGCTCGGTCCGCGGCGGCCCCGACGACATGCCGTGGGGACAGCGCGTCGCCCACATCCAGGACCCCGACGGCAACGCGGTGAACCTCACCCAGCCGACCCCGGCCCGGTGACGCCGTTCCGGGGCATGTGCTGATCGTGGACTGCCCGCGGTAGAGATCAACCGTCGGTAGCGGCCTCGATGTTCGTCAGAACGAGCAGCGCGCGAGACAGGTGGGTGGCACGGTCGGGGTCGGTACGGAGCTCGGTGAGAATCCGCCAGTTCTTCAAGTGGGCGAAGCCGTCCTGAAGAACTGACGGATACGGAGATCTGCGTCCCGCCTGGAACCCTCTCCCCGGACCATCAAGATCCTTTATCAGAGTGTCCGCTTCAAAGGATCAGCCTCAGCGGCCCGGCTCGGTGCCGCGCGCGTGACACCCGCAAAACCGATGTGTCGCTGCCGGACATGAGCCGGCGGTGCCAACCACCCGTGGCGCCCGGACAGGACAGCGGGCCGGTCCGCCGCTGTGAACTCGGCAGGCGAAGCAGCGGGTCGGCTCCCTGTCCGCTCTATCCGCTCTGTGCGCTTCGGGTGAATTCCCGGCATGTTCCCGCTGGGTGAGCCCCTCCGGGCGAGAACCCGCGCTCACGCTCGTTCAGGACGGACCATAGCCATCGGGAGATCGCCGTGCACATCCTGCTTGTCGCAAGCGCCTTCAACAGTCTCACCCAACGTGTCCAGGCGGAGCTCAGGGACCACGGGCACTGCGTTGCCGTGCAACTCGCGCACGAGGAAGACCCGGTCCGGGAAGCCGTCCGCCGGGAGCACCCGGACCTTGTCGTGGCGCCGTACCTGAAGACCGCGATCCCGAGGGACGTCTGGTCGGTCCACACCTGCCTCGTCGTCCATCCTGGGCCGGTCGGCGACCGCGGTCCCTCCTCCCTGGACTGGGCCGTCCACGAGGGAGCGGAACGCTGGGGCGTCACCGTGCTTCAGGCGAACGCGGAGATGGACGCGGGCGACGTCTGGGCGTCCGCGACCTGTCCGCTGCCCCCGGTGGGCAAGAGCGACCTGTACCGAAACGAGATTTCGGACGCCGCCGTGGAGGCGGTGCTTCTGGCGGTCGGACGCTTCGCGTCGGGGACGTACACCCCGGTGCCGCAGGCCTCCGGCGGCGGCTGCCGCCCCCTGTTCCGCCAGCCACTGCGCCGCATCGACTGGGGGTCGGACTCCACCGCGACGGTGGTCCGCAAACTCAGGGCGGCGGACTCCCGGCCCGGTGTGCTCGACGAGTTGCTGGGCGGCGAGTGGTTTTTGCACGGCGGGCATCCCGAGTCCCGGCTGAGCGGGCGTCCGGGGGATGTGGTGGCCACCCGGGACGGTGCGATCTGCCGGGCGACCACCGACGGCGCGGTGTGGATCCCCGAGCTGCGGCCACGGCGGGCGCCGGGAGGTCCGGCCACCTTCAAGCTCCCCGCCACCTCGGCGCTGGCCGGGCGGCTGTCCGCCGTGCCCGAGCGGCCGGCTCCGCTGCACCGGACCGGGGACGACGACGCCTGGTCCGAGATCGGCTACCGGGAGGAGGCCGGGACCGGCTTCCTGTCGTTCTCGTTCCGCAGCGGCGCGATGAGCACGGAGCAGTGCCGACGCCTGCTGCGCGCCTACCGGTTCGCCTGCTCCCGGCCCACCTCGGTGCTGGTCGTCGGCGGTGGCCGGGACTTCTTCTCCAACGGCATCCACCTCAACGTGATCGAGGCGGCGGCCGATCCCGGTGCCGAGTCCTGGGCCAACATCAACGCCATGGACGACCTGGTGGAGGCGGTGCTGACGACCACGGACCGGCTCGTCGTCGCCGCCCTGGCCGGGAACGCCGCGGCGGGCGGGGTGATGCTGGCCCTCGCCGCCGACGAGGTGTGGTGCAGGGCGGGTGCGGTATTCAATCCGCACTACCGCCTGATGGGGCTGTACGGATCGGAGTACTGGACGTACACACTGCCGCGACGGGTGGGGGCGGCGGCGGCCGACCGGCTCATGCGGGACGCCCTGCCGGTCGGTTCCGCCGCGGCGCACCGGCTCGGGCTGGTCGACAGGGTGATCCCGTGCGCACCCCAGTCGTTCGACTCGGAGGTCGGCGCCCTGGCGACCCGCCTGGCGGCCCTGCCCGCGACGCAGTCCCGGATCCACGCGAAGAAGGAGGAGCGGGACCGGGTCGACCTGGCCCCGTACCGGGAGGCCGAACTCGTCCGCATGCATCGCATCTTCGCGGACCCGCACCACCCGTACCACGGGCTGCGCCGGGCCTTCGTCCGCAAGGAACGCCCGGCGTCCGCCACCGCGGTCCCGCAGCCCCCGTTCCCCCGGGGCTGACCGCGGTGCGGCGGCGGGGCGGCTACCGCTGCTCCGCCAGCCAGTCGTACCAGTGGGCCAGGCCCTCGCCGGTGGTCGCCGAGACCGTCAGCACGCGCACGTCCGGGTTCACCGAGCGCGCGTGCTGCGCGCACTGCTCGACGTCGAAGTCGACATGGGGCAGCAGATCGGACTTGTTGATCAGGATCAGGTCGGCAGCGGCGAACATGTACGGGTACTTCAACGGCTTGTCCGTGCCCTCGGTGACCGAGATGATCACGACCTTGCTGCGCTCCCCCAGGTCGAACAGGGCGGGGCACACCAGGTTTCCGACGTTCTCCACCATGAGCAGCGATCCCTCGGCCGGGGACAGCGCCGTGAGGGCGTCCCTCATCATCTCCGCGTCGAGGTGGCATCCCGCCCCCGTGTTCACCTGCACCACGGCGCAGCCCGTACGCCTGATCCGGTCGGCGTCGAGCCTCGTCTCCTGATCGCCCTCGATGACGGCCACCGGCCGACGGCCGCCGAGGTCGGTGACGGTGCGTTCCAGCAGGGTTGTCTTGCCTGCGCCCGGCGAGCTCATCATGTTCACGGCCACGACGCCGCGGTCGGTCATCCATGTCCGGTTGCGCTCCGCGAGCAGGTCGTTCTTGGCGAGTACCTTCTGCTCGATGGTGACGGTCCCACCCGCTCCACCCGGCTGACGGCACTCGTGCGGATGAGGGTGCCGGTCCGGATGCGGATGAGCGTGGTCCGGTGCACCATCCTCCCGCAGCATCACGATCCTGGTCCCACCGGCCTCCTCGGCACAGCCGCAGGTACCGCACATGGTTCAGCCCACTTCCATGGAAACGATCTGCAGTTCCTGTCCCGATGTGATCTCCACATCCGCGCTGCCGCAGGGACACAGCAGAATCAGGTCGGTCAAGGTGAATTCGACGGCACAGGTGCGGCAGCGGCCGGCGCCGGGTGGCTGGTCGATCTCCAACTGCGCCCCCTCGGCGGCCGTTCCCTCCGTGACCAGGCCGAAGCAGAACCGCATCGAGTCGGGCACCACGGCCGTGAGCACGCCGACGCGGACTCGGACCGATCGGACCGGACGCCCCCCGGCGCGTTCGCACACCGAGTCGACGACGCTCTGTGTGATGGCCAGCTCGTGCACCGGTGCCTCGACCTTCCGCGGGTGGCTCCGACCGTAGGGCCACGGGAGGACCATGGCGCCGCCCGACAGGACCGGTCCCCCGCCCGGACCACCCGAGCGGCCCACCGTATGCCGTCATTCGGGCCCCGATGACGTGGCGGGGCGGCGAATCCCCCTGTTGCCGGTGCCCGCGATTCGAGGCGTGATGGTAGCAATGTGCGCATACATGCCCGTGGGGGGCCGATGGCCGGTGGGCCGTCATTCTGAAAGGCGGCACTTCCATGCCGACAGAGGAATCGGTAAAGGCGGAGGACACACTGATCCATGTGCTGTGGATCAACGCAGGACTGAGCTGTGACGGCGATTCCGTCTCCCTGACCGCAGCCACGCAGCCGAGTATCGAGGAAATCGCGCTCGGCGCCCTGCCAGGGCTTCCACAGGTCTCCGTCCACTGGCCGCTCATCGATTTCGAATGCGGTCCGAACGGTGGTGCCGATGATTTTCTCGAATGGTTCTTCAAAGCCGATCGAGGAGAACTTGAACCGTTCGTTCTTGTGGTCGAGGGTTCCATTCCGAACGAGCGGTTGCACGACGAGGGTTACTGGTGCGGGTTCGGCAATGATCCCGCCACGGGCCAGCCCGTGACGACCAGCGAATGGCTCGACCGGCTGGCTCCGAAGGCGACCGCGGTCGTCGCGGTCGGCACCTGCGCGACGTACGGCGGCATCCACGCCATGGCGGGCAACCCGACCGGCGCGATGGGGGTTCCCGACTACCTGGGCTGGGACTGGAAGTCCAGAGCCGGCATCCCGATCGTGTGCGTCCCCGGGTGCCCGATCCAGCCGGACAACCTCTCGGAGACGCTCACCTACCTGCTCTACATGGCCACCGACCAGGCCCCGATGATCCCGCTCGACGACGCGCTGCGGCCGACGTGGCTGTTCGGGTCGACGGTCCACGAGGGCTGCGACCGGGCCGGGTACTACGAGCAGGCCGACTTCGCGACGGAGTACGGCTCGCCGAAGTGCATCGTCAAGCTGGGCTGCTGGGGCCCCGCGGTCAAGTGCAACGTGCCCAAGCGCGGCTGGATGAACGGCATCGGCGGCTGCCCCAACGTCGGTGGCATCTGCATCGGCTGCACCATGCCCGGGTTCCCGGACAAGTTCATGCCGTTCATGGACGAGCCCCCCGGAGGAAAGCTCTCGACCAACGCGGTCGGACCCTACGGGGCGACGATACGGCGGCTGCGCCATCTCACCACCCACGCCCTGGACCGCGAACCGAAATGGCGAAAGCCCGGCAAGAAACTCACCACCGGCGCCACACGCACCTGGTGAGTGACCGCGTACATCACCGCAATGGACAGAAAGCAGAGGCGGCGCAATGACCGCGACGCAGCACAAGGGTGCCGGGAGCGGCCGGGGAGAGAACGACCTGGTCGAAATGGCATGGGACCCCATTACCCGGATCGTCGGCAGCCTGGGCATCTACACGAAGATCGACTTCAAGCAGAAGGTGGTCGCCGAGTGTCACAGCACCAGCTCCATCTTCCGGGGCTATTCGGTCTTCATGAAGGGAAAGGACCCCCGGGACGCGCACTTCATCACGAGTCGCATCTGCGGAATCTGCGGTGACAACCACGCCACGTGTTCCTGTTACACGCAGAACATGGCGTACGGGGTGAAGCCACCGCACCTCGGCGAATGGATCGTGAATCTCGGCGAGGCCGCGGAGTACATGTTCGACCACAACATCTTCCAGGAGAACCTGGTAGGGGTCGACTACTGCGAGAAGATGGTCGCGGAGACCAATCCCGGTGTACTGGAACAGGCCAACCGCACCCCCTCCCCGCACGCCGACGCGCACGGATACAGGACGATCGGCGACATCATGCGATCGCTGAACCCGTTCACCGGCGAGTTCTACCGCGAGGCGCTCCAGGTCAGCCGGATGACCCGGGAGATGTTCTGCCTGATGGAGGGCCGGCACGTGCACCCCTCCACGCTCTATCCCGGCGGGGTCGGCACCGTGGCGACCATCCAGCTGATGACGGACTACATCACCCGCCTCCAGCGGTACGTCGAGTTCATGAAGAAGGTCGTGCCGATGCACGACGATCTCTTCGACTTCTTCTACGAAGCCCTGCCGGGGTACGAGCAGGTCGGCAACCGGCGCATCCTGCTGGGCTGCTGGGGCTCCTTCCAGGACCCGGAGCACTGCAACTTCGAGTACAAGGACATGACCGACTGGGGCCGGAAGATGTACGTCACCCCCGGTGTCGTCGTCGACGGGAAGCTGGTCACCACCGACCTGGTGAAGATCAACCTCGGCATCCGGATCCTGCTCGGTTCGTCGTACTACAACGACTGGGACGAACAGGAGACCTTCGTCTCCCACGACCCGCTCGGCAATCCGGTCGACCGGCGCCACCCGTGGAACCAGCACACCAACCCGCAGCCGCAGAAGCGGGACCTGGACGACAAGTACAGCTGGGTCATGTCACCGCGGTGGTTCGACGGCAAGGACTACCTGGCGCTCGACACGGGCGGCGGGCCGCTCGCACGGCTTTGGACCACCGCGCTGGCCGGTCTGGTCGACATCGGCTACGTCCGGGCCACCGGTCACAGCGTCAGGATCAACCTCCCCAAGACCGCCCTCAAGGGGCCGGTGGAGCTGGAGTGGCACGTCCCGAAGTGGAGCAACACCATCGAGCGCAACCGGGCTCGCAGCTACTTCCAGGCCTACGCGGCCGCCTGCGCGCTCCACTTCGCGGAGAAGGCCCTCACGGAGATCCGCTCCGGGAACACCAAGACCTGGGAGAAGTTCGAGGTGCCCGAGGAGGGCGTGGGCTGCGGGTTCACCGAGGCGGTCCGCGGTGTCCTCTCCCACCACATGGTGATCCGGGACGGCAAGATCGCCAACTACCACCCGTACCCGCCGACTCCGTGGAACGCGAGCCCCCGTGACACGTACGGCACGCCCGGCCCCTACGAGGACGCCGTGCAGGGCCAGCCGATCTTCGAGGAGAACGACCGGGAGCACTTCAAGGGCATCGACATCATGCGCACGGTGCGCAGCTTCGACCCCTGTCTGCCCTGCGGTGTGCACATGTATCTCGGCGAGGGCAAGAAGCTGGAGCTCCTGCACTCCCCCACCCAGTCCGCGGGCAGTGAGTGATGGCGCGGGAGGAGTCCACGGCCGCGCCCGACTGGCGGACGACCGGTGAACGCATCGACACCCTGATCGCCGCCAGCGGCTCGGGCGGCACGGTCGCCCGCGAGCGCAGCGAGGAACTGGTCCGGCTCGTCACCGACTTCTACGGTGCCGGGCTGGAACGGCTGCTCGACCTGGTGCACGAACAGGGGCGGCTGGACGACGACGTCCTGGCCGCCCTGGCCGACGACGAGCTGGTGGCCGGCGTCCTGCTGGTCCACGGGCTGCATCCGTACGGCGTGGAGACCCGGGTCGAGCGGGCGCTGGAGAGCGTACGACCGTATCTGGGTTCGCACGGCGGTGATGTGGAGCTGCTCGCCGTCACCGACGAGGGAACCGTCCGGTTGAGGCTGCTGGGCAGTTGTGACGGCTGCCCGTCGTCCTCGGTCACGCTCAGGCTGGCCGTGCAGGGTGCGGTGGAGGCGGCGGCGCCGGAGATCACCTCGATCGAGGTCGAGACCGCGGCCGACGAGGACGCCGGGGCGGCGGGGCCGTTGGTACCGGTGGACTCGCTGTTCGCCCGGCTGCACGCGGAGTCCGGGACGGCCGGCGACGACGGCGCCTCGTGGGAGGTCGTGCCGGAGCTGTCGGGGCTGGAGTCCGGTGCCGTGGCCCGGTTCGATGTCGGCAGGATGCCGGTGGTGGCCTGTCGGGTGGGCGCGGATCTCTTCGCCTTCGAGGACCGGTGCGCACGCTGCGAGCGGCCGTTCGAGGGTGCCACGCTGGCGCGGCGGCTGGGCGGACGGTCCGGGGACGCGGTCCTGCGCTGCGCCGGGTGCCGTGCGCACTACGACGTGCGGCGGGCCGGGATCTGCCTCGACGGGGACGGTGTGCACCTGGCTCCGCTGCCCCTGCTGTCCGACGGTGCCGCGGTCTCGGTGGCGGTGCCCGCGGCGGTGGCGCCGTGATCGCCACGGGTCGTTCCGCCTCGCCGGCCTCCACCCTGCTGCGGCTCAGGCGCAACCGGCCGAGGCCGCCCGCCGGTGAGCGCTGCGAGATGTGTGCGGAACCGATCGGCGAGAGCCACTCCCATGTGGTGAACCTCGACAGCCGCGCCCTGATGTGCTGCTGTCGGTCCTGTTACCTGCTGTTCACCGACGAGAACGCAAAGCTGCGCTACCGGTCGGTCCCCGAGCGGTATCTGCACTTCGCCGGGCTGACTGTGGACGGTCGCGCCTGGGACGAGCTGCAGATTCCCGTGGGGCTCGCCTTCCTGTTCCGCAACTCCGTCCAGGACCGGATGGTCGCGTTCTATCCCGGGCCCGCCGGGGCCACCGAGTCGGAACTGCCGCTGGACGCCTGGGCGGCCGTCGTCGAGTCGAGCCCGGAGCTCGCCGTGCTGCGTCCGGATGTGGAGGCGCTGCTGATCCGGCGTACGGCCCGGAGCGATGCTTCATGCCATCTCGTGCCGATCGACGCCTGCTACGAGTTGGTGGGACAACTGCGCTCGCTGTGGCGCGGGTTCGACGGTGGCACCGAGGCCCGTGCCGCGATGGACGGCTTCTTCGCGCGGGTGGCGGAGCGCAGCCGGCCCGCCGCGGGGATCGGGGCGCCGTGAACGACTTCGCGTTCTCCGTGCTCGATGTCGTCGCCGAGCCGTACGCGGCCGCACCGCAGCTGACCGCGCGGCTGCGGATCGAGGAGCGGACGGGCCGGCGGATCCACGCCATCGCGCTGCACTGCCAGGTCCGCATCGAGCCGCAGCGGCGCCATTACGACGAGGCCGAACAGAGCGGCCTGGTGGCGCTGTTCGGCTGCCGGAACCGCTGGACGGACACCCTCAAACCGTTCCAGTGGATGAGCTGCGACACCACTGTGCAGGGGTTCAGCGGTGCGACCGAGGTCGATCTCGCCCTGCCCTGCACCTACGACTTCGACGTGATCGGCTCCCGCTATCTGCACGCCCTGGGCGAGGGTTCGGTGCCTCTCGTCCTGATGTTCTCCGGCACGGTCTTCACCCGCGGCAGCAAGGGCTTCGGGGTCGAGCAGGTGCCGTGGGACTGCGAGGCCCGGCATCCGATGCCGGTCGAGGTGTGGCGGCGCATGATGGCGGCGCACTACCCGAACACCGGATGGATCCGGCTGGACCACGAGGTGCTGGCACGCTTCGCGGACTTCCGGGCCCGACGCGGGCTGATCAGCTGGGACGAGACGGTCCGGGCCCTCCTGGCCGAGCACGACGAGGTGGTCCGGTGAGTCTTGACCAGGTGCGTTCGATCGCCGACGCCGTCCTGTACGAGGGGTACCTCCTGTACCCGTACCGGGCGAGCTCGCACAAGAACCGGTCGCGCTGGCAGTTCGGGGTCCTCGGCCCGCCGCACGCCACGGCGGCGAGTTTCGGCGAGGAGCCGGAGATGGAGATGCAGTGCCTGCTGGCGCCGCACGGCGGGCCGGCCGCCGTCACCGTGCATCTGCGTTTCCTCCAGCTCCAGGTCCGCGAGGTGCGCGGCACGGGCGAGGACGGGGCGGACACACCGGTCGAGCAGCTCGTCGTCGACGGGGTGCCGGTGATGTCCTGGGACGAGGCCGTCGAGCGTGAAGTCGTGCTGACCGCTCTGCCGTTGGGTGAGGTGGCGGACGCCGTCCACGAGGTCCCGGGTGGCGAGGACACCGAGCCGGTGACCGACGCACGGGGCGTGGTGGTGGGCCGGATCGTGCGACGGCGGCTGCCGTTGGCGGTCCGGGTGCGCACGCGGGCCGTCGTCGACAACGGATATGTGCGCCTCTCGGTGGTGGTGCGCAACGAGCATCCGGAGTCCGCGGCCACCAAGGACGCCGCGATCCGGTCCTCGCTGATCGGCGCGCATCTGCTGCTGCGGGCGCACGAAGCCGAGTTCGTCTCGCTGCTCGAACCGCCCGCCGGGGCGGCGGCGGCCGCCGGCCGCTGCCGGCAGCGCAGGTGCTGGCCAGTGCTGGCCGGACCGAAGGGGACGACGGACACCCTGCTCGGTGCGCCGATCATCCTGTATGACCACCCGGAGGTCGCCGAGCAGAGCCCCGGCGCGCTCTTCGACTCCACCGAGATCGACGAGATCCTGACCCTCCGCGTGATGACCATGACGGAGGAGGAGAAGGCGGAGGCCAGGGCCACCGACCCCCGGGCCCGGGAGATCATCGACCGGTGCGACGGCATGTCGCCCGCCGACCTCCAGCAGCTGCACGGCCTGCTGCGCGACTCGCACCCGCCGCAGCCCGCGCCCTCCGTGGGCCCGGCGGCCGACGTCCGGGATGTGGAACCCGCCGCCTTCGACACCGCGGGCGCCCCCTGGTGGGACCCGGCGGCCGACGCCTCGGTACGGCCCGGGAGCGACACGGTCGTGATCGACGGGGTCCGGGTGGCCAAGGACAGTCTGGTCCGCGTCCACCCCTCCCGGAGGGCGGACGCGCAGGACCTGTTCTTCGCCGGCCGGGTGGCCCGGGTGACGGCGGTTCTGTCGGACGTGGACGGTGGTACGCACATCGCCCTGGTCCTCGTCGACGACCCCGCGTCGGACCTGCACGACTGGTACGGCCGCTACTTCTACTTCGCGCCCGACGAGCTGACACCCCTGAGCGTCGAGGAAACGGCGCAGCACCGTGAGGAGAACCGATCGTGAAGACCCTGGGCATCATCACCAC
Organism: Streptomyces sp. NPDC006435; assembly: GCF_040612315.1. Taxonomy (NCBI): domain Bacteria; kingdom Bacillati; phylum Actinomycetota; class Actinomycetes; order Kitasatosporales; family Streptomycetaceae; genus Streptomyces; species Streptomyces sp. NPDC006435. Next base: position 26,185 of record NZ_JBEXPY010000054.1, read on the forward strand.
CGGAGCGGCCGCGGCCGTGGCGCTCGTCGCCGTGGCGGTGGGGATCAGATCGATCCCCGACATCCGCCGCTACCTGCGCATCCGTTCGATGTGAATTCCGATCCGAGTGAAGTGATGAAGGAGCACCCCATGGCGGACACACCGGAGAAGAGCAGCGACGTCCAGGAGGAGCCGCAGGAGGAACGGGGCCCGAAGGGATCCCGCGGCACCGGCTCGGACCGGCCTTCGGGCGGGCCGGCCGACCGCCCCTCGGGCACCTCGGACGAACGCTCCGACACCTCCGTGCAGCCGGAGAGGGCCCAGGATCCGGAATCACCCGACCTCCAGTCCGGGGGCGGCTGAGCCGAGGATGGCGAAGGAACCTGACACCACCGCCCGGGTGCTGGTCGCGGGCATCGGCAATCTGTTCCTCGGCGACGACGGCTTCGGCCCGGAGGTCGTGCGCCGACTGGCCCGCGACGGCGGGATGCCCCCGCGGGTCCGGGTGGTGGACTACGGCATCCGCGGCATGCACCTCGCGTACGACCTGCTCGACGGGTACGACGCACTCGTTCTGGTCGACGCGTACCCGGGGGGCGGCGCCCCCGGGGAGGTGACGGTGCTCCGCATCGGTGTGGAGGACCTCGGTTCGGGTGAATTCGATGCCCACGGGATGAATCCGGTTTCTGTGCTGGCAAATCTGGACCAACTGGGCGGTACGCTTCCGCTCACCTACCTCGTCGGCTGCACACCCGCCGGGGTAGAGGAGGGCATCGGGCTCAGCGAAGCCGTCGACAGCGCGGTGCCCGAGGCGATGCAGGCAGTGCACACCCTGGTCCGGCAGCTCGTGCCCGCCGTACCGACCGCGTCCGTGAACAGCGCCGAACCCCGGAGATCCTGATCATGTGTCTAGGCATTCCTGGCCGCGTCGTGGAGATCGTGGACGGGTATGCGGGCCAGCTGGCTCTGGTGGACGTGGAGGGCGCCAGGCGCCGCGTCAACATCGGCATGCTCGACGAGGCGCCCGGTCGCGACGACTGGGTGCTTCTCCACATGGGCTTCGCCGTCGAGCTCATCGACCGGACGAAGGCCCGGGAGGCCCTGTCGGGACTGGAGATGATGGGCCGCGGCCGGGAGCAGCGGATCCGGCGCAGATTCGAGGTGCGCGGTGTCGTGCAGGGGGTGGGCTTCCGGCCCTTCGTCTATGTCGCCGCCTCGGAGCTGCTGCTCACGGGCTCGGTGACGAACACCGGCGACGGGGTGCTCGCCGAGGTCGAGGGAACGGCCGGGGCCGTGGAGGAGTTCGGTCGCCGCCTTCGCGCCGACGCCCCACCGCTCGCGGTCGTCGAGGACGTGCGTACGAGCGAACAGCCGACGCGCGGCGGTACGGGCTTCACCATCGAGCGGTCCAGCGCGTCCGGCCGGGCCAGGACGCTGGTCTCGCCCGACATCGCCACCTGCGACGACTGCCTGGAGGAGCTGAGCGACCCGTCGAACCGGCGCTACCGCCACCCGTTCATCACCTGCACGCACTGCGGCCCCCGGTTCACGATCGTCACCGGCCTTCCGTACGACCGCGCCGCCACCACCATGGCGGACTTCGAAATGTGCGGGGCCTGCCGGGCAGAGTACGAGGACCCGCACGACCGGCGCTTCCACGCCCAGCCGATCGCCTGTCCCGACTGCGGACCGCGGCTCGAACTCGTGGGCAAGGAGGGCGTGCTCCCGTCGCACGACGCGGACGCGCTGCGGACCGCGCGGAAGCTTCTCGCCGAGGGCGGGATCATCGCGGTCAAGGGCCTCGGCGGCTACCACCTGGTGTGCGACGCCCGCGACGACGCGGCCGTGGCGGAGCTGCGCCGGCGCAAGCGGCGCGGTGGCAAACCGTTCGCGGTGATGGTGCCGGACCTCGACGTCGCGCGTGGGCTGGTGACTCCTACGGCTGACGAGGAGGAGCTGCTGAGCGGTGGGCGCCGGCCGATCGTCCTCCTCCCCCGTCTCGCCACCGGGGCCGGGGTGTCCGACGCCGTGGCACCCGGCAGCCCCCACCTCGGACTGCTGCTGCCCTACACCCCGTTGCACGTCCTGCTCTTCGGGATCGGTGACGACCCGCCGGGCCCGGACGCGCTCGTGATGACGTCGGCCAATCTGTCGGGCGAGCCGATTGTCACCGACGACGGCGACGCGCTGACCGCTCTGGCACCGCTGGTCGATGCCTGGCTACGGCACGACCGGCGCATTCATGTGCCGTGCGACGACTCGGTCAGCCGCTGGGCCGCCGGTGCCGAGCTGCCGCTGCGCCGCTCGCGCGGATACGCCCCGCTGCCACTCGCACTGCCCTTCGACGTGCCCCCGACACTCGCCGTGGGCGCCGACCTGAAGAACACCTGTGCGCTGGCCGAGGGCCGCTACGCCTGGCTGAGCCAGCACATCGGCGACATGGACGACCTCTCCACGGTCGGCGCTCTGACCCGGACCGAGAAGCATCTGGAGGACCTCACCGGGGTGGCGCCCACCCGGCTGGTGGCCGACCGCCACCCCGGCTACCACTCCGGCGGCTGGGCTCGCACCCACGCGGCCGGGCGGCCGGTCCGCACCGTGCAGCACCACCACGCGCACATCGCGTCCGTGATGGCGGAGCACGGCCTGGGCGCGGACGAGCGCGTGATCGGCATCGCCTTCGACGGCACCGGCCACGGCACCGACGGGGCGGCCTGGGGCGGTGAGGTCCTGGTGGCCGGCTACGCGTCGTTCGGCAGGGCCGCGCACCTGGGTTACGTTCCGCTGGCCGGAGGCGACGCGAGTGTGCTGCGGCCGTACCGGATGGCCCTCGCGCATCTGCACGCGGCCGGCATCCCCTGGGCCGACGACATGCCTGCGGTCCGTGCCTGCCCGCCTGCCGAACGCGACGTGCTGGCCCATCAGTTCGCCACCGGATTCGGCTGCGTGCCCACGTCGGGCATGGGCCGGCTCTTCGACGCGGTCGCGTCCCTGGCCGACGTCCGGCACGTGGTGGCGTACGAGGCGGAGGCGGCCATGGAACTGGAAGGGCTGGCCCGTACCGCGGCAGCCGGTCCTGCGGCACCGGAGGGCGGCTACCGCTTCGGCATCCGGCCCGGGAAGGGGGAGGAACCCGCCGTCGCGGATCCGGGTCCGGTCATTCGGGCCGTGGTGTCCGACGTGCGGGACTGCGTTCCGGCCGGGCTGATCGCCGTGCGCTTCCACACCGCCGTCGCCGCTCTGACCACCCGCCTCGCGGACCTCTGCCGCTCGCGCACCGGCCTCGGCACTGTGGCGCTGGGCGGCGGCGTCTTCCAGAACGCCGTACTGCTCGAAGCCACGCAACGCGGCCTGACCGAGCGGGGCTTCACCGTCCTGCGGCCGCGCCTGCTTCCCCCGAACGACGGCGGGATCGCCCTCGGCCAGCTCATGATCGCCGCATCGGGATGACGCCGCCGCACGACCGCACCGCCGTACCTCAAGAGGGATCCACAGAGGAGAGAGACCATGTGTCTGGCTGTTCCGGGGCGTGTCCTCAGCACCGCCGAAGTCGACGGCACGGTGATGGCCGAGGTCGATTTCGGCGGGGTGCGCAAGGAGGTGTGCCTCCAGTACATCCCCGATGCGGCAGTCGGTGAGTACGTCATCGTGCACGTCGGATTCGCCATCCAGCGCCTCGACGAACGGTCGGCCCTGGACACCCTCGCCGACTTCGAGCGGCTCGGCATCCTGGCCGAGGAGTTCGGAGACGGCTTCGAATACGCAGCCCGACAGGGTGCCTCTCCCGAAGGAGCCGACCGGTGAAGTACCTCGACGAGTTCAGTGATCCCGATGTCGCGAAGAAGCTGATCGACCAGATCCACGCGGCCACCACGCGGAAGTGGGCGCTGATGGAGGTCTGCGGCGGCCAGACCCACTCGATCATCCGGCACGGCATCGATCAACTGCTGCCGGACAGCGTGGAGATGATCCACGGACCGGGATGTCCCGTCTGCGTCACCCCGCTGGAGACCATCGACCGGGCGCTGGCGATCGCCGCCCGACCCGGCGTCATCTTCTGCTCGTTCGGCGACATGCTGCGCGTGCCCGGCAGCAGCCAGGACCTCTTCTCCGTCAAGAGCGCCGGCGGCGACGTACGCGTGGTGTACTCGCCGCTCGACGCGCTGAGGATCGCCCGGGAGAACCCCGACCGCGAAGTCGTCTTCTTCGGGATCGGGTTCGAGACCACCGCCCCCGCGAACGCCATGACGGTGTACCAGGCCCAGCGGTTCGGGGTGCGGAACTTCTCGCTGCTGGTGTCCCACGTGCTGGTGCCGCCCGCGATCGCCGCGATCATGGAGTCCTCGACCTGCCGGGTGCAGGCGTTCCTCGCCGCGGGCCACGTGTGCAGTGTGATGGGAACGGCCGAGTACCCGCCGCTGGCCCGGAAGTACAAGGTGCCGATCGTGGTGACCGGCTTCGAGCCGCTGGACATCCTCGAAGGGATCCGCCGAACCGTTGTCCAACTGGAGACGGGTCGGCACGAGGTGGAGAACGCCTACCCCAGGGCCGTGCGCGCGGAGGGCAATGTGCCCGCCATGGAGATGCTCGCCGATGTCTTCGAGGTGACCGACCGGACCTGGCGCGGCATCGGAATGATTCCCCGCAGCGGCTGGAAGCTCTCCGGGAAGTACCGGGCGTTCGATGCGGAGCAGCGGTTCGACGTGACGGGCATCCACACCGCCGAGTCGTCGCTCTGCCGCTCGGGCGAGGTTCTCCAGGGCCTGATCAAGCCGCATCTGTGCGCGGCGTTCGGCAAGGAGTGCACGCCGAGGAACCCGCTCGGCGCGACCATGGTGTCGTCCGAGGGCGCGTGTGCCGCGTACTACACCCACCGCCGCCTGGAACTGGTCGATGCGAAGTGACTGACGCGATGCAGGACATGACCGTTGTGGCGAACGACGTGCCCGACCTCGAATTCGAGGGGTGGACCTGCCCGGTCCCGCTGCGGGACATCCCGTCCGTCGTCATGGGGCACGGGGGCGGCGGTGCGATGTCCGGTGAGCTGATCGAGCACCTGTTCCTGCCCGCGTACGGTGCCGCGGCCTCCGCCGACCTCGGTGACTCGGCCGTCCTGACGGTCGGATCCGGCACCCGCCTCGCCTTCTCCACGGACTCGTTCGTGGTGAAGCCGATGTTCTTCCCCGGAGGATCGATCGGTGATCTGGCGGTGAACGGCACGGTCAACGACTTGGCCATGTCGGGTGCGACGCCCCTGTTCCTGTCCACCGCCTTCATTCTCGCGGAGGGCACCGCGCTGAGCGACGTCGGCCGGATCGCACAGGCCGTGGGCCGGGCCGCCGAGGACGCCGGCGTACGCCTGGTCACCGGGGACACGAAAGTCGTGGAGCACGCCAGTGGTGACGGCGTCTACCTCAACACCTCGGGCATCGGCGTGATCCCTCCCGGTGTCGACATCCACGCGCGCCGGGCTCATCCCGGCGACGCGGTGCTCGTCAGCGGCGACATCGGCGTGCACGGTGTGGCCGTCATGAGCTGCCGGGAGGGCCTCGAATTCGGCACGACGGTGGAGAGCGACACCGCCGCGCTGCACGGACTGGTCGCCGCCATGCTCGCCACCGGTACCGACCTCCATGTGCTCCGGGATCCCACGCGCGGGGGCGTCTCGACTTCGCTGAACGAGATCGCCCGCGCCTCGGACGTGGGCATCGAACTGGTCGAGCGGCTGCTTCCCGTGCCGCCCACGGTGCGCGACGCGTGCAGCCTGCTGGGGCTCGACCCGCTCCAGGTGGCCAACGAGGGCAAACTGATCGCGATCGTCCCGGCGGAGGACGCGGACCGGGTGCTGGCCGCCATGCGGGCCCATCCCCTGGGCAGGTCCGCCTGCAGGATCGGCAGTTGTGTTCCGGATCATGCCGGGATGGTCGTGGCGAAGACGGGGTTGGGCGGGAGCCGGGTGATCGGGCTGCCGATCGGCGAACAACTACCGAGGATCTGCTGAGTGAGTGCCGAGGGCGCCCTGCTGTTCGCGCGATACGCCTACCCGCCCAACGAGCTCGGCTACTGCGGCCCCGCCGATGCGTCGGCCCTTCTGCGCCGTGACGCGACCGCCGACATCGAGCGGCGGGCTCGGCAGTTCGAGGGGGCCTGGTGCTATCTCCAGTTCCTCGCGGAGACGGCCGGCCTGGCGGACCCGCTCGACGTACGGGTGGTCGAGGCGTACTGGATCGGCAACGAGCTGCTGGACCGGGCCGATCCCGCCGCCCTGGTGGAGCGCATGACCGACCGGTTCCGGGGACAGCGCGGCGGCACCTGGCGCGACGCCGGGCGGCGCGCCCTGGCCCATCACAGCTTCCAGGTGTTCGAGGTGTATCCGTGGGCCCCGATGCTGCGGTCGGTGGGCCATCCGACCGCCCTGTCCGTGCTCGACCAGTGCCGGGTCCGTACGGGAGTGGTCGTGGCCGCCGACAGGGACATCGCGACCGTGCGGTCACGCCCTCTGTGCTGGGACGGCGCGGGGCTGACCGACGGCTCGTGGCGGGAGGAGACCGTACGCTGCTCGGCCGGTGGTCTGACGCTGCTCGACGGGCTCTCCGCCGGCGACCGGGTGGCGCTGCACTGGGACTGGGTGTGCGATGTGATCAATGACGAACAGGCCCGGCGCATCGAATTCCTTGAGGAACGCCGACGCACCGACTTGGGCCTCTCTCCCCCTGAACCGGGCATCGGCAGCCACGGCGCTCCGGGCTGACAGCCGAGGACTCCGCCGATCCGCTCGGCGGTCTTCCCGACACCGACCCCGTGGTCGGGGACCGTGTTCGGGCTGCCGAGCGGGTCGAGGAGCACGTCGGCCGCCGCGCGGACGGGGAGCGCCTTCCCGACGTCGGCGGAGTATCACGCGACGGCTGAGCATCGTGAATCCGAGTCGGTTCGTGTGCTCGGGAAGTTCATGCCGGAAGAACCGGCGCGGGAGCGGGTACGGCACGGCACGGCCACGTTCCTCCCTGACGGCGTCGACACGGCCGGTCATCATCTCGTGATGGCGGAGAACGGATCGGGCGAGGTGGTGGGGAACGCGTGGATCGGTCCGGACCCGGGTCAGGCGTCGGGCACCGCCGACTCCGCCTGGCTGTACGACGTCAACGTCTTCGAGCCGTTCCGACGCCGTGGATACGGATCCGCCGTCCTCGCGGCCGCCGAGGAACTCGTCGCTCACGAGGGCAGGACAGCGCTCGCCCTGGATGTCGTCGGAGGCAACGAGGCGGCCATCGCAATGTACCGCCACAGCGGCTACGAAGTGTCGTCGATGTCCATGCGTAAGAACCTGTGAGAGATCCTGTGTGGTGAAGCGGAGGAGTCGCCCGTAGCAGCAGACGGCTGCGGCGTGGCCCTCATGGGCAGTGGAGCGCCTCAACGCCGGGCGGGCCGGGCCGCGGCCGCCGTCCGCGCCGGGGCGAGGTCGCGGAGCAGGCGCAGGGTGATGGACGGGGAGATCAGGGCGTCCCCGGCGTGTGCGGCCCGGACGGCCTCGGTGAGCAGGGCGGGGGCGGCGCCCTTGAGGACGAAGCCGACCGCCCCGGCGTGCAGTGCGCCGTGGACGTACTCGTCCAGGTCGAAGGTGGTGACGATGACCACCCGGAGCGGGTCGTTGATTCCGGGGCCGGCCAGGGCACGGGTGACGTCGATGCCGTCCAGTCCGGGCATGCGGATGTCGACCAGGCCCACGTCCGGGCGCAGTCGGCGGGCGAGTTCGACCGCTTCGGCGCCGTCGGCGGCTTCGCCGACCACGGTGATGTCGTCCTGGTCCTCCAGGATGAGGCGCAGGCCGCTGCGGATCATCGTCTGGTCGTCGGCGAGCAGGACGCGGATACTCAACGGGTCTCCTCGCCGGGGGCGGGCAGGATTGCGCGGACCGACCAACCGGTGTCCCGCCGGGGCCGGTGCCGGTGGCGAGGTCGGCCTGGCCTTCGCCGGTCAGGCGCATCAGGGCCTGGACTGTGAGCCGGAGGGGGCCGCCCTGCGCTGGGCATATGCGTACTCCGCGTCAGGCGTCCGTGGTCGGTGCCGGGGGTTGCGTCGCGGTTGTGTGCCGGGCTCGGTCCGGCACGGTGGTGGCGCCTGGCCGTACCCGGTACGGGCCCGGTACTGGGCGGCGCGGATGCTGGACTCCAGTGTTCCGTCGTGCCCGGTGCGGCGGGGCCGGGCCCGGAGGATTTCCTCCTGGGCGGTGATCTCGGTGAAGGCCGTCCCGGGCTCGCGGTTCCGGAGAAGGTTCGGTCCGGCGGTCGGGTGATGCGACCGGGGTGCGGCTGGTCATCGAGCGGTACCGAACCCGGTGCCGTTCATCTGCCGCCGCACATCGGCAAGATCGGCTGCACGAGCTGGCGGCACAACGTTGTGGGAAGCTCACGTCCGCCGGGCCGAGTCCTGGGCCAAGTTGGACATCGCCCTCGGTTTCCCCGCAGCCCTGCTCGCGGGCACGGCGGGAGCGGCAGGACTGGCCTCGGCGGACGTGCGCGTTCCCGCCGCCCTTGCCGCTCTGGCCGCTGCCGGGTTCGCGGCGGGAGCGGGCTTCCTGCGCAGCGACACCAGGCGCCGCGCCAACAAGCGTGCCCGGCACGCATGGGCCTCGGTCGAGGCCAGGGCCATGGTGACGCTGACCCGGGAGCACGTGGCCCACGAGGGCCTCGGCGACCTGCTGGAATACCGCCAGGCCGCACTGGCGGCCTACGACGGTGAGGAGCCCCAGCCCGAGGCTCCGTGATCCGCCACTGCTGTTTTCGCACGGGGCTCTCGGGGGTGTCAGTGGTGGTTGCGATCCTGGGCGGCACGGACGAGAAGACCTTCTGGGCGCTCATGGATGAGCTGGGCCGTCGCCCCGGTGACCGGCACGAACGGCTGGAGTGGCTGCGCGGGGAGTTGCGGGCCCGGCCGGCCGCGGAATCAGTGGAGTTCCAGGCACATCTGGAGGCCGCGTGCGAGGCGGTCGCCACGGACGCACTGTGGCGGGCGGTGCGCCGGATCGAGAGTGGTTTGTGCTCCGACGACGGCTTCGACTGCTTCGCGCTCAGGCTGGTGGCCCAGGGGCGAGGGACGTACAGGGCGGTGCTTGCCGATCCGGGTGCCCTCGCCGACGTCGCCGAGGTGCGGGCCCCGGCGGGACGGCATCCGCGCGAGTGGTGTGACGATGAGTGGCCGGAACGGGAGGAGCTCGACTACGTGGCCCAGGAGGTGTTCGACGAGCTGACGGGCCGGGGGAACGACTGCCTGGAAGCGTTCCACGAGGCCCTGGATACCGTCCAGGAGACATGGACGAAGCCCGAGGAAGCGATCCGCACCGCAGAAGCGACGGTGCGGATCGGGACACCGCGACCCGACGCCCTCTTTCCCGCAGAAACCGGCCCCGGCACGTGACCCGCCGGGCGGACGGGACTTTTGAAACACGACCCCGGCCCTCTCCGGGGTCACCTCTCCGGGGTCACGGCGTATCGCGGCACGCGAGAGCCTGTCGGATCGCCGCGAGGGCTTCCTCGTCAGTGGCCTTGAGCTGCCTGGCCACGGCCGCGTAACTGCGCGCGTGTTCCGCGAGTTTCACCTTGATGTCGGCAGTGGCCGCAGGAGCGACGACCTGAGTGCCGGAGCCGCGGCGGCTCTTGACCAGACCGGCGGTCTCCAGCTCGCGGTATGCCCGCACCACGGTGTTGTTGGCCAGCCCGAGGTCGGAGGCGAGCTGGCGCACGGACGGCAGTCTGTCCCCGTGATTCAGCCGACCGACGGAGATCAGATCCGCCAGTTGTGCGCGGAGTTGCTCGTACGGCGGGACAGGCGAAGCCTGGTTGACGTTGACGCTGATGCCGTTTGTCGTCATGGTCGAGCCTTGATGTATGCCTGCGGCAGCAGCAGGACTCCCAGACAGTGAGACGCGGTCAGTGCGGAGGTGAGAGCGGTGACGGCCAGCCCCCACAGGGCCACGCTCTTCATCCCGCCCGCGCAGGACATGCTCAGTACCGCAGCGCCCATCGTCAAGGATACGGCGAAAAGAGGGGCGGTCACCACCACTCCCCAGGCGCCGACCGCCGCCCGGACGCTCGTGCGGCGTTGGTCGTCGCTCCCGCGCCGCGCGGTGACGTGGCGCAGAAGCAACGCGCAGGCGACGGTGCCGAGGGCGAGACCGCCGAGGGTCGGCCAGGCGTAGTAGGGGCCGGGCCAGGGCGAGAGCAGTTGGTTGCCCTTCGGGCACGCTACGGAAAGAGCCCGTCCCGCACGGCCGTCGGCGTCCTCCGAGCCCGTCGCGGCGGCGACGATCAGGAGCACCGTCAGGACAACAGCCTGCGTGACCAGTGCGGCAGTCAGGAATCGGGGCAAGTGGTCCCGGATCCGGCGCGGCGCCACTTCGGCCACTCGCAGCCGGCCAGGACTCGGGCGCGTGACCACATCCGCTGCGAACACACCGCCCATGACGCACAGACCGAATACGGGAAACCCGTACAGCAGATCCACATCGGGCTCGGGGCTGAAGGAGACCAGGGCGTTGACGGCCAGACCGGACGCCGCACCGACCCATCGCACAGGAGTGTCCAGCCTCGCCCGCCATGCTCTTTCCGTTTCAGCGGCAGCAGACATGGCCGACCCCGTTCCCTCTCGATGTGTATCAACTCCATGACACACTGCCCGACGCGTCGAAGTGTGTCAAGGAAGTGACACACTTCCTGGTCCGATACCGGCCTCCGGCCTCCTGCTCTCTCGCACCACTCGCCGAGGACCGCTACCGCTCCTACGACCGCCGCATCCCGATCGTGGCGACCACGCTGGACCTGCTGCGCGAGCACGGCCCGGCCGGGCCCGCGTTCTGGCGCTTCGGCCGTGACCGTCACCAGTCGCTGCTGGACGCGGTCGGCAACCCGCGCCGGGACGCCCACCTCGCCCGCCGCCGCCGGACCGCCCGGGCCGTCGGCCAGGGCGAGGACCGCCTCGTGCTCGGCGGGCCGCCGAAGGCGCGGTGAACACGATGGGCCCGGCCTTGGCCGAGCAGGCACTCGCCGGGCCGATGCGGTGGCCGCTTCCAGCAAGTGAGCTGCCCCGAACTCCCGGGCCACTTCCGTCACCGTCCGCCCGGAGGAACAGACCAACTCGACGGCATCCTTCCGGAACTCGGCCGTGTACCGCTTGCGCGTGCCGCTCTTCCTACCCACTGCCTGGACTGCTTCCTCCAGGACCCGTACGCCCCCGCATCAAGCCGTCCCGACCCCGGGGAACTCCATTCCGGCAGCCCACCCGCGTCGGCGACGGCCTCGCCTTCTCGACCTGAGTCTGCAGATGGTACGCAGTCAGCAGTACGGCCGGTCCGTCCCGGTCGGACATGTCCCGACCGGATCGGCAAACAACGGAGATCTCCGATCGCTCGGGCCGACCGGTCATGACGCCGGCATCGCACGCCCCGGCACAACCCGGATCCTGCCCCGGGCCCTGCGTGCGTCAGCCGTGCCGAGCGGTTGCGCAGCGGGCCCGCCACTCGGTATCGGAGGCCAGGTCCAGGCCGGTCCATGCCATCGCGAGTGCTCCGTCGAGCACCGCGTCGTCCGCGGCCGGGCTCGCGGTCTCTTCGGCGAACTGCCGGGTGTGCGGCATGCCACCGGCGCCCAGCACCCCGAGGCCGGGGTGGATGGCGGGCAGGGCGTGGGTGACGTTGCCCATGTCCGTGGAGCCGCCCGTGCCCTGCGGTACCGGACCGGGCTCGGGTACCTCCCGCCCGGTCGCGCGCAGATTGCGGGCGTAAGAGGCCATCAGCGCGGGGTCATGGCGCAGATCGAGGTAGTCGGGCTGGATCTGCCGTACGGCCACGGCCGTTCCGGTGGCGAGCGCGGCGCCGCGGAAGCAGTTCAGCACCCGCTCCCGCAGGTCGGTGAGTTCCCCGCCGGTGGGGGTGCGCACCTCGTACTCGAGCACCGACCGCTCGGGGATGATGTTCGTGCGTTCCCCGCCGAGACGGACGATCCCGGACACCCGGTACCCGTCCCGCAGCTGCTGGCGGAGCTGGCCCACCGCGACCTGGGCGATGACTGCCGCGTCGGCGGCGTTGAGCCCGCCCTCGGGGGCCGCCGCGGCGTGCGAGGCCCGGCCGGTGAAGGTGACCTCGAAGCGACCGACCGCGTTGCTGGAGCCGCGTGGGTCCGTGATGTCCACGGGGAAGGGGTGCACCATCATCGCCACCGTCACGTCGTCGAAGGCGCCGCGTTCGAGCATCAGCACCTTGCCGCCTCCCTCCTCCTCGGCCGGGGTGCCGAGCAGCTTCACCCGGAAGCCGAGTTCGTCGGCGACCGAGGCGAGCGCGATCGCCGCGCCCGCACCGGCGGCGCAGATGATGTTGTGTCCGCAGGCATGGCCGATCTCGGGCAGCGCGTCGTACTCCGCGCACACCCCGATCGTCAGGTCGCCACTGCCGTACTCGGCGGTCAGCGCGGTCGGCAGGTCGCACACCGCGCGATTCACGGCGAAGCCGGCGTCCTCCAGCAGTACCGCGAGCCGTTCGGCGGCCCGGGTCTCGGCGAACGAGATCTCCGGATCGTCGTGCAGGGCGTGGCTGAGCTCCAGAAGCCGGTCCTCGTACGTGCCGAGGCGGGCGGCGACGCGGTCGCGGAGCGATGAGTCGGCTGCGGGCATGGGGATCCCCTCCACTGAAGTAGGCATGCGAAAATGGAAACTATCCGTTTCCTCAAGCGATCCCATGTCTACTCGTTCGTCCGGAGAATAGCCAGGAGGTGGCAATGGAGGCATCGTCTCGGGGAAACCATTCGTTTCCCATTGACGTGCGGCGCCGCATGCCCCGAAATGGAATGCCATGGCTAAGATCACTCAGCGACCGGTCGGCCGGCCCCGCAGCGAGGACGTCCGGGACCGGGTCATCGGCGCGGCCGACGAGTTGCTCGCCGAGGTCGGCTATCTCGGCATGACCATGGACGAGATCGCGGTACGCGCGAAGGTGTCGAAGAAGACCCTCTACCGGTGGTGGCCGCACAAGGCGGCGGTGACCGCCGAGGCGCTCGTCGCCCGTGCCGACGTACGCGCCGTTCCCGACCTCGGTGACACCCGCGCCGAACTGCACGTCGTCTTCGACCACATCGACGAATTCACCCGCGCCCGGGACACCTTCACACGGTTGTGTCTGACCGAGGCGGCAGTCGACGAAGCGGGCGTCCTCCGGTCCTTCCTCGATGTCGTGCTGCGGCGCCGGGACCAGGTCCGGGCCGTCATGCAGCGCGGGATCGCCCGCGGCGACCTCCCCGCGGACATCGACGCCGACGCGCTGCTCGACCTCTGGAACGGGTTCTTCGTCTACCGGCGGTCCTTCCGGCCCGCTCCCGTGCATGACGACACGGTGCGGCAGCTGGTTGACCTCGCCCTGGCGGGACAGGTGCCGCGCCTGCCCGCCGAAGGCCGGACCGGCGGCCCTCCGGCCGACTGACCGGCGTCCGACTCACCGTGGTCGACGGCTGCACCCCCACCGCGACGCCGGCCTGTGACGGAATGAGGGGCGAGACATCCGGGGACGCCTCGCCCCATTCCGCCCCGCCCCGCCGCCCGGCGCGGTCCCGGCAAAGGCTGAACGGCGTGACGCCTCCCGCGGGAGCCGTTCGAGCGAATCCGTACTCAGGGACTCCCGGCCGCCGGATCGACCGCCGGGGCGGCCGAGGGATCAACCGCCGGTTCGGGCGTCGGCCCCTGTCCGGGAATCCGACGGAACCTCTCCGTCCTTGTACCCGGGCGTATGTCTTCGGTGCGGAGCACCGTCGGAGAGCCGGTTTTTTGTGCGGCGCCACCATTCGGAGACGGTTCGCCGCTGCCTACTGTTCCCTCACTCGGCGGCAGGGTGCCGCTCCCCCGGAGGTGACCATGGCCAGCACCGCAGGCACGGAGACCAGCAGCAGAACGGCCCGCAGGAACCGGACGGCGGCCGCGGTGGTCACGGTGCTCGGCCTGGTCGGCACTGCGGCCGCGTGCGGCGGCGACACGTCCGCCGGTGGCGGAGACGGGTCGACGGTGGTTGTCGCCGTCGCCGGTGACCCCGGCAGCCTCAGCCCCACGACAGCGCTGGTCAGTACCGCGTTGGCGATGAACTCCTTCGCGTACGACACGCTCGTGCACATCGACGCCGACGGCTCGCTGGTGCCGGGAGTGGCGGAGAAGTGGTCCGCCACGACCACCTCGGCGGAGTTCACCATCCGTTCCGGTGTCACCTGCGAGGACGGCTCGCCGCTGACCGCCGAGGACGTGGCGGCCGAGTACAACCACATCGCCGATCCGAAGAACCAGTCGCCGATGCTCGGCCTCTCGGTCCCCGTCACCGCCGTGGCGAAGGCCGACAAAGCGACCCGGACGGTCACCGTCACCACCACGAAGCCCGCGCCGTTCATCGTGCAGATGGCCCGGCTGCTGCCGCTGCTCTGCAAGAACAGTCTGGCGAAACCGGCCGCACTGGCCAGGGCCACCAACGCGAGCGGCCCCTACCGGCTGACCGAAGCGGTTCCGGGCGACCACTACACGTACGTCAAGCGGGACAAGTACAGCTGGGGGCCCCACGGGTCCACCGGTGCGGGCATGCCCGGCAAGGTGGTGGTCAAGGTGGTCGCCAACGAGTCGACCGCGGCCAATCTCCTGATGGCCGGTCAGATCAATGTCGCCCTCATCAACGGCGCCGACCAGGACCGACTGGACGCGGCCGAGGTGAAGTACCGCAGTTCCACGGCGCTGTTCGGACAGTTCCTGTTCAACCAGGCCGCCGGCCGTCCGACCGCCGATCCCGCGGTGCGCAAGGCCCTGGTCTCCGTACTGGACCTGAAGCAGCTGGGGAGCGTCGCCACCGGCGGGAAGGGCAAGCCGGCCACCGGCATCGGCGAGATCGCCCCCACCCCCTGCACCGGTGACACGGTGACGGGCAACCTCCCCGCCCACGACACGGCGCAGGCCGCCGCCGCACTCACCGCGGCCGGCTGGAAGAAGAGCGGCGGTACCTGGACCAAGGACGGCAAGCCGCTCGCCGTCGGGCTCAGCTACGCGACCAACCAGGGGCCCCAGGTCGGCTCGGCGGTCGAACTGGCCGTCCAGCAGTGGACGTCCTTCGGTGTGAAGGCGACGGCGAAACCCACCGGGTCCGGCAGCATCATCAGCACGCTCGGTGGCGGCGACTGGGACATCGCCTGGGCGCCCATCGGAGTCACACTTCCCGACCAGCTCACCCAGTTCTACGACGGTCCGCCGCCGCCGAAGGGCAACAACTTCGGCTCCGTGGTCAACCCCGACTACCACCGGCTCATCGCCCGGGCCGCCGCCAAGCCCGGCGACTCCGGCTGCCCCCTGTGGGAAGCGGCCGACGCCGCCCTGGTCAAGCACGTCGACATCGCGCCGATCGTCAGCAAGGCGAACCGGTACTACGGAAAGGGCGTCACCTTCGAGGTGGACGGCAGCGGCATCGTGCCGAGCACCCTGCGCCGGAGCGCCGGCTGATGGCGACGACCACCCCGGACGCCCTGGGGGCGAGGCTCCGCAGCCCCTGGGCCGGATTCCTCCTGCGCCGCACCTGGCGACTGCTGGTCTCGCTCGCGGCGCTGGTCACGGCCGCGTTCGCGATGATCCACCTGATTCCGGGCGACCCGGTCCGGGCCGCTCTCGGTACCACGGCCGACCCGGCCATGGTCGCGGCCCGCAGGGAGTCGCTGGGCCTGGACCAGTCGCTGCTGAAGCAGTACGCCGACTTCGTCGGAAATCTCCTCCAGGGCAGGCTCGGGGAGTCGATCGGCGCGCAGATGCCGGTCTCCGACATCATCTCCGGCCGGCTGCCGGCCACCCTGCAGATCGCCGTTCCGGCGTTCGCGCTGATCCTGCTGATCGCTGTACCCGTCGGCATGACGGCCGCGGTGCTGACCAAGGACGGCCGCAGGCGGCGCGGTGAACTCGCCTTCACCGGGGTCACCGGATTTCTGGGCGCGGTGCCCGAATTCCTGCTGGCGGTGGGCCTGATCGCGGCGTTCGCGGTGGCCTGGCCGCTCTTCCCGGTCGCCTCGCGGGGCGGTGTGGACTCCTACGTACTACCGGTGCTGGCCCTGACCGTCGTACCGGCGGCCTCCCTGTCGCGCATCGTCCGGGTGGAGGCGCTGCGGGTGCTCGGCGAGGACTACATGCGGACCGCGCGGGCGAAGCGGCTTCCGGCCCGGCTGCGCTATCTGCGGCACGCGCTGCCCAATCTGCTGACCTCCTCGCTCACCCTGGGCGGCCTGCTCTTCAGCTCGCTGCTCGCCGGCACCGTGCTGGTCGAGAACGTCTTCGCCTGGCCAGGCCTCGGCACCACGATCGTCCAGGCGATCACCGAGAAGGACTATCCGCTGGTCCAGGGCGTGGTGCTGGTCTACGGGGCGGCCGCACTGCTGATCACCTTCGTCGTCGACGTGGCCGTGGCCGTCGCCGACCCCCAGTCCACCGTCCGCGGGAGTTGACGATGCCTCATCACGACCATGACAGCTCGCTGCGGCACCGGCTCGGGCGTACCCTCCGGACACCGATCGGCGTCACCGCGCTCACCGCCTGCCTGCTGGTCGCGCTGGTCGCCGTCCTCGGTCCCGTGCTGCTCGGCGACCGGGCGGCTCAGGTCGACACGGACGCGATCAACCAGGGCAGCAGCGCCGCCCACTGGCTGGGCACGGACCAGCTCGGCCGGGACATCGCCGCCCGTGTCGTGGTGGCGACCCGGCTGACCCTGGGGCTCACCCTGCTGGCCGCCGTGATCGGCGTCGGTGGCGGGCTGCTGCTGGGTGTCGCCCCGGCGGTCGTGGGCCGGCGCCTCGGACGGCTGATCACCGCGACCGTGGGCGTGCTGGTGGCCTTTCCGGGGCTGCTGTTCCTGCTCTTCCTCGCCACGGTCTTCGGGGTGGGCAGCACCGGCGCGGTGTTCGCGGTGGGGCTGGCCATGGTTCCGCCCATGGCGCGGCTGGTACAGAACCTGACGGCGTCGATCGCGGGTTCCGACTACGTCGCGGCCGCCCGGATCCTCGGCGTGGGCCGGTTCAGGATGGTGGTACGTCATCTGCTGCCCAACATCGCCGAACCGTCGGTGCTGTTCGCCACCCAGGCGACCGGCGGCGTCCTGGTCGCCTTCTCCGGCCTCTCCTTCCTCGGGCTGGGCGTACAGCCGCCGCAGTACGACTGGGGGCGGCTGCTCAACGAACAGCTGAACCGCATCTTCGTGAATCCGGCGGCCGCCCTGGCGCCCGGCGCGGCCGTCGTCCTGACGGGGCTGATGTTCGGGCTGGTCGGCGAGGCGCTCGCACAGGCCGGTGGCCGACGGGCGCCACAGGCACCGGAGACGGCACCGCAGGAGCAGCCGGTGACACCGGACGAACCGGCCGCCGAGCACGACGGCGGTGCCCTGGTCCGGGCGCGCGACCTGCGGGTGACGTTCCCCGGCGGGCGGCAGGCGGTACGCGGGATCTCGCTGGACATCGGCAAGGGCGAGGCCGTCGGCCTGGTCGGCGAATCCGGATCCGGCAAGAGCCTGAGCGCGCTGGCGCTCGCGGACCTGGTGCCGCATCCGGGCCGGGTCTCGGCCGGAGCCCTCGGCTTCGACGGGCACGACCTGCGGGCGGACTCGCGGCTCGGCACCGAACTCGCCATGGTCTTCCAGGACCCGATGGCCTCGCTGAACCCCGCCCTGCGGGTGGGCCGGCAGCTCGCCGAGGTGGCCGAGGTACACCTGGGAGCGAGCCGCGCCGAGGCCACGGCGCGTGCCGTCGACCGGCTCGGCGCCGTCCGTATCGCCACCCCCGGACACCGGGCCCGGCAGCGGCCGCACGAGTACTCGGGCGGGATGCGGCAGCGCGCCGTCATCGCGATGGGGCTGATGGGGAAGCCGAAACTGATCATCGCCGACGAGCCCACCACGGCGCTCGACGTGGCGGTCCAGCAACAGGTGCTCGACCTGCTCGCCGAGGTGCGCGAGGAAACCGGCGCCGCGCTGCTGCTGATCTCCCACGACCTCGCCGTCGTCGCCCAGGTCTGCGAGCGGGTCCTGGTGATGTACGCGGGCCTGGTCGTCGAGAACCTCCCGGTCACCGAGCTCCTCGGCGGCGCCGCCCACCCGTACACCCGGGCACTGGTCGGGGCGGTCCCGACCATGACCACGGACCGCGGCACGGAGCTGGCCACCATTCCCGGCAGGCCGCCGGAGCCGGGGGAGACCGGCGCGGGATGCCCGTTCGCGGCGCGCTGCGAACGGGCCCGGGAACGCTGCCACGAAGACACCCCCGAACTGACGGACCTCGGGCCGGGACGGCAGGTCGCCTGCTGGTACCCGGTCGGTACGGCAGCGGCGGGCCGACCCGTCGCGTCCACGGCACACACGGCAAGGGCCACCTCATGAGCTCACTCGAACTGCGCGGGATCACGGTCCGCTACGGCCGTTTCACCGCCGTGGACAACGTCGACCTGCTGGTGCCGGAAGGCACGGTCACCGGACTGGTCGGCGGGTCGGGGTCCGGGAAATCGACCCTGGGCAAGGCCGTCGTCGGCCTGGCGCCGAAACAGTCCGGGCAGATACTGATCGACGGGAGCGAGGCTCCCCGCCGGCGCGGGCGAAGCCCCGTACAGCTGGTGTTCCAGAACCCGTACGCCTCGCTCGACCCCCGCATGACCGTCGGCGCCTCCGTGGCCGAGGCACTGTCCGGCGGAAGCGGGAACGGGAACGGGAATGGAAGCGGGAACGGCACGGGGAGCGGGGCGCGGAGCGGACGGCGGGCCCCGGCCCGTGAACGCCGTGCCGCACGCGACGCCGAGGTGGCGCGCTACCTGGAGCTCGTCGGCATGGACCCCGCACGGGCCGCCCTCACCCCGGACGCCCTCTCCGGCGGCCAGCGCCAACGGGTCGCCCTGGCCAGGGCCCTGGCCGCCCGGCCCGCCGTGCTGATCGCGGACGAGATCACCTCGGCCCTCGACGTGTCGGTACAGGGCGCGGTGCTCAACCTGCTCCGCCGGCTCCAGCGCGAACTGGGCTTCGCGATGCTCTTCATCTCCCACAACCTCGCGGTCGTCCGCTACCTCTGCGACCAGGTCGCCGTCCTGGACGGCGGACACCTGGTCGAATGCGGCCCCACCGACCGGGTGCTGGACCACCCGGAGCACCCGACGACCCGCAACCTCATCTCCTGCGTACCCGACCTTGCCCTCGCCGAGGAGGCGTCATGACCCGACCGCTGACAATCGAAGACCTGTACCGGTTCGAGATCCCCGGCGACCCCGCGCTGTCGCCCGACGGCGAACGCGTCGCCTACACCCTGACCACGCAGGACGCCGGGAACGACCGGGTGCTCCGCTCCATCTGGGAGGTACGCGCCGGAGGCGGCCCGGCCCGGCGCCTCACCCACGGCCCGGCGGACACCGCGCCGCGCTGGTCCCCGGACGGGGCGCGACTGGCCTTCCTGCGCGCCGGCCGACTCCATCTGCTGTCCGCCGAGGGCGGAGAGGCCGTACCGCTCATCACCCCCGAACGGTGCCCTGCCGGGGCGGGCGTACCGGTCTGGAGCCCGGACGGGACGCGCATCGCCTTCGCCGCCCCCGAGAGCCGGCGCGCGGACAGCGCACCCGTCGTCATCGACGCCCTCGGCTGGAAGGCGGACGGGGCGGGCCTGATCGGCCCGGTCCGCACGCAGCTGTTCGTGGTGGACGTGGAATCGGGCGAGGTCGTACAGCTCACGCACGACGACCGGCACGTCGGCTCGCCGAGCTGGTCGCCCGACGGCACCCGGCTCGCCTACCCCGCGCAGACCGGCCCGGACTCGGCGGTGCTCGGCCCCTCGGCCGCCCACGTCGTGGAGGTCGGGACGGACACGCCCGAGCCCCGCCGGATCGGCCCCGCCGACGGTCTCGCCGGCCCGGTGAGCTGGTACCCCGACGGATCCGCGCTGCTCGTCGTCGGCCGCACCACGTTCGGCGTCGGCCACTCCGAGCTGCTGCGCCAGCCGCTGGACGGCTCCGCCCCGGTCCCGGTCAGCGCAGCCCTGGACCGCAACGTCCTGCCCGGCGGGCCCGGCTACCCGGGCGCGCTGCCGCAGTTCCACGGCGACGACATCATGTTCTGCGCCCGCGACCGGGGGGCCACCCGCCTCTACCGGGTGGGTGCGGCCGGGATCAGTGCCTCCCCACTGTCCGTCGGCACCGGCGTCAGTGGCTGCTCGGTCTCCGCGAAGGCCGGACGGGCGGCGGTCGTGGTCTCCGACGCGGCACGCTTCGCCGAGGTCGTGCTGCTCGACCTCGACGACTGGACGTCCGGGCAGCAGCCCGCGCGGCTCACCGACCACATGGCGCGGTCACTTCCGGAGATCGCCCTCCACCCGGTCGCCGAACGCGAGTTCGACATCGCGGACGGCACCGTCGTGCACGGCATGATCACCCGGGCCGCGGACACTCCCCCGGGCGGCCCGCTGCTGGTGGACGTGCACGGCGGCCCGCACAACGCCTGGGCCCCGCACTCCGACCCGGTCCACCTCTACCACCAGGAACTGGCCACACAGGGCTGGACGATCCTGACGCTGAACGTCCGCGCCAGCGACGGCTACGGCGAGGCGTTCTACACCGGTGCGGTGGGCGCCTGGGGCGAGACGGACGAACAGGACGTCCTGCAACCGGTCGCAGCCCTCGTCGCCGAGGGGCTCGTCGACCCCGGCCGGATCGCGCTCACGGGCTACAGCTACGGCGGCTACCTGACCTGCTGGCTCTCCGCCCGCACCGACCTGTTCGCCGCCGTCGTCCCGGGCGGCGTCCTGGTCGACCTGAAGAGCATGGCCGGCACCTCCGAAGAAGGACACCTGATCGCCGAGCACGAGATCGGCGACCCGGCCCGGCTGGCGGAACTCTCCCCGCTCAGCCACGCCGACGCGGTGCGCGCGCCCACCCTGATCCTGCACGGCAGCGCGGACGACACCTGCCCGGTCGGCCAGGCCGAACAGTGGTTCCACGCCCTGCGCACCAGGGACGTACCGGCCCGGCTGGTCGTCTACCCCGGCAGCTCGCACCTCTTCCTCCTCGACGGCCGGCCATCGCACCGGGAGGACTACTCCCGCAGGCTGATCGAATGGGTCACCACGCACACCAACCGCTGAACGAAACGGAATCGGAGCACGACATGACCGACACCACCGAGCTGTCAGCCCGCTGGGCCGCCCGCCTCACCGAACTCGCCGCCCGTCACTCCGTGCCCGGCGCCTCGCTCGGCATCCTGCACCGCGGCGAACTGGTCGCGGAGACCGCCATCGGCATGGCCAACCCGGAGGCCGGGATCGGGGCGACCACCGACACCCTCTTCCAGATCGGCTCGATCTCCAAAGTCTGGACCACCACGGTGGCCATGGCCCTGGTCGACGAGGGCGTCCTCGAACTGGACGCCCCCGTCTCCTCCGTACTCCCCGAACTGCGGCTCGCCACCGACGAGTTGACTGAGAGGCTGACGCTCCGGCACCTCCTGACCCACACCAGCGGCATCGACGGCGACCTCTTCACCGACACCGGCCGGGGCGACGACTGCCTGGAGAAGTACGTGGCGCTGCTGGGCGACACCACCCCCAACCACCCGCTCGGCGCCACCATGTCGTACTGCAACGCGGGCTTCACCCTGCTCGGCCGGGTGCTGGAGGTCGTCACCGGCGTCCAGTGGGACGAGCTGATGCGCGAGCGCCTGTACCGGCCGCTCGGCCTGACGCACACCGCGACCCTGCCGGAGGAGGTGCTGCGCTTCCGCGCCGCCATCGGGCACCTGGGGAGTCCGCCGGCGCAGGCCCCCATGTGGGGGCTGATGCGTTCGGCCGGGCCGGCCGGACTGATCTGCTCCACACCGCGCGAGGTGCTGGAGTTCGTCCGACTGCACCTCGACAAGGGCGTCGCCGCGGACGGCACCAAGCTCCTCTCGGAGGAGTCCGTCGCCGCCATGCAGACCCCGCAGGTCGAACTGCCCGACCCGTACATCCTGGGCAACGCCTGGGGGCTCGGATGGTTCCTCGACACCTGGGACGGACAACGGGTGTACGGGCACGACGGCAACACGATCGGGCAGAGCGCCTACCTGCGGGTCCTGCCCGAGGCCGAGCTGGCGATCTGCCTGCTCACCAACGGCGGCGACACCTCCGGTCTCTACCGGGACCTGTACGCCGAGATCGTCCAGGACCTGGCCGGGGTGACGATGCGCACCACCCTCGAGCCCGCCACGGAGCCGGTGGCGGTGGACCCCGCCGACTACGTCGGCGTGTACCAGCGGCTCTCCAGCCGGGTGGAGATCGTGGAGCGGGACGGCGGCCTGGTGATGCTGGACCGGATCACCGGCCCCCTGGCCGAACTGGCCCCCGACACGGAGAACGAGTACGAACTGCACCCCGTCGAACCCGGGCTGTTCGTCGTGCAGCGGCCCGGATTCGAGCTCTGGGTCCCGGTCGTGTTCTACACACTCGCCGACGGCACCCCGTACATCCACCACGGTGGCCGGGCCACCCCCAAGGTGGGCTGACGTGACCGAGATCGTCACCGCTCTGGAGGCCGGGCTGCCGCGGATGCTGGACGACATCGAGGAGCTGGTGCGTACCGAGTCGCCCAGTGAGGACTTGGCTGCGGTTGTCGGTTGTGCGGGGGTCGTCGCCGGTCTCGGTGCCCGGTTGACCGGTGTGGCGCCCGAGTGGGT
>NZ_JBEXPY010000055.1:0-48827 GCF_040612315.1 Streptomyces sp. NPDC006435
GCCTCGCCGCCGCCCTGCCCGGCGCCGCGCCGGCCCCGGCTGCGGCCGCCCGAGCGGGAACCGCCGCCCGACGAGCCGCTGCCCGAGCGGGTGCGCTGCTTCGGCGGGGTCGGCTGCGGGACCTCGATGACGACCGCGACACCGGACGGCTCGCGGGCGCCGGTGATCCGGACGAGTTCCTCGTCGCCGGAGGAGACCCGGGTGGTCCGGGGGGCGATGCCCGCGTCGGCCATCAGCCGGGTCATGTCCCGCTTCTCCTCCGGCAGCACCAGGGTGACGACGCTGCCGGACTCCCCGGCACGCGCCGTGCGCCCGCCCCGGTGGAGGTAGTCCTTGTGGTCGGTCGGCGGGTCCACGTTCACGACCAGGTCGAGGTCGTCGACGTGGATGCCGCGGGCCGCCACGTTCGTCGCGACGAGCGCGGTGACCTGGCCGTTCTTGAACTGGTCCAGGGTCCGGTTGCGCTGCGGCTGGGAGCGTCCCCCGTGCAGGGCGGCGGCCCGTACGCCGCTGGCGAGCAGCCGCTTGGCGAAGCGGTCGGCGGCGCGCTTGGTGTCCACGAACATGATCACGCGGCCGTCCCGGGCGGCGATCCTGGTGGCGACGGCCTTCTTGTCGGTCGCGTCGGCCACGTGCAGCACGTGGTGCTCCATCGTGGTGACCGCGCCCGCGGACGGGTCGACGGAGTGCACGACGGGGTCGGTGAGGAACATCTTGACCAGCCGGTCGATGTTCTTGTCGAGCGTGGCGGAGAACAGCATCCGCTGGCCGTCCGGCTCGACCTGCTTGAGCAGGGCGACGACCTGCGGCATGAAGCCCATGTCGGCCATCTGGTCGGCCTCGTCGAGGACGGTGATGGCGACCTGGCCGAGGTCGCAGTCGCCGCGCTCGATGAGGTCCTTCAGCCGTCCGGGCGTGGCGACGAGCACCTCGGCGCCGCGGCGCAGCGCGCCGGACTGCTTGGTGATCGACATGCCGCCGACGACGGTGGCCAGACGCAGCTGCACGGAGGTCGCGTACGGCGTCAGCGCGTCGGTGACCTGCTGGGCGAGCTCGCGGGTGGGCACGAGGACCAGGGCGAGCGGGGCGCGCGGCTCGGCGCGCCGTCCGGCGGTGCGGGCGAGCAGGGCGAGGCCGAAGGCGAGGGTCTTGCCGGAGCCGGTGCGCCCGCGGCCGAGGATGTCGCGGCCGGCGAGCGAGTTCGGCAGGGTGGCGCCCTGGATCGGGAACGGTTCAGTGACGCC
The DNA here is from genome assembly GCF_040612315.1 of Streptomyces sp. NPDC006435. Classification (NCBI taxonomy): domain Bacteria; kingdom Bacillati; phylum Actinomycetota; class Actinomycetes; order Kitasatosporales; family Streptomycetaceae; genus Streptomyces; species Streptomyces sp. NPDC006435. The sequence continues at coordinate 1,245 of NZ_JBEXPY010000055.1, forward strand.
CTGCGCGGCAAGGGTTTTCAGCAGGGCCGCGGGCATGTCCAGCTCGGCGAACGTCTCGGCGGCGGGCAGTGCGGGGGTCATGGTCTCGGGCAGGGCGAATTCACCCTGCGGCGGCGTGGCCCTGCGACGGGGCGACGCCTTGCCGGATCCCTTGCCGGAACCCTTGGCGGTTGCCTTTGCCGGGGCCGTGCCGCGCCCCCTCGACGGGCGGTTGCGGGCGGGTCGGTCCTGGCGTTCGGAGCGGGTCATACGGAATTGCCCTCCTGGGGGATTCCTCGGGAGTTCCTGGAATTCGTGTTCCATTGCGGGGAAGTGCTGCGGGGGCTGCCGTCGTGCGGTGCCCCGGGACAGCACAAGCCGGGACCCGCACCTTCACGGTGCGGGCCCCGGCTGCGAGGTACGCGTCCGGCGATCAGGCCGGGACGATGTTCTCCGCCTGCGGGCCCTTCTGGCCCTGCGTGACGTCGAAGGTGACCTTCTGGCCTTCCTGGAGCTCACGGAAGCCCGAGGTGGCGATGTTGGAGTAGTGGGCGAAGACGTCGGCGCCGCCGCCGTCCTGCTCGATGAAGCCGAAGCCCTTTTCCGAGTTGAACCACTTCACGGTTCCAGTAGCCATGTCGTTCTCCTAAACAGAGGTGCAGTGCCGGAAATCCGCACTCACGAATTCCCAGGTCGCCGCATTGAGCCCCATCCGGAGAAGCCGGAAAACAATAATGCGCCTGAGGAAGCATTCCCGTCAGGCGCACATAAAGTTCATGGGTACCAAAACTGCAACGCGACAACCGTAGCACGTTCCGCCGACCTTCGACGGGAACGCGCCGCGCCGAAGGTCGGTGGATTCCCTTCCGGTTCCCGGCCGGACCCTTGTGGTTTCCGGTCCGGGGAGTGTTCGGAACTCCGTCGGGAATCGCTCTCGGGGCCGGTCCCCGAGGGCCCGGCGGCGGCGTCGGGCCGGGACCGGCGGTCAGAGCCGTTCGACGATGGTGACGTTCGCCTGGCCGCCGCCCTCGCACATGGTCTGGAGTCCGTAGCGGCCGCCGGTGCGTTCCAGTTCGTGCAGCAGGGTGGTCATCAGCCGGGCGCCGGTTGCGCCGAGCGGGTGACCCAGGGCGATCGCGCCGCCGTTGACGTTGACCCGGTCGGGGTCGGCACCGGTCTCCTTCAGCCAGGCCAGGACGACCGGGGCGAACGCCTCGTTGATCTCGAACAGGTCGATGTCGTCGATGGTCATCCCGGTTTTCTTCAGGGCGTGCGCGGTGGCGGGGATCGGCGCCGACAGCATGCGGATCGGGTCCTCGGCGCGCACCGAGAGGTGGTGGACGCGGGCGCGGGGGGTGAGGCCGTGCTCGGCGACGGCGCGCTCGGAGGCGATGAGCAGGGCGGCGGCGCCGTCGGAGACCTGCGAGGAGCAGGCCGCGGTGATCGTGCCGCCCTCCACGACCGGTTTCAGCGCGGCCATCTTCTCCGGGGTGGTGTCGCGGCGCGGTCCCTCGTCGGTGGTGACGTCGCCGAGGGCGACGGTCTCGCGCGCGAAGCGGCCCTCGTCGACGGCGCGGATCGCGCGGTGGTGGGAACGGAGCGCGAACTCCTCCATGTCCCGGCGGCCGATGCCCCACTTCTCGGCGATCAGCTGGGCGCCGTGGAACTGGTTGACCGGGGCGTCGCCGTACCGGGCGCGCCAGCCCTCGCTGCCCGCGTACGGGCCTTCCGTCAGACCGAGGGGCTCGGCGGCCTGACGGGAGGCGAAGGCGATGGGGATCTGGGTCATGTTCTGGGTGCCGCCCGCGACGACCAGGTCCTGGGTGCCGGACATGACGCCCTGGGCGGCGAAGTGCAGGGCCTGCTGGGAGGAGCCGCACTGGCGGTCGACGGTGACGCCGGGGACCTCCTCGGGCAGTCCGGCGGCCAGCCAGCAGGTGCGGGCGATGTCGCCGGCCTGCGGTCCGACGGTGTCGAGGCAGCCGAGGACGACGTCGTCGACGGCCGCCGGGTCGATGCCGGCCCGTTCGACGAGTGCCTTCAGGACGTGGGCGCCGAGGTCGGCGGGGTGGACCCGGCCGAGTCCGCCCCCTCGCCGGCCGACCGGGGTGCGTACCGCTTCGACGATGTATGCCTCGGCCATGGCTGCTGCTCCTCCTGGGGCGTGACGGGTCGGTTACGTGCGCAGGGCGATGCCGTCCAGGACCATCGAGAGGTACTGGCGGGCGATCTCCTCGGGGCTGTGCAGTCCGCCCGGCCGGTACCAGGACGCGGCGACCCAGACGGTGTCGCGGACGAAGCGGTAGGTGAGGCGGATGTCCAGGTCGGCGCGGAAGGTGCGGTCGGCGACGCCGCGCTCCAGCGTGCCGAGCCACGCCTTCTCGAACTTCTGCTGGGAGTCGACGAGGTACTGGAAGCGCGGCTGGGCGGCCAGGTGCCTGGACTCCTTCTGGTAGATGGCGACGGCGGCGCGGTGCCGGTCGATCTCCCGGAAGGACTCGGTGACGAGGGCCTCGATGGTCTCCCGGGGGCCGAGTCCGGCGGCGAGCACCGCGTCGTACCCCTCCCAGAGTTCGTCGAGGAAGGTCGAGAGGATCTCGTCGATCATCGATTCCTTGGAATCGAAGTGGTAGTAGAGGCTGCCCGCGAGCATCCCGGCCTCGTCCGCGATCTTGCGGACGGTGGTGGCGTTGTATCCCTGGGCGGCGAAGACCTCGGCGGCGGTGGCGAGCAGTTCGCGGCGCCGCTCGGGCGAGGGGGTCCCCTGGGGCTTCTTCTTGGTAGGCACCTGCCCATTCTCCGCCCGGTGGCCGCCGGGTCCCGGTCCGGCGGGCGGTGGTGGCGTCGTGGGCCGCGCACGGTCAGGCACGCTGACTGCTGACGGAGACGACCTCGCCGGTCAGGTACGAGGAGTAGCCGCTGGCGAGGAAGACGATGACGTTGGCCACCTCCCACGGTTCGGCACTGCGGCCGAACGCCTCCTTCGCGGTGAGTTCGTCGAGGAGTTCGGCCGAGGTGACCTTCGCCAGGTGGGGGTGCATGGCGAGGCTGGGGGCGACGGCGTTGACGCGCACCCCGTACGCGGCGGCCTCGATCGCGGCGCAGCGGGTGAGCGCCATGACGCCCGCCTTGGCGGCGGCGTAGTGGGCCTGGCCGCTCTGGGCGCGCCAGCCGACGACGGAGGCGTTGTTGACGACGACGCCGCCGCGGCCGGCCGCGCGCAGTGAGCGCAGGGCTGCGCGGGTGCAGCGGAAGGTGCCGTTCAGGGTGGTGTCGAGGACCCTGGTCCACTGTTCGTCGGTCATCTCGGTGAGTTCGGCGGTGCCGCCGAGTCCGGCGTTGTTGACGACGACGTCGAGGCCGCCGTGCACCCGTTCGGCGAGTGCGAACAGGGCCCGGACCTGGGTCTCGTCGGTGACGTCGCAGGGCAGTGCGGCGACGCGGTCCGCGCCGAACTCCCCGGCGAGGGCGTCCTCGGTCTCCTTCAGCCGGCGGGCGTGCAGGTCGCCGATGACGACGCGGGCCCCCTCCTCCAGGAACCTGCGGGCGGTGGCCCCGCCGATGCCGGCGCCCGCGGCGGCGGTGACGACGGCCGTGCGGCCGGCCAGCAGTCCGTGTCCGGGTACGTACTGCGGTGCGCTCACGCCCGTGCCTCCTCGGTCCCGTTCCTCGGATCCTCGACGGTGCTCGTGCCCGTACGTTAACCTACCAAACACTTGTTAGGGAAGGATGAGCCGATGCCCGCTGCCCACGACACATCCGCCGACGACCGCCGGGACGGCCCGGTGCTGTACGAGCGCCGGGGCCCGGTCGCGTACGTCACGATGAACCGCCCGCGCTACCGCAACGCCCAGAACTCGGCCATGACCTACGCCCTGGACGCCGCGTTCTACCGGGCCGCCGAGGACGCCGAGGTCAAGGTGGTCGTGCTGACGGGCGCCGGGGAGCACTTCTCGGCGGGCCACGACATCGGCACGCCCGAACGCGACGCGCACCTGCCCTTCGAGCGCCGGGCCGGACTGTGGTGGGACCACAGCGACAAGGCGGGCGCGGAGAGCCGCTTCGCCCGCGAGTCGGAGGTCTACCTCGGCATGTGCAGGCGCTGGCGCGAACTGCCGAAGCCGGTCGTCGCCTCGGTCCGGGGGGCGTGCGTGGCCGGCGGGCTGATGCTCGCCTGGATCTGCGACCTGATCGTGGCGGGCGAGGACGCCTTCTTCGCCGATCCGGTGGTGCGGATGGGCATCCCCGGCGTCGAGTACTTCGCGCACCCCTGGGTGATGCCGCCCCGGATAGCGAAGGAGTTCCTGTTCACCGGCGACCGGATGAGCGCCCGCCGGGCGTACGAGATCGGCATGGTGAACCAGGTGGTGGCGGCGGACGAACTCGACGACCGCACCCGGGAGCTGGCGGAGCGGATCGCCACGATGCCGCGCCTCGGGCTGGCCCTCACCAAGCGCGCGGTCAACCAGGCCGAGGACCTCCAGGGGCTGCACACCGGCCTGGACTCGGTCTTCGGCCTGCACCACCTCGCCCACGCGCACAACGCGGAGACCTCCGCGGACCCGCTCGGCGGGATGGATGTCGCCGCGATGAAGAAGGCGGGCGGCTGATGGACCTGTCGCGCACGCCGCAGGAGGAGGAGTTGCGGGCCGGGGCGCGCCGCTGGCTGCGGGCCAACGTGCCCGCCGAGCCGCTGCCGTCGCTGGAGACCGCCGAGGGCTTCGCCGCGCACCGGGAGTGGGAGGCCCGGCTGTACGCGGACCGCTGGTCGGTCGTCTCCTGGCCGGCCGCCCACGGCGGCCGGGACGCCGACGTCTTCGAGTGGCTGGCCTTCGAGGAGGAGTACTACGCGGCGGGCGGCCCCGGCCGGGTCTCGCAGAACGGCATCAACCTCCTCGCCCCGACCCTCTTCGACCACGGCACCGAGGAGCAGCGGGCCCGGATCCTGCCGCCGATGGCGAGCGGCGAGGTGATCTGGGCGCAGGCGTGGTCCGAGCCGGAGGCCGGTTCGGACCTGGCCTCGCTGCGTTCGCGGGCGGTGCGCACGGACGGCGGCTGGCTGCTGTCGGGGCAGAAGACCTGGTCGTCGCGGGCCGCGTTCGCGGACCGGGCGTTCGGCATCTTCCGTACGGACCCCGGAGCCGCGAAGCCGCACCACGGGCTGACGTATCTGATGTTCGACCTGTCGGCGCCCGGCGTCTCGGTCCGGCCGATCGGGCGGCTGGACGGCAGGCCCGCCTTCGCCGAACTGTTCCTGGACGAGGTGTTCGTGCCGGACGAGGACGTCATCGGGGAGCCGGGGCAGGGCTGGCGCATCGCCATGTCGGCGACGGGCGCCGAGCGCGGGCTGACGCTCCGCTCCCCCGGCCGTTTCCTGGCCTCCGCCGACCGGCTCGTCGCACTGTGGCGGGCCCACGGCGACCCGTCGGACACGGCGCTGCGCGACCGGGTGGCGGACGCGGTGATCGGGGCGCGCGCCTATCGGCTCTTCACCTGCGCCGCCGCCTCGCGGTTCGCGGCGGGGACGGCCGCCGGCGCGGAGTCCAGCCTGAACAAGGTGTTCTGGTCCGAGTACGACATCGCGCTGCACGAGACGGCGCTCGACCTGCTGGGCCCGGACGGGGAACTCGCCGGTTCCGCGTGGGGCGAGGGATACGTCTTCGCCCTCGCGGGCCCCATCTACGCCGGTACGAACGAGATCCAGCGCGACATCGTCGCCGAGCGGCTGCTCGGCCTGCCGAAGGGACGGCGCTGATGCGGTTCCTCCTCGACGAAGAGCAGCGGGAGTTCGCCCGCTCGCTGGACGGGATGCTGGCGGCCTCGGACACCCCGTCGGTGGTACGGGCCTGGGCCGCCGGGGACCACGGGCCGGGTGGGGCCCTTTGGGACCGGTTGGCGGAGGCCGGGGTGTTCGCGCTGGCGGTTCCCGGTGAGTACGGGGGCGTGGGCCCGTTGCCGGTCGAAGTCGCGGTGGCCTTCACCGAGTTGGGGCGGCACGCGGTACCGGGCCCGGCGGTGGAGACGGTCGCGGCCGGGGTGCTCCTGGCCGGGGTGGGCGGTGCGGCGGCCGGGGAGTGGCTGCCCGCGCTGGCGTCGGGCGCGGCGTCGGCGACGCTGCTGCTCGCGGGCCGCGGGCCGTACGCGCTGGACGCGGACGCCGTGGACGCCGTGTTCACCGTGACCGGTGACGAGCTGCGGCTCGCGCCCGGTCCCGGGGAGCTCCGGGTGTCGGCCGACCCGGCCCGGCGGCTGTGGCGGCCCGAGCCGGGCGGGAAGGTGCTCGCCACCGGCCCGCGGGTGCGGGAGGCGGCGGGCCGGGCCTTCGAGTGGGCGTCGTTCGCGACGGCCGCGCAGGCGCTCGGCACGGGCGAGGCGCTGCTGCGGGACACGGTCGGGTACGTGAAGCAGCGCACCCAGTTCGGTACCGCCGTCGGCTCCTTCCAGGCGGTCAAGCATCGGCTCGCGGACGTGCTGATCGGGCTGGAGTTCGCCCGTCCGCTGCTGTACGGGGCGGCGCTCTCGCTCGCCGAGGGGGCGCCGGACGCCGGGGCGCAGGTGGCGGCGGCCAAGGTGACGGCGGGCGAGGCGGGGTACGCGGCGGCGCGGGCGGCCCTGCAGCTGCACGGGGCGGTGGGGTACACCCAGGAGCTGGACCTGTCGCTGTGGCTGCGCCGGGCCCGCCCCCTGCGGGACGCGTGGGGGGCGCCGGGGGCGTGCCGGGCGCGGGTGCTGGCGGACGGGGGCGGGGACAGCTGAGCGGACGGCCGGGGCGGTCAGCTCCCCTCGGGGGCCTCGGCCTCCCCGCGCAGGAGGATCGTGCGCACCGGCTTCCCGGGCCGCCACGTCCGGACCGCCAGTTCCTCCCCCTCCACGGAGACGCGGACCACCTCCTGGATCTTTGTGCGGAAGAGGTGGAACGGCTGGGGCGGGTTCATCTCCTCGACGAAGCGGGCCAGGACGTCGGGGTCGGTGACCTCCACGGCGCGGCCGGAGACCCGGACGTCGCCGTCCGTCATGTCGGCGTCCGGCCCGGGGTTGGCGTGCACCGCGAACCTCGGGTCGCGGCGCAGGTCCAGCGCCTTGCGCGAGTTCGGCATCATGCCGAGCCACAGCTCGCCGAAGCGGAAGTCCACCTCCAGCCCGGTCACGCGCGGCGATCCGTCCTTGCGCAGGGTCGCCAGGACGTGGTGCCTGTACTGCCCGAAGCGGGCACGGACGGCATCGGCGAAGGCCGGTTCCGCCGTGTGGAACTCTTCCCAGGAACTCGATGTCATGCGCCCATGGAACCCTGGATACCCGACATCTTCTGTCGTGTTTCCCGGCCCGCGCCGGCCGGTCCGCCCTTCGGCTCGGCCGGCTCAGTCGTCCGACAGGGTGACCAGCAGCACCCACCCATGGGTCCGCAGCACCCCCGCCGCCGCGTCCCGCGTCAGCAGTGCGTCGTAGCGGTCGAGTTCGCACTCCGTGCCGTCGAGCACCGCGCCGTCCTCCAGCGCGACGGCGAGCACCGCTCCGCCCGGGGGCGCCGACAGCCGGACGGTGCCGCGCACCACCGCGACGGCCGCGCTCGTCCGCCCCCTGCGGCACATCACGTTGAGGTTGACGACCGGGCCGCCGAGCAGTGTGCCGTCGGTCGCCGGGTCACCGGGGAAGTCGTGCGGCCAGTACGGCTCGTCGACGATGTGGTGCTCACCGTCCACCATGAGGTCCATGCCGGCGCCCTCGACCACGGTCAGGGTGCGGTCGACGCCGGGGAACGTGGAGAACGGCCCGTCCTCGGTCACCTCGGCGAGGCTGACCCGCCAGTCGAAGGCGTCCATCGGCGCGCCCTCGGGATACGCCGCGATCTCCCGGGTGACTCCCCCGCCGTTCTTCCAGGGCGTGGCCGTACGGCCGGCCGCGCGCAGCACCCGGGCGGTCACTTGGCGATCCCCCGGGCCCTGGCCGCGGCCAGCCACTGCGGGAACTCGGCGACGAGCCGGTCGTAGAGTTCGGCGTCCGGGACCCGGCGCGGGTCGGATCCGGCGTGGAAGAAGCCGGCGTTGTCGACGGGCCGCTTGGCGGGCACGGGCAGTTCGTCGAGCTTGCGCAGGAAGTCGAACTGCTTGCTCCGCTTGTTGCCGAAGCCGATGAACTGCCAGAACATCGGCAGTCCCGCCGCCTTGCAGAGATAGCGCTCGGCCGCGTGCCTGCTGGTCGGGCCGCCGTCCGTCTGGAAGACGACGAGCGCGGGGGCGGTGGCACCGCTTTCGAGGTGGTGGTCGATGACGGCGTCCATGGCCAGGTGGTAGTTGGTCAGTCCCATGTGGCCGAGGTCCGCCGCGATCGCGTCGATCCGGCCGCGGTGGTTGTCCAGGGCCACGTCGGCGACGGCGTCGATGTCCGTGGAGAAGAAGAAGACGGGGACGCGGCCGTCGTCGTCCAGGTGGGCCGCCAGTCCCAGCACCCGGTCGGCCAGGGCCTGGACGCTGCCGTCCTTGTAGTACCCCCGCATGGAGCCGGAGCGGTCGAGCACCAGGTAGACCGCGGCGCGTTCGCCGCCCAGGCGGTGCTTCGCCAGCGAGATCGAGGCGCTCTTGTAGAGGCCGACCAGCGCGGGCGCGCTCTCCTCGACCTTGCGGAGGCTGATCGCCGGGCCCTGCGCGGCAGATGGGTCGGTCATGTGGTCCCTCCGGTCCTCGACGCGTGCCGGTCCCCCCGAGCCTAGGACACCCGGATGTCCCCGGGCTCCGGCCGTTCGCTATCTTGATCGCCGCCGTCCCCACCGGCCGCTCGTGCCAGTCCACCCGTGAAGGAGCCTGCCGTGGAGGCCGCGATCACCACCTGCTACCGGCATCCGTCGTACGAGACGTATGTGAGCTGCGTCCGCTGCGAACGCTTCATCTGTCCCGACTGCATGCGCGAGGCCGCCGTGGGCCACCACTGCGTGGAGTGCGTGAAGGAGGGGCAGCGTTCGGTCCGGCAGGCGCGCACCGTGTTCGGCGGCGCGGTGGCGAGGTCCGCGGTGCCGCTGGTCACCTATGTGCTGATCGGTCTCAACGTCCTCGTCTACCTGGGCGAGTTGATCCGTCCCGGGATCGTCGACCGGTTCGCGATGCTGGGCGCGGGGCTGAACGGCCCGGACGGGAACAAGTACCTGTACGAGGGCGGGACCTTTCCCGGCTTCGACGTGGTCGGGGTGGTGGACGGCGAGTGGTACCGGCTGCTGACCGGTGCCTTCCTGCACCTGCCGCCGGACGCCTCGTCCTTCGGCTCGCTGCCGTTCGGGGTGCTGCACATCCTGTTCAACATGTACGCGCTGTGGAACCTGGGCCGGGTCGTCGAGGCGCAGTTGGGCCGGGTCCGCTACCTCGCGCTGTACCTGCTGTCCGCGCTGGGCGGTTCGGTGCTGGTGTACCTGATCGCGCCGTCGGACGGCACGGTGGGCGCCTCGGGCGCGGTCTTCGGTCTCGGGGCGGCGTTCTACGTCATCAACCGGCGGCTGGGCCGCGACATGCGGGCGGTGAACCGCTTCATGGCCGGCTTCCTGATCTGGATGCTGATCTCGGCCGGGTTCACCTCGTGGCAGGGCCACCTGGGCGGGCTGCTGACCGGCGGCCTGGTCACGGTGGCGTACGCCTACGCTCCGGCGGGGCGCCGCACGGTGGTCCAGGCCGCCGCGTGCGTGGTGCTGGGCGCCGCGCTGGTGCTGCTGGTGGTGCTCAAGACGTCCGCGCTGACCGGCTGAGCGGGTCCGGGGCCGGGCCTGGGAGGCCCGGCCCCGGACGCGCCACGGCGCCTGCCGGGATCGTCCGGTCGGGGACGGGCAGGCGCCGTATCGGTTCCGCACGCCGTTGTGCGGGACATCCATGGGTGTCGCGATCAGACCATGAGGGCACGGTCCGTCGGGCGGATCGGGGCCGGCAGGGCGCTGGCTCCGGTGAGGAAGCGGTCCACCCCGCGCGCGGCGGAGCGGCCCTCGGCGATGGCCCACACGATGAGGGACTGGCCGCGGCCCGCGTCACCGGCGACGAACACGCCGTCGACGTTGGTGGCGAAGTCCGCGTCGCGCGCGACGTTGCCGCGCTCGTCGAGCTCCAGGCCGAACTGCTGGACCAGGCCGTTGGACCGGTCGGTGCCGGTGAAGCCCATGGCGAGGGTGACCAGCTGCGCGGGGATGCGCCGCTCGGTGCCGGGCTTCTGCTCCAACCTGCCGTCCTTGAACTCCACCTCGACCAGGTGCAGCGCCTGGACGTTGCCGTCCTCGTCGCCCTCGAAGTGGGTGGTGGAGACGGAGTAGACCCTCTCGCCGCCCTCCTCGTGCGCGGAGGTGACCTTGTAGAGCATGGGGAACGTCGGCCAGGGCTGGTTGGCGTTCCGCTCGTCGCCCGGCCGCGGCATGATCTCCAGCTGGGTGACGGACAGGGCGCCCTGGCGGTGGGCGGTGCCGACGCAGTCGGCGCCGGTGTCGCCGCCGCCGATGACGACGACGTGCTTGCCCTCGGCGGTGATCGGGGCGACCGTCAGGTCGCCCTCCTGCACCTTGTTGGCCAGCGGCAGGTACTCCATGGCGAAGTGCACGCCGTTCAGCTCGCGGCCCGGGACGGGCAGGTCGCGGGAGACGGTGGCGCCCGCGGCGATGACCACCGCGTCGTAGCGGCGGCGGAGCCTGGCCGCGTCGATGTCCCGGCCGATCTCGGTCTCGGTGCGGAACTTGGTGCCCTCCGCGCGCATCTGCTCGATGCGGCGGTTGATGTGCGACTTCTCCATCTTGAACTCGGGGATGCCGTACCGCAGGAGGCCCCCGATGCGGTCCGCGCGCTCGTAGACGGCGACCGTGTGACCGGCCCGGGTCAGCTGCTGGGCGGCGGCCAGGCCCGCCGGTCCCGAGCCGATGACCGCGACGGTCTTGCCGGAGAGCCGCTCGGGCGGCTGCGGGGTGACGTCGCCGTTGCCCCACGCCTTGTCGATGATGGAGACCTCGACGTTCTTGATGGTGACGGCCGGCTGGTTGATGCCCAGCACGCACGCCGACTCGCACGGGGCCGGGCAGAGCCGCCCGGTGAACTCCGGGAAGTTGTTCGTGGCGTGCAGGCGCTCGGACGCGGCCGCCCAGTCCTCGCGGTAGGCGTAGTCGTTCCACTCGGGGATGAGGTTTCCGAGCGGGCAGCCGTTGTGACAGAACGGGATGCCGCAGTCCATGCAGCGCCCGGCCTGCTTGCTGATGATCGGGAGCAGCGAGCCGGGGACGTAGACCTCGTTCCAGTCCTTGACGCGCTCGGTCACGGGGCGGGTCTCGGCGACCTCGCGCCCGGTGGTCAAAAAGCCCTTGGGGTCAGCCATTGGTCGCCGCCTCCATCATCTTCTCGGTGGTCTCCCGCTCGGAGAGACCGGCGAGCTCAGCGGCTTCCTTGGCGGCGAGCACTGCCTTGTACGTGGACGGGATGATCTTGCTGAAGCGGGCCACCGCCGTGTCCCAGTCGGCCAGCAGCTTCTCGGCGACCGTGGAGCCGGTCTCCTCGCGGTGGCGGCGCACCACGTCGTGCAGCCACCGCTCGTCGGCGTCGGAGAGGGCTTCGATCGCGCCGTGGTTGCCGGCGTTCACGTTGTCCCGGTCCAGGTCGATGACGTAGGCGACGCCGCCCGACATGCCGGCCGCGAAGTTGCGTCCGGTCCCGCCGAGCACGACGGCGTGTCCGCCGGTCATGTACTCGCAGCCGTGGTCGCCCACGCCCTCCGAGACGACCGTGGCGCCGGAGTTGCGGACGCAGAACCGCTCGCCGGTGCGGCCGCGCAGGAAGAGTTCGCCGCCGGTGGCGCCGTAGGCGATGGTGTTGCCCGCGATGGTGGAGTACTCGGCGAGGTGGTCGGCGCCGCGGTCCGGGCGGACCACGATCCGGCCGCCGGACAGGCCCTTGCCGACGTAGTCGTTGGCGTCGCCCTCCAGGCGCAGCGTCACCCCGCCGGGCACGAAGGCGCCGAAGGACTGGCCGGCGGAACCGGTGAAGGTGATGTCGATGGTGTCCTGCGGCAGTCCCGCGCCGCCGAACTTCTTCGTCACCTCGTGGCCGAGCATGGTGCCGACGGTCCGGTTGATGTTGCGGATCGCGACCTGTGCCCGGACCGGCTGGGCGGCCTCGGCACCGTCCGCGCCCAGGGCGTCGGCGGCGAGCCTGATCAGCTCGTTGTCGAGGGCCTTGGCCAGACCGTGGTCCTGCTCGACCAGCTGGTGCCGGACGGCGCCCTCGGGCAGCTCGGGGACGTGGAACAGCCGCTCCAGGTCGAGGCCCTGTGCCTTCCAGTGCGTGACCGCGCGGTCGGTGTCGAGCAGCTCGGCGTGGCCGACGGCCTCCTCGATCGAGCGGAAGCCCAGCTCGGCGAGGAGCTCGCGGACCTCCTGGGCGATGAACTCGAAGAAGTTGACGACGTACTCGGCCTTGCCGGAGAACCGGTCGCGCAGGACGGGGTTCTGGGTGGCGATGCCGACCGGGCAGGTGTCCAGGTGGCAGACGCGCATCATGACGCAGCCGGAGACGACGAGCGGCGCGGTCGCGAAACCGAACTCCTCGGCGCCCAGCAGGGCGGCGATGACGACGTCGCGGCCGGTCTTCAGCTGGCCGTCGGTCTGCACGACGATGCGGTCGCGCAGGCCGTTGAGCAGCAGGGTCTGCTGGGTCTCGGCCAGGCCGAGCTCCCAGGGGCCGCCCGCGTGCTTCAGCGAGGTCAGCGGGGAGGCGCCGGTGCCTCCGTCGTGGCCGGAGATCAGCACGACGTCGGCGTGGGCCTTGGAGACACCGGCGGCGACCGTGCCGACGCCGACCTCGGAGACCAGCTTCACGTGGATGCGGGCCGCCGGGTTGGCGTTCTTGAGGTCGTGGATCAGCTGGGCCAGATCCTCGATGGAGTAGATGTCGTGGTGCGGCGGCGGGGAGATCAGACCGACGCCCGGGGTGGAGTGCCGGGTCTTCGCGACCCACGGGTAGACCTTGTGGCCGGGCAGCTGGCCGCCCTCGCCAGGCTTGGCGCCCTGCGCCATCTTGATCTGGATGTCGTCCGCGTTGACCAGGTACTCGCTGGTCACGCCGAAGCGGCCGGAGGCGACCTGCTTGATGGACGAGCGGCGCGCCGGGTCGTGGAGCCGGTCGGCGTCCTCGCCGCCCTCGCCGGTGTTGGACTTGCCGCCCAGCTGGTTCATGGCGATGGCGAGGGTCTCGTGCGCCTCGCGGGAGATGGAGCCGTACGACATGGCGCCGGTGGAGAAGCGCTTGACGATCTCGGAGACGGGCTCGACCTCGTCGACGGGGATCGGGGCGCGGTCCGGGTTGAAGGCGAACAGGCCGCGGAGCGTCATGAGGCGCTCGGACTGCTGGTTCACCCGGTCGGTGTACTTCTTGAAGATGTCGTAGCGCTTGTTGCGCGTGGAGTGCTGGAGGCGGAAGACCGTCTCCGGGTCGAACAGGTGCGGCTCGCCCTCGCGGCGCCACTGGTACTCGCCGCCGATCTCCAGCGCGCGGTGCGAGGCGGAGATGCCGGAGGCGGGGTACGCCTTGGCGTGGCGGGCGGCGACCTCCCGGGCGACGACGTCGAGGCCGGCGCCGCCGATCTTGGTGGCGGTGCCGTTGAAGTACTTCGCGACGAATTCCTCGTCCAGGCCGACGGCCTCGAAGACCTGGGCGCCCCGGTAGGAGGCGACCGTCGAGATGCCCATCTTGGACATGACCTTCAGGACGCCCTTGCCGAGCGCGTGGATCAGGTTCCGGATGGCCTTCTCGGGCTCGATGCCCTCGATGAACGTACCGGCGCGGACCAGGTCCTCGACGGACTCCATCGCCAGGTACGGGTTGACCGCGGCGGCGCCGTAGCCGATCAGCAGCGCGACGTGGTGGACCTCGCGGACGTCACCGGCCTCGACCAGCAGGCCCACCTGGGTGCGCTGCTTGGTGCGGATGAGGTGGTGGTGGACGGCCGAGGTGAGCAGCAGCGAGGGGATCGGCGCGTGCTCGGCGTCGGAGTGCCGGTCGGACAGGACGATCAGGCGGGCGCCGTCCTCGATGGCGGTGTCGACCTCGGTGCGGATCTGTTCGATCCGGGCGGCGAGGGCCTCCCCGCCGCCGCCGACCCGGTAGAGGCCGGAGAGCGTGGCGGCCTTCATGCCGGGCATGTCGCCGTCGGCGTTGATGTGTATCAGCTTGGCCAGCTCGTCGTTGTCGATCACCGGGAACGGCAGGGTGACGCTGCGGCACGAGGCGGCGGTCGGCTCCAGCAGGTTGCCCTGCGGGCCCAGCGAGGAGCGCAGCGAGGTGACGAGCTCCTCGCGGATGGCGTCCAGCGGCGGGTTCGTGACCTGCGCGAACAGCTGGGTGAAGTAGTCGAAGAGCAGGCGGGGGCGCTCGGACAGCGCGGCGATCGGCGAGTCCGTGCCCATGGAGCCGAGCGGCTCGCCGGCGGTGCGGGCCATCGGCGCGAGGATGACGCGGAGCTCTTCCTCGGTGTAGCCGAAGGTCTGCTGGCGGCGGGTGACGGAGGCGTGCGTGTGCACGATGTGCTCGCGCTCGGGCAGGTCCTCCAGCTCGATCTCGCCGGTTCGCAGCCACTCCTCGTAGGGGTGCTCGGCGGCGAGGGCGGCCTTGATCTCGTCGTCCTCGATGATGCGGTGCTCGGCGGTGTCGACGAGGAACATCCGGCCGGGCTGGAGGCGGCCCTTGCGGACGACCTTCGCGGGGTCGATGTCCAGGACGCCGACCTCGGAGGAGAGCACGACGAGGCCGTCGTCGGTGACCCAGTAGCGGCCGGGGCGCAGACCGTTGCGGTCCAGGACCGCGCCGACCTGGACGCCGTCGGTGAAGGTGACGCAGGCCGGGCCGTCCCAGGGCTCCATCATCGTGGAGTGGTACTGGTAGAAGGCGCGCCGGGCCGGGTCCATGGAGGCGTGGTTCTCCCAGGCCTCGGGGACCATCATCAGCACCGAGTGCGGCAGCGAGCGGCCGCCGAGGTGGAGCAGCTCCAGGACCTCGTCGAAGGAGGCGGAGTCGGAGGCGTCCGGGGTGCAGACGGGGAAGATCCGGTCGAGCCGGGACTCGCCGTCGCGCCCATCGGCGGCGGGGCCGAACAGCTCGGAGGCGAGCTGGGACTCGCGGGCCTTCATCCAGTTGCGGTTGCCCTTGACCGTGTTGATCTCGCCGTTGTGCGCGACGAAGCGGTACGGGTGGGCGAGCGGCCAGCTCGGGAAGGTGTTGGTGGAGAACCGGGAGTGGACCAGGGCGACGGCGGTGGCGAAGCGGCGGTCGGAGAGGTCCGGGAAGAACGGCTCCAGCTGCCCGGTGGTGAGCATGCCCTTGTAGACGACGGTGCGGGCGGAGAGCGAGGGGAAGTACACCCCGGCCTCCCGCTCGGCGCGCTTGCGCAGCACGAAGGCCTTGCGGTCGAGCGCGATGCCGGTGCTCGTGCCGTCCGCGACGAAGAGCTGGCGGAACTCGGGCATGGTGGCGCGGGCGCCGTTGCCGAGGATGTCGGGGGTGACGGGGACCTGGCGCCAGCCGAGGACCTTGAGCCCCTCCTCCGCGGCGATCTTCTCCAGCTCGCGGACGGCCTCGGTGGCGTCGTCCGCGGGCAGGAAGGCGGTTCCGACGGCGTAGGCACCGGCCCCGGGGAGGTCGAAGGGGACCTCCTCGCGCAGGAAGGCGTCCGGCACCTGGAGGAGGATGCCCGCGCCGTCGCCGGAGTCGGGCTCGGATCCGGTGGCACCGCGGTGTTCGAGATTGCGCAGCACGGTCAGCGCCTGCTCGACCAGCTCATGGCTGGCCACACCGGTCAGAGTGGCCACGAACCCGACGCCGCAGGCGTCGTGCTCGTTACGGGGGTCGTACATCCCCTGCTGGGCGGGGCGACCGTCCATGGGCGACCAGGCGTCGATGCGCATTGGCTCTCCCGTCGTCGTCGTGGCATGTGCAGTGCCGAGGGACGACGTTGGCCCTCTGCGAAATTTCGTGCAGGTTACATGATGGGTCGCTGCTCAAGAAGCGGATAGTTCGTTCCAACATACGGACACCATCGATGACGGTGGAGTGGGTCGCAGTCGGATGATCGGCGCCCTGGGAGCCGCGGAGAGCAGGCGTCGTTGCCCGCGGTGTCCACGACTCATGCCCGGCGGCGAAGAAACTGAAACCGCCAGGTAACGACTACTTATGTGTAGCCCTGCATAGCGACTCATTTTACGCCGGTGGTGCCGGTTCCGCCCAGTGGCGGCCACCAAGACGTACGTCACACGGGTGGCGGACACGGCGCGGGCGCGGACGTTCCGGGGACGCGTCGAGGGGCGCGTCGGAATGCGGACGCGCGACGGGCGGCACGCGAAGCGGACGTGCGACGGGCGGACACACGGCGGGCTGCACACGACACGCGGCGGGCCGCACGCGACGGGCGGACGGGTGGCACGCGACGGGCGGACGCGCCCGCCGTGGGTGCGTCCGCCCGGTTCCGCGTCGGGACCCGTCGGGTGCTCAGCCCCCGACGGCCACCCCGAACAGCGTGCCCAGACCGTAGGTGACGGCCGCCGCGGCTCCGCCCAGCGTCAGCTGGCGCAGCCCGCTGTACAGCCAACCGCGCGCCGTGACCCGGGCCACCACCGCGCCGCAGGCGAACAGTCCGGCCAGCGCCAGCAGCACCGCCGGCCACAGCGCGGTCGCGCCGAGCAGGTACGGCAGCACGGGCAGCAGGGCGCCCAGCGCGAACGCACCGAACGACGACACCGCGGCGACGAGCGGCGAGGGCAGGTCGGCCGGGTCGATGCCGAGCTCCTCGCGGGCGTGTATCTCCAGGGCCTGCTCCGGGTCGCGGGACAGCTGCCGCGCGACCTCCCGGGCGAGCTCCGCGTCGACGCCGCGGGACTCGTACAGCTCGGCGAGCTCCCGCTCCTCGTCCATGGGGTGCTTGCGCAATTCGCGCCGCTCGACGTCGAGTTCGGCCTCGACGAGCTCGCGCTGCGAGGCCACGGAGGTGTACTCGCCGGCCGCCATGGAGAACGCACCGGCCGCCAGGCCCGCCAGACCGGTGATCACGATCGTCTGCTGGGAGACGGCGCCGCCCGCGACACCGGTCATCAGCGCCAGGTTGGAGACCAGCCCGTCCATCGCCCCGAACACCGCCGGACGCAGCCAGCCGCCGTTGACGTCGCGGTGGGTGTGGTTGTCGCGGTGCGCCTCGTGCAGTACGGCGTCGGTCTCGATGATGGCCACGGTTCTTCCCCTTCTCCGGCAGCGGGATTCACCCGTTCCGCCCCCGCTCGACACCATCGAAAGTACGCGCGAAAAATGGCTCCCGCCAGCAAGGCAGGCCGTACTTACCACCCCTCTGACCAGGTAAGTAAGGCCTTCCTTCCCACTTCTGACGCACCATCCGAACCGTCATCCGACTGGCCCTTTTGTTGTGCTGACCGGCCTCTGTCGACGCTTCGCGTGGCACAGATCGGAGGAGGTAGGAGAACTGACTCGGTGTGTGCGAAGGGTCGACGCCATGGAGTTGATCGCAGGAAATCCGGCGGAGCCGCGGACGGACGGCACGGGAACGACGGTCCACGACGGGGCGGACGCGGCGGGTCGGCGCGACGCGGGCACGACGGACCGATGCGACGCGGGGGCGGCGGACCGGCACGGTACGGACCCGGCGGCGACCCCTGACGGCACGGACCCGGACGGTACGGGCCGGGCGGGGCGGGCGGACCTGGGCGACCGGGCACGCGGCTCCCTGCTCGGTCTCGCGGTCGGCGACGCGCTGGGCGCACCGGCGGAGAACATGCGGCCGTCCGAGATCCGTCGCCGCTGGGGCCGGATCGAGGGCTTCGTGAGCGACGACCCCGCGGGCACGGACGACACGGAGTACGCGATCTTCTCCGGGCTGCTGCTCGCCCGGCACGGTTCCGCGCTGACCGTCACACACGTGGAGCGGGCCTGGCACCTGTGGATCGCCGACCTGGACGAGGGCCCGTTCCGCGGGGCCGGGTTCAGCGAGCGGGGGACGCTGGAGAACCTCCGCCGGGGGCTCGCCGCCCCGATCTCCGCCCAGCACCGGCACGCCTGGAGCGACGGCCTGGCGATGCGGGCGGCCCCGTTCGGCGTCTTCGCGGCGGGCCGGCCGGACGAGGCGGCGCGGCTGGTCGCGGTGGACGGCCGGGTCAGCCACGACGGGGAGGGCATCTACGGCGGGCAGGCGGTGGCGGCCGGGGTGGCCGCGGCGATGACGGGGGCCGGGGTCGCCTCGGTGATCGCCGCCGCGCTGTCCGTCGTCCCGATGGACTCCTGGACGGCGCGTTCGCTGCGGCGCGCGGTGGCGGCGGCGCAGCGCGCCTACCCCGACCGGCTGACCATGGAGCGCGCGGTGCGCTCCGCCGTGGTCGTCGGCGGCTACCCCTGGACGGACCTGGCGCCCGAGGCGGTCGGGCTGGCCTTCGGCGCGTTCGCCGCGGCGCGCGGGGACTTCCGTACGGCGGTGCTGACCGCGGTCAACATGGGCCGCGACGCGGACACCACGGCCGCGGTGGCCGGGGCCC
Source organism: Streptomyces sp. NPDC006435 (assembly GCF_040612315.1). Lineage (NCBI taxonomy): Bacteria > Bacillati > Actinomycetota > Actinomycetes > Kitasatosporales > Streptomycetaceae > Streptomyces > Streptomyces sp. NPDC006435. The sequence continues at coordinate 19,747 of NZ_JBEXPY010000055.1, forward strand.
TGGCCGGTGCCCTGCACGGGATGTCCGCGATCCCGCGGCGCTGGGGGGAGGCGATCGGCCCGGTCCGGGGCAGCTGCCTGCCGACGATGCGGGGCCACCACGTCCTGGAGATCGCGGAGTTGCTCACCCCGGACGACGCGGACGACACGAAGGACACGGACGGCATGGGTGGTACGGACGGTGCGGGTGGTGCGGACGGTGCGGCTGCGAGGGGCGCGGCCCGGCCGCGTACCGGCACACGCCCGACCCCGACCCCGACCCCGGCCGCCCCCTCCCCCGCCGTCACACCCGACGCCCCGCCCTCCCCCGGCCCACTCTCCTCCCCCGCCCCCCGGCCCCGCGTCCGGACCGGTCCCGGACGACGGGCCAGGATCGAGGGGCTGCTGCTCGGGCTCGCCTCCGGGGACGCCGCCGGGTGGCCCGCCGCGCGGCACCGGGCGGCCCGGATGCCCGAGTGGACCCGGCGCCTGACCCGGGAGCTCGACACCTTCGCCGAGCAGAACGCCACGACCACACTGCCCGTCCCCATCGCGCTCAACCAGCCGCCCGAGCCCCTGCGGCTGGGCCCGTCCGACGACGCCGAATGGGCGGCGTTCGCCGCCGGTACCGTGCTCACCTCCGCGGTCGGCCCGTTGCACGGGCTGTCCCCCGGGCGCCGGATGCGGGCCGCCGTCGACGTCGCCTGGAACGCGCTGGCCGCCGAGGTCGCCGCGGCCTCCGCCCGCGCCCCCGAGGTCGAGTCCGCGGTGCTCCCCCTGCGCGCCCGGATCTCGGTACGGGCCGGCCTCGGCAACCTCGCCGCCGGGCTGCGCCCGCCCGCCACCGGCCACGACAACCCGCACTACTTCGACGACGCGGCCTGCGTACGGGCCGCCGTGCTCGCCGTCGCCCATCCCGCCGACCCCGCCGCCGCGGCCGAACTCGCCGAGTTCGACGCCCGTTACACCCAGGACGGCGACGGGGTGCACGGCGCCCGCGCCATGGCCGCCGCGATCGCCGAGGCGCTGGGCGGCGCGGACGTGGACACCGCGGTGAACGCCGCGCTCGCCCAGCTCCCCGACGGCACGGAGATCGCCCGCAACGCCGCCCACGCGGTCCGGATCGCCCGCGACTTCGTCGGCGAGGAGGCGGGCGCGTTCGCCCTCGTACCGGTGCTGGAGCACCAGATCGTCGACCACGTCTACAGCTACGGGATCGCCGCGGCCGAGACCGTCCCGGTCGCCCTCGCCCTGGCCACCGCCGCCCGCGGCCGGATCGCCCAGGCCGTTCCGGCGGCGGCGTGCCTGTCCCGGGTGGCCGACTCCGCACCGGCCCTGGCGGGTGCGCTGACCGGCGCGCTCGGCGGCATCGGCACCGTCCCGGACGGCTGGCGCGAGTCCTGCCGCACCCTGGCCGGGTGCGCGCTGCCCCGTCTCGCGGGCACCGACCTCATCGAACTCGCCGGGCTGCTGGCAGACACGGAACCGAAGCCCCCGGGTGGACAATTCGGACATGACATCCATGACGGCCAGTCGGTCCGCGACGGGACCCACGGCACTCACACTCGATGAACGGATCACCGGCGCGCTGGTCGGCGCCGCGGTCGGTGACGCGCTCGGCGGCCCGGTCGAGGGCCGGTCGCCCGAGCAGATCGTGGCCCGCCACGGCGGCCGGATCGACGGGATCGTCGGCCCGTGGGACGGCGACCGGTGGCGCACGGCGCGCCCCGTCGCCCCGTACCACAAGGGCGACGGGCACGTCACCGACGACACCCTGATGACCCATGCGCTGGTCCGGGTGTACGAGGCCGTGCGCGACCACCTCGACGCGTACGCGGTCGCCGACCACCTCGTGCCGGAGCTGATCACCAACCTCCGCTGGATTCCCGAGCTGGAGGCCGAGGCGCTGCCGCTCCAGCGGATCTTCCTCGCCGAGAAGTGGATCGTCGCCCGGCTGCACTACGGCCACGTCGATCCGCGCGAGGCGGGCTGCGGGAACATCGTCAACTGCGGTGCGGCGATGTACATGGCCCCGGTCGGGCTGGTCAACGCCGCCCACCCGGAGGCCGCCTACGCCGAGGCGCTGGACGTCGCCGGTGCCCACCAGTCCAGTTACGGCAGGGAGGCGGCCGGGGTCTTCGCGGCGGCCGTCTCCGCCGCCTGCGCCCCGGGCGCGACGCCCGCCGGCGTCGTCGACACCTGTCTGTCGCTCGCCAAGGACGGCACCCGGTCGGCCATCGAGGCGGTGTGCGAAACGGCCGCCCGGTACGACGACTTCGAGTCGGCGCTGGAACCGCTGCGCGCCGCGGTCGCCCCCTTCGACACCGTCGGCCCCGACTACCGCGCCCCGTCCCTCGCCGCCCGCCGGCCGTCCCGGCTGCACGCCATCGAGGAGCTCCCGATCGCGCTCGGCATGCTGCTCGTCGCGGGCGGCGACTACCGGCACGCGGTGCTCGGCTCGGTCAACTACGGCCGGGACTGCGACTCGATCGCCACGATGAGCGGCGCCGTCGCGGGCGCGCTCGGCGGAGAGCGGGCCGTCCCCGCCGACTGGGCGCGGACCGTCGCCGGGGCCAGCCGGCTCGATCTGCACGCCCCCGCGCGGACCCTGGCGCAGGTCGCCCGCGAGGTGTTCGCACGGGACGCCCTCCGGCGCCGCGCGCACGAGTCGGCGTTCGCCGCGCTGGTGGGCACGGCATGACGGTACGGGTGACCTGGGTGCAGCCCGAGGACCTCGTCGGCCACGAACTGCGCCAGGCCGCCGAGGACGGCCGGGACGCGCGGGCCGTCGCACGCCGGTGGTACGAGGCGGGCGGCTCCCCCGCCCCGGAACGCGCGGGCGCGTCCACCTCACCGGCACCGGAACTGCGTGCGCTGGCCGAGCGGCTGCTCGACGAACTCGCCCTGCTGGAGTCGCCGTTGCGGGACGACGAGCCGACCGGGTGGGCCGAGGTCCGGGCCGCCTGTCCCGACTGGCCGGCCCCGCGCACCGGCCCGCCTCCGGCGGACCGGGACCGGCTGCACGCCGCCTGGCTGGGCCGGGCGGCCGGCTGTCTGCTGGGCAAGCCCGTGGAGAAGCTGCCGCTGGACGGCATCCGCGCGCTCGCCCGCGCCACCGGAAACTGGCCGCTGACCACCTGGTTCACCGCCCGGGGGCTGCCCGCCGCGCTGGCCGCCACCTACCCCTGGAACCGCCGCTCGGCGTCCTGCTCGCTGGCCGAGAACATCGACGGCATGCCCGAGGACGACGACCTCAACCACCCCCTGCTGACCCTGCTGCTGCTCCGGCGCCACGGCCCGTCCTTCACCACCGGCGACCTCGCCCGGCTCTGGCTCGACGAGCTCCCGGCGGGCCGGACGTTCACCGCCGAGCGGGTCGCGTACCGCAATCTGCTGGACGGGATCGAGCCCCCGCACACGGCCGGGTACCGCAACCCGTTCCGGGAGTGGATCGGCGCGCAGATCCGGGCCGACGTGCACGGCTGGACGCACCCGGGCGACCCGTCCGCCGCGGCGGAACAGGCCCACCGGGACGCCGTCCTCAGCCACACCGCCAACGGGGTGTACGGGGCGATGTTCACCGCCGCCGCACTCGCCGGGGCGGCCGGGGGCGGGAGCGACGTGCACGACTGCCTGGCCACCGGGCTGCGGGTCGTGCCGCCGCGCTCGCGGTTCGCGCACGCGGTGCGCTTCGGGATCGGTGCGGCCCGCGCGAGCCGTGACTTCGACGCGGTGGCCGACCGGCTGCACGCCGAGTACGGCGGGTACCACTGGGTCCACGTGCTGCCCAACGCCGCCCTGCTCGCCGCCGCCCTCACCCATGCCGACGGCGACTTCTCCGGCTCCATCTGCCGTGCGGTGTCGGGTGGTTGGGACACCGACTCCAACGGTGCGACCGCCGGTTCGCTGACCGGTCTGCTGGCCGGCGCCCCGGACCGGCTGCCCGGCCGCTGGACCGCCCCGCTGCAAAACCGGCTCGCCACCTCCGTACCCGGCTTCGACTCCGTCGGCTTCGACGAACTCGCCGACCAGACCCATCGGCTCGCCCAGAAGGAGGCACTGTGCCCATGACCGGCATCGCGGTGCTCGGCAGTACCAACATGGACCTCGTCGCCCGCGTCGCCCGGGCCCCGGAACCCGGGGAGACCGTCACCGGACGGGAACTGCTCACCGTCCCCGGCGGCAAGGGCGCCAACCAGGCCGTCGCCGCCGCCCGCGCGGGCGGCGACGTGATCATGATCGGCGCGGTCGGGGACGACGAGTACGGCGTCCGGCTGCGGTCGAACCTGGAGCACGCGGGCATCGACACCGACCTGCTGCACACCGCCCAGGGCCCCAGCGGCACCGCGCACGTCGTCGTCGACGACACGGGCGCCAACTCCATCGTGGTGATCCCCGGCGCCAACGGCACCGTCACCGCGCTCGGCCCCGGCGAGATGGCCGCCATCGCGGGCGCCGAACTGCTGCTCCTCCAGCTGGAACTGCCGATGTCCGCCGTGATCGAGGGCGCGCGGGTGGCCCACGCCCAGGGCGTGCGGACCCTGCTCACCCCGTCCCCCGTGCAGCCGCTGCCGCCCGAACTCCTCGACTGCGTCGACCTGTTGATCCCCAACGAGCACGAGGCGGCGGCGCTCACCGGCTTCACCGACCCCCACGCGGCGGCCCGGCACCTGCTCGGGCAGGTCCCCGCGGTCGTCGTCACGCTCGGTGCGAAGGGCTGCCTGTACGCGGCCCGGGGCGGCGAACCCGTCCTCTTCCCCGCCCCCGAGGTCACCGCCGTGGACACCACCGGGGCGGGCGACACCTTCGTCGGCACGCTCGCCGTGGCGCTCGGCGAGCGGCGGCCCGTGCCCGAGGCCCTGGCCTGGGCCTCCGCGGCCGCCGCGCTCTGCGTACAGCGTCCGGGCGCCTCCACCTCCATGCCGTACCGCGGGGAGATCGACGCCGCATGAACAGGACCGCACAGACACCCCCGACCGCACAGACACCTCCGACCGCACAGGCGCCTCTGACCGGACTGCGGGTCATCGACCTCGCCACGCTCTTCGCCGGTCCGCTCTGCGCCACCATGCTCGGCGACTTCGGCGCCGAGGTCGTCAAGGTCGAGCACCCGAGCCGGCCCGACCCCTCCCGCGGGCACGGCCCGACGAAGGACGGCGTCGGCCTGTGGTGGAAGCTGCTGGGCCGCAACAAGCGCAATCTGACCCTCGACCTGTCCACCCCGGGCGGCCGGGACGTCCTGCTCCGGCTGGCCGCCGGGGCCGATGTGGTCGTCGAGAACTTCCGGCCCGGGACGCTGGAGCGCTGGGGGCTCGGCTGGGCGGAACTGCACGCCGCCAACCCCCGGCTGGTACTGGCCCGGGTCACCGGCTTCGGCCAGTTCGGCCCGTACGCGCACCGCCCCGGCTTCGGCACCCTGGCCGAGGCGATGAGCGGGTTCGCCGCGATCACCGGGGAGCCGGACGGGCCGCCGACGCTGCCGCCGTTCGGGCTCGCCGACTCGATCGCGGCCCTGGCCACCGCGTACGCCGTGATGACCGCCCTCGCCGGGCGCGACCGCACCGGGCGGGGACAGGTCGTCGACATGGCGATCATCGAGCCGATGCTGACCGTGCTCGGCCCGCAGCCCATCTGGTACGACCAGCTCGGCTACGTGCAGCCGCGCACCGGCAACCGCTCCCGGAACAACGCGCCGCGCAACACCTACCGCACGTCGGACGGGCACTGGGTCGCGGTCTCCACCTCCGCGCAGTCGATCGCCGAGCGGGTGATGCGGCTGGTCGGCCGGGCGGAGCTGATCGACGAGCCCTGGTTCGCGGCCGGCACCACCCGCGCCGAGCACGCCGACGAACTCGACGGGGCGGTCGGCAACTGGATCGCCCGGCACACCCGCGAGGAGGCGGTCTCCGCCTTCGAGAAGGCGGAGGCGGCCATCGCGCCGATCCACGACGTCCGGGACGTGATGGAGGACCCGCAGTACCGGGCCCTGGACTCGGTCACCGAGATCGACGACCCGGAGCTGGGCCCGCTGCGGATGCAGAACGTCCTGTTCCGGCTCTCCGCGACACCGGGCTCGATCCGCTGGGCGGGCCGGCCTCACGGCGCGGACACCGAGGAGATCCTGACCGGGCTGGGCCTGTCGGGGGCGGAGATCGCCGCGCTGCGGGCGGAGCGCGTCCTGTGACCGCGACGGTGCCGCTCACCTGGCTGTACGTCCCCGGGGACCGGCCGGAGGTGGTGCGCAAGGCGCGCGACTCGGGCGCGGACGTGGTGATCGTGGACCTGGAGGACGCGGTCGCCCCGGACCGCAAGGAGTACGCGCGCTCGGCCACCGCCGAGCTGCTGTCCGAGACGGCCGGGGACGGGGCCGTGCCGCTGCACGTCCGGGTCCACACGGAGGCGGACGTGCGCGCCCTCGCCGGGCTGCCGGGGCTGGCCGAGCTCCGGCTGCCCAAGATCACCCACGCGGCGTCCGTCCACCACATCGCGGCGGTGGCCCCGGGGGTGGCGCTCTGCCCGCTGCTGGAGTCGGCGCTCGGCATCGAGCACGCGTACACGGTCGCCGCCTCCCACCCCCAGGTGCGTTCCATCGCCCTCGGCGAGGCGGATCTGCGGGCCGATCTGGGCGTACGGGACGACGCCGGTCTCGACTGGTCGCGCAGCCGGGTCGTGGTCGCCGCCCGCGCGGCGGGGCTGGCGCCGCCCACCCAGTCGGTGTTCCCGGACGTCCGGGACCTGGAGGGGCTGTGGTCGTCCTGCGCCCACGGCCGGGCGCTGGGCTTCCTGGGCCGGGCCGCGATCCATCCCCGACAGCTCCCGGTCATCGAGCGGGCGTTCCGTCCGACGGCGCGGGAGGTCGAGGCGGCGCAGGAGATCGTGGCGGCGGCCGTGACGGACGAGGGGGCGCTGGCCCTGCCGGACGGCCGGTTCGTCGACGCGGCGGTGGTCGCCTCGGCGCGCAGGACCCTGGCGCTGGCCGCGCGGGCGGGGTGAGGAGGGGCCGCGTCCCGGGACACGCACGGGGGCCCCGGACCGTTCGGTCCGGGGCCCCGTGCTTCGGCGTGTGCGGCCGGGAGGCGCTCAGCCCTTCTTGGCCGCCTTCGCGGTGTCGTCCTTCTCGGCCGCCCGCTCGGCGTCGTCGTCGGTGCTCTCCGCGGCCTCGTCCGCCACGGGGGCCGGGTCGGCCTCCTTCTTGGCACCGGCCGCGTCGTCGCCGTCCTTCGTGAGCTCGACGGAGGCGTCCTTCGCGGTCCCGGCGGCGGTGTCCTCGACACCGTCCTTCGCACCGTCCCCGGCCTTCTCCGCGTCCTCGGCGGCGCCCGGCTCCACGATCTCCTCGCGGCCCGGCCGCAGCTTCGCCGAGATGACGATGTAGGCCACGGCCAGCACGAACACGATCAGCGCGGTCCACACGTTCAGGCGCAGGCCCAGGATGTGGTGGGCCTCGTCGACCCGCATGTACTCGATCCAGCCCCGGCCCGCGCAGTACGCGGCGACGTACAGGGCGAAGGCCCGGCCGTGTCCGAGCTTGAAGCGGCGGTCCGCCCAGATCACCAGCAGGGCGACGCCGATGCACCACAGCGACTCGTACAGGAACGTCGGGTGGTACGTGCCGGCGACCCGGTTGGGGCCGTCACTGATCTCCAGCGCCCACGGCAGGTCGGTCTCCTTGCCGTACAGCTCCTGGTTGAACCAGTTGCCCCAGCGGCCGCAGGCCTGGGCCAGGGCGATGCCGGGGGCGAGCGCGTCGGCCCAGGCGGGCAGCGGGATGCCGCGGCGGCGGCAGCCGATCCAGGCGCCGACGGCACCGAGCGCGATCGCACCCCAGATGCCGAGGCCGCCCTCCCAGATCTTGAAGGCGTCGACCCAGTTCTCACCCTCGCTGAAGTACAGCTGGTAGTCGGTGATCACGTGGTAGAGCCGGCCGCCGACGAGGCCGAAGGGCACGGCCCAGACGGCGATGTCGGCAACGGTGCCGGATCTGCCTCCCCGGGCGACCCAGCGCTTGTTGCCGAACCAGACGGCGACGAAGACACCGATGATGATGCAGAACGCGTAGCCGCGGAGCGGGATCGGGCCGAGATTGATCACGCCGGTCGACGGGCTGGGAATGTAGGCAAGGTCCATGGCAGGGTCGACGCTACCTTGCCGGGTGGGGCGTACGGCAACCCACCCGACAACTTCTGGGTAACGGGCGGGCCCCCCGACACCCCGCCCCGCCCAGCCGTGACGGACCGGTCAGGAGCCCGACGGGGCCGGGGTGACCGTGCCCGGCTTCTTGCCCTTGTTGGCCTCGGCCACCCACTTCTTCAGGTTGGCCACGGTGATCGGCTCGTCGCCCTTCTTCGGGAAGATCGGCTCCCCGTTGAGCAGTGCGGTCGGTGTGCCCTGGAATCCGCCGTTCTGGAACGCCGTGTTGGACTTCTGGACCCAGCTGTCGTGCTTGCCGTCGTTCACACAGCTGCGGAAGGCGGGGGTGTCGAGCCCGGGCACCTTGCCCGCGAGCTCGATCAGCTTGTCGTTGTCGCCGAAGGCGTCGTCGGCCTCCTGCGGCTGGTTGCGGTAGAGCACGTCGTGGTACGCGGAGAACTTGCCGACGTCCTGCGCGCAGGCCGCCGCGTTGGCCGCGCGCAGCGAGCCGCTGCCGCCGAGGTTGCCGTCGATGATCGTGGCGAGGTGGTACTCGGCCTTGATCTGCCCGGTGCTCTCCAGCTGGTGGATGGTGTCGCGGAACGCGTTCTCGAACTGGGCGCAGACCGGGCAGCGGAAGTCCTCCCAGATGGTGAGCGTGGACGGGGCGTCGTCCGCGCCGACCCGGATGGCCAGGCCGTCCTTGCCCGTCGCTCCGGAGGGCACGACCGCGGGGCCCGCCGTGTCGCCCTTGCCGCTCTTGCCGTTCGTGTTCGCCGCGATCACGCCGACGACGGCGGCCAGGCCCAGCACGCCGACCACGGCGGCGGTGACGATCAGCGTGCGCCTGCGGCGCTCGCCGGCCCGCTCGCGCTCGCGCTGCTGGACGAGCCGGTCTCGCGCGGCCCTTTTTCCCTGTTCGTTCTTCTCGCTCACACCCGCAGCAACGAACCGGGGAGGCACGCGCGTGCCTCCCCGGTCCAGGTCCACCCGTTCGGGTTACACCTGATTCAGCGCTTTCGAACGCCTTCGGCGAGTTCGCCCGCCAGGGAGCGGACGGCGGCCCGGCCGGCCTCCTCGTCGGGGGCGTCCAGCATCGCCTTGACGAAGGCCGAGCCGACGATCACCCCGTCGGCGAAGCCCGCGACCTCGGCGGCCTGCTCGGCGTTGGAGACGCCCAGGCCGACGCAGACCGGCAGCTCCGTCGTGGCGCGGGTGCGCCGGACCAGGTCCTGGGCCTGCTCGCCGACCGAGTTCCGGGTGCCGGTGACGCCCATCAGCGAGGCGGCGTAGACGAAGCCGGAACCGGCCTCCGTGATGGTGGCGAGGCGCTCGTCCCTGCTGCTCGGCGCGACGACGAAGACGGTCGCGAGACCGTGCTTGTCGGCGTGCTCGCGCCACGGGCCGGACTCCTGGACCGGCAGGTCGGGCAGGATGCACCCGGCGCCGCCCGCCTCCGCGAGCTCGGCCGTGAAGCGCTCGACGCCGTAGCGGTCGATCGGGTTCCAGTACGTCATGACCAGGATCGGGACGCCGGTCGCCTCGTGCGCCTCGCGGACCGTGCGCATCACGTCGGCGATCTTCACGCCGCCGCGCAGCGCGATGTCGTCCGCGGTCTGGATGACCGGGCCGTCGAGCACCGGGTCGCTGTGCGGCAGCCCCACCTCGACGATGTCCGCACCGCCCGCCACGACCGCCTTGACGGCCTCGATCGCGCCGTCGACGGTCGGGAAGCCCGCCGGGAGGTAGGCGATGAGCGCGGCCCGGTCCTCCGACTTCGCCCGCGCGAGGGAGGCGCTCAACAGCTCCACGTTGCCGCTCACTTGGTGACCTCCTGTTCCCCGCCGGCCACATCGGCCTCGACGACCCCGTCGGTTGCGTCGTACAGCCCGAAGTAGCGGGCCGCCGTGTCCATGTCCTTGTCGCCGCGGCCGGACAGGTTGACCACGAGCAGCCCGTCCTTGCCGAGCTCCTTGCCGACCTCCAGGGCACCGGCCAGCGCGTGGGCGCTCTCGATGGCCGGGATGATCCCCTCGGTGCGGGACAGGAGGCGCAGCGCCTGCATGGCCGCGTCGTCGGTGACCGCGCGGTACTCGCCGCGGCCGATGTCCTTGAGGTACGAGTGCTCCGGGCCGATGCCCGGGTAGTCGAGCCCCGCGGAGATGGAGTACGGCTCGGTGATCTGGCCCTCGTCGTCCTGGAGGACGTAGCTGCGCGAGCCGTGCAGGATGCCGGGCTCGCCCGCGGTCAGGGTCGCCGCGTGCTCGCCGCTCTCCACGCCGTGCCCGGCGGGTTCGCAGCCGATCAGCCGGACGTGCGCGTCCGGGATGAAGGCGTGGAACAGTCCGATGGCGTTGGAGCCGCCGCCGACGCAGGCGATGGCGGCGTCCGGCAGCCGGCCGGCCCGCTCCAGGATCTGGCGGCGGGCCTCGACGCCGATGACCCGGTGGAAGTCGCGGACCATGGCCGGGAAGGGGTGCGGTCCCGCGACGGTGCCGAAGAGGTAGTGCGTGCGGTCCACGTTGGCGACCCAGTCGCGGAACGCCTCGTTGATGGCGTCCTTCAGGGTCCTGGAACCGGACTTCACCGCGATGACCTCGGCGCCGAGCATCCGCATCCGCGCCACGTTCAGCGCCTGCCGCTCGGTGTCGATCTCGCCCATGTAGATGGTGCATTCGAGGCCGAAGAGCGCGCAGGCGGTCGCGGTGGCGACGCCGTGCTGGCCGGCGCCGGTCTCGGCGATGACCCGGGTCTTGCCCATGCGCCTGGTGAGCAGCGCCTGGCCCAGCACGTTGTTGATCTTGTGCGAGCCGGTGTGGTTGAGGTCCTCGCGCTTGAGGAAGATCCGGGCGCCGCCCGCGTGCTCGGCGAATCGCGGGACCTCGGTCAGCGCGCTGGGCCGGCCGGTGTAGTTGACCATGAGCTCGTTGAGCTCGGCGGCGAAGGCCGGGTCGTGTTTGGCCTTGTCGTACTCGACGGCGACCTCGTCCACGGCGGCGACGAGCGCCTCCGGGATGAACTTGCCGCCGAACGCACCGAAATACCCCTCGGCGCTGGGGATCAGACCCTCCGGGTCCGGGATGAAGAAGTCAGATGACATCCGACGTGCTCCCTCGACATCGCAATGGGTGGGCTCACCGTATGCGCCGTGGGCGGAGCGCCGCCACGACCTTCGGACGGTCGGGCGGTGGGGCGTACGTACGTCGAAAAGCTGCGGGTACGTCGGCCGGGGCTCGCTACGGCGCGGTCCCCGTGCGCCATCGCATGCCGTTGACCTGGCCGGGCTCGTCACCGATCACGTACCGCACCCGTCGGCCGTGCACCCGGCGGGCGGGGGCGCGGCAGCCGCGGTGCCAGAAGGGCGGTGCGCAGCGCCTGGGCTGGGGGTGGGCCGGCTGCGGGAAACAGCCGCGCGCCGTCGGCACGGACCCGTCCCGGGCAGCCGTGGCACCGGCGGGGCGCGGGCCCCTGCGGACACGGAGCACGGGACGGTCGGCGTACACGGTCGCGGTCAGCCCCGTCCGTGCCGGAGCGCGGGGTGGGCGCCGGCGGCGACCAGGTCGGCGACGGCGGCCCGCGGGTCGCGGCCGGTGACCAGGGACTCGCCCACGAGCACCGCGTCGGCGCCCGCGTTGGCGTACGCGATCAGGTCGTGCGGGCCGCGGACGCCGGACTCGGCGACCTTGACGATGTGGGCGGGGATCTCGGGGGCGACGCGCTCGAAGGTGGAGCGGTCGACCTTGAGGTCCTTCAGGTTGCGCGCGTTGACCCCGATGACCTTGGCCCCGGCGTCCACGGCGCGCTCCGCCTCATCCTCGTCGTGCACCTCGACCAGCGGCGTCAGGCCGATGGACTCGGCGCGCTCGATCAGGGAGACCAGGGCCTCCTGGTCGAGGGCGGCGACGATGAGCAGGGCGAGGTCGGCGCCGTGGGCGCGGGCCTCCCAGAGCTGGTACGAGGTGACGATGAAGTCCTTGCGCAGGACCGGGATGTCGACCTTGGCGCGGACGGCCTCCAGGTCGGCGAGGGAACCGCCGAAGCGGCGCTGCTCGGTGAGGACGGAGATGACGGACGCGCCGCCCGCCTCGTAGTCCGCGGCCAGTCCGGCCGGGTCGGCGATCGCGGCCAGGGCCCCCTTGGAGGGGCTGGAGCGCTTGACCTCGCAGATGACGTTGACGCCCTCGCCGCGCAGAGCGGCGACCCCGTCCTTGGCCGCCGGAGCGCGCTGTGCGCGTTCCTTCAGCTCGTCGAGGCTGACACGCGCCTGCCGCTCCGCGAGGTCGGCGCGCACGCCGTCGATGATCTCGTCGAGCACACTCACGCGAGCGGCCCCCTTCCGGGACGGTGATGAGGGAACAGGATCAGCCACGTCAATGCTATCCGCAGGAGGGCGAAGGGCCCGAATCCGCTCGGGAAACGTCCCACCAGCTGAGCATTCAGGGGGCCAGAGCGGAACCGAACGGCAGATTGCGGACGACCGAGAAGACCAGCAGCACGGCCCCGATCGCCCACCACACGGCGGGCCGGACCGCGAGGCCCATGGGCCTGCCCCGCCAGGCACGGACCGTCCAGACCGCCCACAGGACGGCGAAGACCGCGTAACCGGCGACGGCGAGCGCGTTGGAACCGAGGGCGGCGGCGATGTCGCCGTGCGCGACGGCGTGGGCGCTGCGCAGCCCTCCGCAGCCCGGGCAGTAGAGCCCGGTGAAGCGGAGCAGCGGGCACACGGGGTAGTGGCCGGGCTCGTTGGGGTCCACGGTGCCGACGTAGCCGAAGGCTCCGACGACCAGGGCCATGACGCCCGCCGGCACGGCGAGGCGCCGGGCGCGCGACACGGGCACGGGTGCCGGGGGGACGACCGGCGGGAACGGTCGTCCGGGCGGCGGCGGGCCGCCGGGGGCGGGCCCGGGGGCCGGTGACGGCACGGCGGCGGGCGGAGTAGGCGTTGCGTCCACCCGGTGATTGTCCCCGCCGACGCGGCGAGGCGCAGCCCGGACCGGGCTGCGCCTCGCGCTCGTACGGATGCCGTGCCTCAGGAGACCTGGGCCTGTGCGGCGCGGGCCCTGGCCTGGGCCATCTCCGCCGACTCCTTCGGCATGCCGAGGCCCGCGGCCTTCATCGCGAGGCCGACGACGCCGCCGAGGAGGACGACGGCCATTCCGGCCCAGAAGCCGACGGGGTTGGCCGCGACCATGAAGACGCCCGCGACGCAGAAGCCGATGAAGGAGATGATGACACCGGTCCAGGCGGCCGGGGTGTGTCCGTGGCTGCTGCCCGCCATGAGTTGCTCCTTGTTGGTGATGCGCTGTTGGTATCGCTGTGCGCAAGGCCGGTGGCGCCGTTGGTGCCGCCGTGCCGAGAGCTCGGCTTCATTGTCCCGTACGTGCGGGTAGGACGTGAGCTGGGGGTCACACCTCGCGCGTCGGGTCCTCGCCGCGGTCCAGTGCCTTCCACAGGTCCTCGGGCCGGTCCGGGTCCGGGGCGGTGCGGGAGGCCCTGCGGGGGCGGGGGGTGCCGTCCCGTTCGTAGCGGCCCGACATGGTGGGCCAGCGCTTCCCGTAGCGCAGTGCGAGCAGCCCGGCCAGCAGGATCAGCAGGCCGCCGACCGCGGTGACGTAGGGCCACACGGTGTGGCTGAGCGCGTCGATGGTGGCCTGGGTGTCGCCGGTGGTCTGCGCGGCCTTCTCGTCGAGCGCTGACCGGTCGAGGGCGCCGAGGCAGGCGCTCAGCCCGGCGCCGAGGCCGCTGAGGGCGAGGAGCCCGGCGACGACCAGCCGCCCGGCGCCGCGCACCGCGAAGACGGCGACGAGGGCGGCCAGGCCCACCACGGCGAGGGCGGCGGGGAGCCCGGTGACGTCCTGGCCCTCGGCGGACAGGGGCAGGAAGCCGCCGCCGACCGATGCCCGGCCCTCGGCCCAGGTCTGGCCGGAGGACAGCAGGACGACGGTGGCGCCGGCCGCCCCGAGGAGCAGGCCGGCGGCCAGGCTGCGGCGGCTTCCCGGGGCGTCGGGCGCGGTGACGGCTCGGGGCTGGGGTACGGATACGGCACTCACGTACTCCACTATCCCCTACCGCTTCACGCGTCGCGGAGCCGGTTGGCCGTATGGACGGCGCGCAGCACCGCCGCCGCCTTGTTCCGGCATTCGGTGTCCTCGGCGACCGGGTCGGAGTCGGCCACGACCCCCGCCCCGGCCTGGACGTACGCCGTGCCGTCGCGCAGCAGCGCGGTGCGGATGGCGATGGCGGTGTCGGAGTCCCCGGCGAAGTCGAGGTAGCCGACGCAGCCCCCGTACAGTCCGCGGCGGGTGGGTTCGAGCTCCTCGATGATCTGCATCGCGCGGGGCTTGGGCGCGCCGGAGAGGGTGCCCGCGGGGAAGCACGCGGTGAGCACGTCGAAGGCGGTGCGGCCCTCGGCGACGCGGCCGGTGACCGTGGAGACGATGTGCATCACGTGCGAGTACCGCTCGATGGACATGAAGTCGACGACCTCGACGGTGCCGGGTTCGCAGACCCGTCCCAGGTCGTTGCGGCCGAGGTCGACCAGCATCAGGTGCTCGGCGCGTTCCTTCGGGTCGGCGAGGAGTTCGTCGGCGAGCGCCTGGTCCTCCTGGGGGGTGGCGCCGCGGTGCCGGGTGCCGGCGATCGGGTGGACCATGGCGCGGCCGTCCTCGACCTTGACGAGGGCCTCCGGGCTGGAGCCCGCGACGTCGAAGCCGTCGAACCGGAAGAGGTACATGTACGGCGAGGGGTTGGTGGCGCGCAGCACCCGGTAGACGTCCAGCGCGCTGGCGGTGCAGGGGGTCTGGAAGCGCTGCGAGGGGACGACCTGGAACGCCTCGCCGGCCCTGATGCGTTCCTTCACGTCCTCGACGGCGTCCTGGTACGCCTTGCCGCCCCACAGCGCGGTGTACGGGGGCAGTTCGGACGGCGGGAGGGCGGCGGGGGCGTTCTCGACGGGGCGCGAGAGATCGCGTTCCATCGCGTCGAGGCGGGCCACGGCGTCCGCGTACGCCTCGTCGACGCCGGTCGAGAGGTCGTTGTGGTTGATCGCGTTGGCGATCAGCAGGACGCTGCCGTCCCAGTGGTCGAGCACGGCCAGGTCCGAGGTGAGCAGCATGGTCAGCTCGGGGAGGTGGAGGTCGTCCTCGGCGCTGTCGCCGATCCGCTCCAGGCGGCGCACGATGTCGTAGCCGAGGTAGCCGACCATGCCGCCGGTGAAGGGGGGCAGTCCGTCGTCGACGACCAGGTCGTGCGGGGTGTGCAGGGTCTCGATGGTGGCGCGCAGGACCTCCAGCGGGTCCCCGTCGACGGGGACCCCGACGGGCGGGACGCCCAGCCAGTGGGCCCGTCCGTCGCGCGCGGTGAGGGTGGCGGCGCTGCGCACCCCGATGAAGGAGTAGCGCGACCAGGAGCGGCCGTTCTCCGCCGATTCCAGGAGGAAGGTGCCGCTGCGCTCGGCCGCGAGCTTGCGGTAGAGCCCGACCGGGGTGTCGCCGTCCGCCAGGAGCCTGCGGCTGACGGGGATGACGCGCCGGTCCACGGCGAGTTTGCGGAAGGTGTCGAGATCCATGGCGGCTGACCCTACTGCGCGAGCGGGAGGACGTCGGCGTCGAAGCAGGTGCGGTCGCCGGTGTGGCAGGCGGCACCCGTCTGGTCGACCTTGACGAGGACGGTGTCGGCGTCGCAGTCGAGGGCGACGGACTTGACCTGCTGGATGTGGCCCGAGGTGTCGCCCTTGACCCAGTACTCCTGCCTGCTGCGGGACCAGTAGGTGCACCGGCCGGTGGTGAGGGTGCGGTGCAGGGCCTCGTCGTCCATCCAGCCGAGCATCAGCACCTCGCCGGTGTCGTACTGCTGGGCGATGGCCGGGACGAGTCCGTCGGCGCCGCGCTTGAGGCGGGCCGCGATGGCCGGATCGAGGTTGCCGGACGGCGGCGGGGTGCTGGGCGTGGGCTCGCTGGTCATGCGCCCATTGTGCCGTGGCCGCGGGGTCCGTCCGGCGCGACGTCCACTGGGCGGACCGGGTTCGGCGGCCGTACGCTGGCGGGCATGTCGACCCATGCGAAGCGTGAACGGCTTCTGCTCGCCGATCTGTTGGAGGCGGCGGGCCCGGAGGCCCCGACCCTGTGCCACGGCTGGACCGCCCGGGACCTGGCCGCCCACGTGGTGGTCCGGGAGCGCCGGCCGGACGCGGCGGGCGGGATTCTGGTGGGCGTGCTGAAGAACCGGCTCGAACGGGTGCAGGCGGAGTTCGCCGCGAAGCCGTACGAGGAGCTGATCCAGCTGATCCGCACCGGGCCGCCGCGGTTCTCCCCGTACGCCGTGAAGCAGGTCGACGAGGCCGCCAACACCGTGGAGTTCTACATCCACGCGGAGGACGTCCGCCGGGCCCAGCCGGACTGGTCCCGGCGCGAGCTGGACCCGGTCTTCGCCGATCTGCTGTGGTCGCGCACCGAGCGGACGGCCCGGCTGCTGGGCCGCAGGTCCCCGGTGGGGCTGGTGCTGCGCCGCCCCGACGGGCGGACGGTGGTGGCGCACAAGGGCGTCCCGGTGGTGACGGTGACCGGTGAGCCGGGCGAGCTGCTGCTCTTCGCGTTCGGGCGGCAGGACGCGGCGGTGGTGGAGCTGGCGGGCGACAAGGAGGCGGTGGACCGGCTGCACACGGCGGAGCTGGGGATGTAGGCGTTTCGTCCGGGTCAGCGCGGGAGTTCCGCGCGGCGCAGCCCGGTGATGGCCAGTCCGGTCACTCCTCCGGCCGCGCACACCGCGGCGCTGACGACGAAGACCGGCCCGGTCCCCCAGGCGGCGACGGCCGCGCCCGTGACCGGGTAGCCGAGCGGGGCGATCGCGTGGGTGAACAGGGTCGTCACCGAGGTGACCCGGCCGAGGTAGGCGGGTTCGGTGACGGTCTGGATCAGGGCCCCGCACAGGGCGCCGCCGAGACCGGCGAAGAGCCCGACGCAGACGGCCGCGACGACGGCGAGGGGCACCGACGGGACGTGGGCCACGGCCCCGACGGCAACCGCGGCGGCCAGGACCGTCAGGCACATCACCAGTCCGGCGCGCGGCACCCGGCCGCGCACGGCGAGCAGCAGGGCGGACGCACCGGCCCCGGTCCCGAACCCGGCGACGATCCAGCCCATGCCGGAGGCGCCCCAGCCGCGTTCCCCTGCGAGCAGGACCATGCCGAGGTTGAGCGGTCCGGAGAAGCCCAGTTCGGTGACGGCGACGACGAGGACCAGCGGGCCGAGCAGCGGGTGGCGGCGGATGTGGCGCAGCCCGTCGGCCAGGTCGCGCCGGGCGGTGCCGGACGGTCCGGCGTCCTTCCCGCCGGGCAGCGGCCTGATCCGCAGGGACATCAGCAGCGGCAGCGACACGGCGAAGAGCACCCCGGCCGCGGCGAAGGCGAGCGCCGGGCCGCCGAGGGCCACCGCGAGGCCGCCGAGCGGGGCTCCGACGACGTTGGCGGTGCGGATGGAGAGCCCGCGCAGGCCCTGGACCCGGGCCAGCTGGTCCTCGGTGGTGATCCGGGGCGGCAGGGCGCCGACGGCGGGCAGGAAGAGGGCGTCGACCACGCCGAAGACGAGCCCGACGGCGATCAGCAGCCACAGGGCGGGCGAGGTGAGCAGCAGGACGCCCGCCAGTCCGAGGACGACCAGGCAGCGGGCGGCGTCGCTGCCGATGACGACGCGGCGCGGCCCGATCCGGTCGGCGAGCACTCCCCCGCCGAGCATCAGCACGGCCCGGGGTATGGAGCCGGCGGCGAGGACGAGGCCGGTCTGGGTCTCACTGCCGGTGCGGGCGGCGGCCCAGGCGAGCGCCATGTAGTAGACGCTGTCGCCGATCACGGACGCGGTGTGGGCGCCGAGCCAGCGCAGGACGTTGGCGTCGCGGTGGGCGGGACGGCCGGTGGGTTCCGCGGCCGTGCGGAGGTCGGTGACGGTCATGCGGAGTGTCCTTCCGGGACGGCGGCTCAGGTGCGGAACGGGAATCCGTACAGGTGCAGCGCGACGTTCTCGCGGCCTTCCGTGTCTCCGGCCTCGGCACGGGTGCGGCCGAGGCTCTCGTAGCGGTTGACCAGCTCGCTCATCTCCCGGCCCAGGTCGGCGAGTTCCTCGACGGTGAGGCGGGCCAGGTACTCGGAGAAGAACGCGGCGCTGCGCCACTCGGGGGCCCAGCTGCTCGACGAGTCGAGGTAGCGGCGGTACATCTCGATGTGCTGGTCGAAGGAGAGCCGGCTGATGGCGGCGTGCGTGGCGGCCTTCTCGGGGGCGTCGCTGAAGTCCTCGTCGTGGAAGGTCAGCCCCTTGGAGGCGGGCTGCCACCAGCGTTCGCGGCCGTCCCTGCCCTGCTGCTCGGCCTCCTCGATCAGGCCGTGGTCGGCGAGCTTGCGCAGGTGGTAGCTGACCAGGGAGACCGCCTCGTCGACCTGGTCGGCGAGCTGGGAGGCGGTGGCCTTGCGGGCGATGTAGAGCGCCCGGTAGAGCCGCATCCGCAGGGGGTGTCCGAACGCCTTCAGGGTCTCCAGGTCCGAGACGCGGCGCGATTCGTTGCTTGCCATGCCCCGATCCTAGATACGAAAGAAAACTTGCGCAATCTTTATTGCGCAAGAGAAGTTGCGGGATTTCGGGGCGGGGTCGAACCGGAACGGTGCCGGAAAAGCCGATCGCCGGGCGGGCCATGGCGGCCCGTCCGGCGATCGATGGGGTCGTACGAGGTCAGCGGACCGGGTGTCCGGCCTCCCTGAGCGCGTCCTTGACCTCGGAGATCCGCAGATCACCGAAGTGGAAGACGGAGGCGGCGAGCACCGCGTCGGCCCCCGCCGCGATGGCGGGCGCGAAGTGGGCGAGCCGACCCGCGCCGCCGGAGGCGATGACGGGGACGGTCACGTGCTTGCGGACTGCCGCGATCATCTCGGTGTCGTAGCCGTCCTTGGTGCCGTCCGCGTCCATCGAGTTGAGCAGGATCTCGCCCGCGCCCAGCTCGGCGGCGCGGTGCGCCCATTCGACGGCGTCCATGCCGGTGCCCCTGCGGCCGCCGTGCGTGGTGACCTCGAAGCTGCCGTCGGGGGTGCGCCGGGCGTCCACCGAGAGCACCAGGACCTGGCGGCCGAAGCGCTCGGCGATCTCCCGGACGAGGTCGGGGCGGGCGATGGCGGCGGTGTTGACGCCGACCTTGTCCGCGCCGGCCCGCAACAGCTTGTCGACGTCCTCGGCGGTGCGGACGCCGCCGCCGACCGTCAGCGGGATGAAGACCTGCTCGGCGGTGCGGCGCACCACGTCGTAGGTGGTCTCCCGGTCGCCGCTGGAGGCGGTGATGTCCAGGAAGGTCAGCTCGTCGGCGCCCTCGGCGTCGTACAGCTTCGCCATCTCGACGGGGTCGCCCGCGTCACGCAGGTTCTGGAAGTTGACGCCCTTGACGACCCGGCCGTTGTCGACGTCCAGGCAGGGGATGACGCGTACCGCGAGGCTCATCGCGCACCTGCCCGGTACGCCTCGACCTCGACCTCGACGACCAGGCTCGGGTCCACCAGGCCTGCGACGACGACCATCGTCGCGACGGGGCGGACCTCGCCGAAGAGCTCCTTGTGGGCCCGGCCGACCTCGTCCGTGTCCCGGACGTGCGTGACGTACATCCGGGTGCGGACGACGTCCTCGCGGCCCAGGCCGAGCTGCTTCAGCGCGTCGAGGGCGACCTTGAAGGAGGTGACGGTCTGCTCGTACGGGCCGCCCGCGGAGATCTGGCCGTTCTCCACCGAGGTGCAGCCCGCGACCAGGACGAGCCCGTTCGGCAGCTCCACCGCGCGGGAGTAGCCGAACCGCTCCTCCCACGGGGCGCCGGAGGAGACCCGGTTGACCGAGTCGCTCATCCGGAGACCACCTGGAGGGCCTCTTCGAGGGTGAACGCCTTCGCGTACAGCGCCTTGCCGACGATCGCGCCCTCGACGCCCTCCGGGACGAGCGAGGCGATGGCCCGCAGGTCGTCCAGCGAGGAGACGCCGCCGGAGGCGACGACCGGCTTGTCGGTGGCGGCGCAGACGTTCTTCAGGAGTTCCAGGTTGGGGCCCTGGAGCGTGCCGTCCTTGGCGATGTCGGTGACGACGTAGCGGGCGCAGCCCTCGGAGTCGAGGCGGGCGAGCGTCTCGTAGAGGTCGCCGCCGTCGCGGGTCCAGCCGCGGCCGCGCAGCGTCGTGCCGCGCACGTCGAGGCCGACGGCGATCTGGTCGCCGTGCTCGGCGATCACCTTGGCGACCCACTCCGGGGTCTCCAGGGCGGCGGTGCCGAGGTTGACCCGGCGGCAGCCGGTGGCGAGGGCCGCGGCGAGCGAGGCGTCGTCGCGGATGCCGCCGGAGAGTTCGACCTTGATGTCCATGGCACCGGCCACCTCGGCGATCAGCGCGCGGTTGTCACCGGTGCCGAAGGCGGCGTCCAGGTCGACGAGGTGCAGCCACTCGGCGCCGGCGCGCTGCCAGGCGAGGGCGGCCTCCAGCGGGGACCCGTAGGAGGTCTCGGAGCCGGACTCGCCGTGGACGAGCCGGACGGCCTGTCCGTCACGGACGTCGACGGCGGGGAGCAGTTCAAGCTTCGGCATTACAGCGTCTCGATCCAGTTGGTCAGCAGCTGGGCGCCGGCATCGCCGGACTTCTCGGGGTGGAACTGGGTGGCCCACAGGGCGCCGTTCTCCACGGCGGCGACGAACGGCTCGCCGTGGGTGGCCCAGGTGACCCGGGGGGCGCGGATCTTGGGGTTGGTGACTTCCAGGCTCCAGTCGTGCACGGCGTAGGAGTGCACGAAGTAGAACCGGGCCTCGGGGTCGAGGCCGGCGAAGAGCTGGGAGTCCTCGGGGGCCCGCACGGTGTTCCAGCCCATGTGCGGGACGACCGGGGCCTTCAGCGGGGCGACGGTGCCGGGCCACTCGTCCAGCCCCTCCGTCTCCACGCCGTGCTCGATGCCGCGCTCGAAGAGGATCTGCATCCCGACGCAGATGCCCATGACGGGGCGGCCGCCGGAGAGCCTGCGGCCGATGACCCATTCGCCGCGGGCCCTCCGCAGCCCCTCCATGCAGGCGGAGAACGCTCCGACGCCGGGCACCAGCAGCCCGTCGGCGTTCATCGCCTTCTCGTAGTCGCGGGTGATCTCGACGTCCGCGCCGACGTGGGCGAGGGCCCGCTCGGCGGAGCGGACGTTGCCGAATCCGTAGTCGAAGACGACGACCTTCTTCTTGCCGCTCATCCGGTCGCTCTTGTTCCGTTCGCTCACGAGCCGTGCCTCAGTCCCAGAGTCCCTGGATCCGCATGACGCCCGCGAGCAGGCACATGAAGGACCCGATGCCGAGCAGGACTATGACCCCGCGGGGCATCTTCTGCTTCGAGAAGGAGTAGACGCCGCCGGCCAGGAACAGGCCGACGACGATCAGGATGGTGCTGAGGCCGGTCACAGTGCGCCCTTCGTGGAGGGGAGGATGCCGGCGGCGCGCGGGTCGTGCTCGCTGGCGTAACGCAGGGCGCGGGCGAGCGCCTTGAACTGGCACTCCACGATGTGGTGGGCGTTGCGCCCGTACGGTACGTGGACGTGCAGGGCGATCTGCGCCTGGGCGACGAAGGACTCCAGGATGTGCCGGGTCATCGTCGTGTCGTACGTGCCGATCATCGGCGCCATGTTCTCCGGCTCGGTGTGCACCAGGTACGGCCGGCCGGAGAGGTCGACGGTGACCTGGGCGAGCGACTCGTCCAGCGGGACGGTGCAGTTGCCGAAGCGGTAGATGCCGACCTTGTCGCCGAGGGCCTGCCGGAACGCCGCGCCGAGCGCGAGGGCGGTGTCCTCGATGGTGTGGTGCGTGTCGATGTGCAGGTCGCCGTCGGTCTTGACGGTGAGGTCGAAGAGCCCGTGCCGGCCGAGCTGGTCGAGCATGTGGTCGTAGAAGCCGACCCCGGTCGACACGTCGACCTTGCCGGAGCCGTCGAGATCGATCTCGACGAGCACCGAGGTCTCCTTGGTGGTGCGTTCGACTCTTCCTACGCGGGCCGCGCGAGTCATGCGTCGTGCTCCTTCTTCAGTTCGCGTACCGCGTCGAGGAACGCGTCGTTCTCTGCCGGGGTGCCCGCGGAGACCCGCAGCCATCCCGGTACGCCGTTGTCCCGGACCAGGACGCCCCGGTCGAGGATCTGCTGCCAGACCGTGTGGCTGTCGGGGAAGCGGCCGAACTGGACGAAGTTGGCGTCCGAGTCGACGACCTCGTAGCCCAGTGCGCGCAGCTCCGCGACGATCCGGTCGCGTTCGCCCTTGAGCCGGTCGACGTACGCGAGCAGCGTATCGGTGTGCTCCAGGGCGGCGAGCGCGGTGGCCTGGGTGATGGAGGACAGGTGGTACGGCAGGCGCACCAGCTGGACCGCGTCCACCACCGCCGGGTCGGCCGCGAGGTAGCCCAGGCGCAGTCCGGCGGCGCCGAACGCCTTGGACATGGTGCGCGAGAGCACCATGTTCGGCCGGCCCTCGATCAGCGGGAGCAGCGAGGGGCGGTGGCTGAACTCGCCGTACGCCTCGTCGACGACGACCATCGACGGCTTGGCCGCCTGCGCGGCCTCGTACAGCGCGAGGACGGTGTCGGCGTCGACGGCGGTGCCGGTGGGGTTGTTGGGCGAGGTGATGAAGACGATGTCGGGGCGCCGCTCGGTGATGACCCTCCGGGCGGCCTCGACGTCGATGGTGAAGTCCTCGTTGCGCGGTCCGGAGATCCAGCCGGTGCCGGTGCCGCGGGCGATGAGGGCGTGCATGGAGTACGAGGGCTCGAAGCCGATCGCGGTGCGGCCGGGGCCGCCGAAGGCCTGGAGCAGCTGCTGGAGCACCTCGTTGGAGCCGTTGGCCGCCCAGACCTCGGCGGGGCCGACCTCGTGCCCGGCGGTGCGGGTGAGGTAGCGCGCCAGTTCCGTACGGAGCTCGACGGCGTCCCGGTCGGGGTAGCGGTTGAGGTCGCGGGCGGCCTCGCGGACCCGCTCGGCGATCCGGTCGACGAGCTCCTCGGGCAGCGGGTAGGGGTTCTCGTTGGTGTTCAGCCGTACGGGCACGTCGAGCTGCGGTGCCCCGTACGGCGACTTGCCGCGCAGTTCGTCGCGGATCGGGAGGTCGTCGATGCGGGTGGTCCCGCGGGGGGTGTTGCCGTGCGTCACTGCTGCGGAACCTTCCAGCCGAACCTGGCCTTGAGCGCGGCGCCGTGGGCGGGGAGGTCCTCCGCCTCGGCGAGGGTCACGACGTGGTGGGCGACGTCGGCGAGCGCGTCGCGCGTGTAGTCGACGATGTGGATGCCGCGCAGGAAGGACTGCACGGAGAGCCCGGACGAGTGGCAGGCGCAACCGCCCGTCGGCAGCACGTGGTTGGAGCCCGCGCAGTAGTCGCCGAGCGAGACCGGGGACCAGGGGCCGACGAAGATCGCGCCGGCGTTGCGGACCCGCTGGGCGACGGCGGCGGCGTCGGCGGTCTGGATCTCCAGGTGCTCGGCGGCGTACGCGTCGACGACCTTGAGGCCGTCCTCCAGGTCGTCGACCAGGACGATCGCGGACTGGCGGCCGGCCAGCGCGGGTTCGATCCGGTCGGTGACGTGCTTGGTCGCGGCGATCTGCGGCTTCAGCTCGGCCTCGGTGGCGTCGGCCAGCTCCGCGGAGTCGGTGACCAGGACGGCGGCGGCCATCGGGTCGTGCTCGGCCTGGCTGATCAGGTCGGCGGCGACGTGCACCGGGTCGGCGGTGGAGTCCGCGAGGATCGCGATCTCGGTGGGGCCGGCCTCCGCGTCGATGCCGATGCGGCCCTTGAGGAGGCGCTTGGCGGCGGCGACGTAGATGTTGCCGGGGCCGGTGACGAGGTTCACCGGGGGGCACTCGTCCGTCCCGTACGCGAACATCGCGACGGCCTGGGCGCCGCCGGCCGCGTACACCTCGTCGACGCCGAGCAGGGCGCAGGCGGCGAGGATGGTCGGGTGCGGCAGGCCGTCGAAGTCCTTCTGCGGCGGGGAGGCCACGGCGACGCCCTCGACGCCCGCCTCCTGGGCCGGTACGACGTTCATGACGACGGACGACGGGTAGACGGAGCGCCCGCCCGGTACGTACAGCCCGACGCGCTCGACCGGCACCCACTTCTCGGTGACGGTGCCGCCGGGGACGACCTGGGTGGTGTGCGTGGTGCGGCGCTGCTCGCGGTGGACGAGGCGGGCGCGGCGGATCGACTCCTCCAGGGCGGCCCGGACGTCGGGGTCGAGGTTCTCGGCGGCCTCGGCGATCGCCTCGGCCGGGACACGGATCGATTCGAGCCGTACGCCGTCGAATTTCTCCCCCCACTCGATCACTGCCGCGGAGCCGCGATGGCGTACGTCCTCGCAGATCGGCCGCACCGTCTCCAGGGCGGCTTCCACGTCGAACTCGGCACGGGGCAGCAGGTCGCGCAGGGCTCCGCCTTCGGGGAGGACGTCGCCGCGCAGATCGATTCGAGAGATCACACCGCAATTCTCGCAGACCGTCTCCGGCATCCGGTCTTCCGTATCACTGGCTGATACGTGTTCTGGACTCCTTCCGGACGTCCTCGATGACTGATGGCGTTCACCTCGTCACTCAGCGGGAAGAACAGCTTGGAAGTGGAAGGGGGAATCGTGACCGAGCCGCACGACGGTGATTTTCCGGATGGTCTCAGCGCGGCCGAGCTGGGCATGTGGCAGTCGTTCCGGAACGGCAGTACCTACGATCTGCGCGCCCGCGACCCTGCGCGGGACGATCCGTTCGCGCCCCGGACGTGGGGCCCCGAACGCAGCGTGGACGGGCGCGTCGTCGCCCGGCTGCTGCTGTCCGGGCCACCGCCGAGGCCGGGCCGGGTCGCCGCGCTGAAGCTGCGGGGCGTGCGGATCACCGGGACGCTCGATCTCGCGGGCGGGCAGGTCTCGCCGTACGTCGAGATGACCGGCTGTCGCTTCGAGAACGAGGTGGTGCTGCCCGAGTGCCACTTCACGACACTGCGGATCGTGGGCTGTGCGATGCCCCGGCTGGAGGCGGCCCGGCTGCGGACCGAGGGCGATCTGCACCTGCCGCGCTGCCGGATCGAGCGCGGCATCCGCCTCACCGACGCCCAGATCGGCACCGATTTACTGATCAACCAGATCGAGATCGGTCCGGACCGGGGCGGTCGCGCCCTGGCCGCCGACGGGCTGTCGGTCGCCCAGGACCTCCAGGCGGAGCTGGTGGAGGCGCGCGGCGAACTGAGTCTGCGCGGGGCGAAGGTCGGCGGTTCACTGAGCCTGCGCGGCAGCCGGCTGCGGGGCAGGGACGGGCGGCGCGCGCTGAACGCCCCGCAGCTGACCGTGGAGCGGACGCTGTACATGAGCGAGGCGTGGGTGAGCGTCGACACCGGCGTCCAGGGCACCACTCCCCCGTTCGGCATCGCCATGGCGTCGACCCCGGCGAGCGGCACCCGGTCGCAGACCTTCGAGTGCCGCGGCGGGGTGCGGCTCGACGACGGGCGGTTCGGCGACGCGGTCGACCTGCACAAGGCACGGTTCGTGCTGGGCCGGCACGAGGAACTGTCGCTGCGCCGGATCGTCACCCCGGAGCTGCGGTTCAACGCGGAGCGGCCGGAGGAGGGCCGGGTCGTGCTGAACGGCGCGAAGGTGGTCACGCTGATCGACGTGTCGACCAGCTGGCCGGGGCCCGGCGGCCTGGCGATGGGCGGTTTCGTGTACGAGAACCTCGTCCCGTACGGACACTTCCCGCTCTCCCGGCGCCTGGAGTGGGTGGCGGCGGCGACCCCGGAGTACGTGCCGGAGCCGTACGAGCGGCTCGCGACGGTGCTGCGCAACTGCGGGGAGGACGCGGACGCCCGCGAGGTGCTGCTGGCCAAGCAGCGGC
Source organism: Streptomyces sp. NPDC006435 (assembly GCF_040612315.1). NCBI lineage: Bacteria > Bacillati > Actinomycetota > Actinomycetes > Kitasatosporales > Streptomycetaceae > Streptomyces > Streptomyces sp. NPDC006435. The sequence continues at coordinate 45,736 of NZ_JBEXPY010000055.1, forward strand.
GGCGGCGCGAGACGCTGCCGCTCGCCGCGAAGCTCTGGGGCTTCCTGCAGGACTGGGCGGTGGCGTACGGCTACCGGCCGGGGCGGGCGGCGGTGTGGATGGCGTTGCTCTGGGCGGCGGGGGCGCTGGCCTTCTCCCGGCAGGTGCCGGCGCCGATCAAGCCGGACGAGCATCCGCAGTGGAACGCGCCGCTGTACGCGCTGGACCTGTTGATCCCGGTGATCAACCTGGGCCAGGACGGCTACTGGCGACTGGAGGGCGGCTGGCAGTGGGCCGCGGCCGTGCTGGTCCTGCTGGGCTGGATACTGGCCACGACGGTCGCGACGGGCGCCACCCGGCTGCTGCGCCGGGGCTGACCGGATTCCGGCCACGGACGGGCCGGCCGCCGATGGCCGGCCCGCCCGGAACACCTTGTGCGGCACGTCCCGCGCGAGGGTTCCGGGCCGTGGTCGAACGCCCGGACGGGCCACGTCCGCAACATCGGACAGCACCGGCCGCAGCAACGGGAACAAGCCAGTTTCCGCACTTTCCTTTACTCTTTCTTGACCCGGTCGAATACAACCCCTTCACTCGGCACCAAAGCTTCACAGCGCACCTCTGGCGCCGCCCCGACCAGCGCTTTTCAATGGTCTGCACCATGCCATTCCTCCGCGCTCTGCTCCGTACCGCGGGCCTGTTCCGGCGCTCCCCGCAGGGCTCCGCCGGACTGCCCGCGGACGACACGGTGCTGCTCGACGCCCCCGACGAGCGGCTCTCCCCCGCACTCGTCGCCGCCGCCCTCGGGGAGTACGGGCCTGCCGCGAAGCTCCTCGCCACCACCCGGGACGGCGCCGAGTGGGAGAACCGGGACCGCTACCTCGTCCGGCTCGTCGCCTTCGCCCGCAGCCGCGACGGCTGGCTGACCGACTGGCTCGCCGCCGCCCCGCACGACCCGGACGCCCTGCTCGTCAAGGCGCAGCTGGCGGTCCGCCGGGCGTGGGAGTCGCCCGCCAGGAGCGAGCAGCTGCGCGAGGTGGGGCCGCTGATCACCGCGGCGGCCGAGAGCGATCCGCGCGACCCGGTGCCCTGGCGGCTCGCGCTCGACCACGCGCGCGGCACCCACGCCACGCACACCGTGTTCGAGGCGCTGTGGGAGCAGGCCGTGCGGCGCTCCTCGCACCACTACGGCTGTCACGTCGCGGCGCTGCGCTACCTCTCCGCGGCCTGGTACGGCTCGCACCGCGAGTGCTTCGACTTCGCCGAGCGGGCCGCCGAGGACTCGCTGCCCGGCTCGCTGGTCCAGGCGCTGCCGCTGCGGGCCGCCTTCGCCCTGCTGGTCGAGGGGCCCGGCGCGCGGACCACCTCGGTGCAGGAGGAGCGGATCGACGCGGCGGCGGATCTGGCGATCACGCTGTCCGCCTCGTTCGCGCCGGGCGACCCCTGGCCGGCCGAGGTCCGCAACCTGCTGGCGTTCGTGCTGGTCGCCCGGGGCCGCTGGGCCGAGGCGCTGGAACAGTTCCGGCGGATCGGACCCCACGCGGCGTCGTTCCCGTGGTCGTCGGTCTCCGACGATCCGCTCGGCCGGTTCCTGGAGGCGAGGGACGACGCGCGGCTCCGGGTGGCCTGCGGAACGCTTCTGCCGGACCGGGCCGACCGGGGCCGGACCCGCGGCCATTACGCTTGAGCGTTGTGACCACCGCTCGCCTGCCCCTGTTCCCGCTGAACGTGGTGCTGTTCCCCGGCCTCGTACTGCCGCTGAACGTCTTCGAGGAGCGTTATCGCGCCATGATGCGCGAGCTGCTGAAGACCGACGAGGACGGACCCCGGCGCTTCGCCGTGGTCGCGATCCGCGACGGCCGCGAGACCGCCCCGACGGCCCTGGGCATGCCGGACGAGGTGAACGCCACCGCCGGGCGCGGCCCCGCGGACGGCTTCGGCCCCGACCCCGTGCAGTCCTTCCACCGGGTCGGCTGCGTCGCCGACGCGGCGAAGATCCGGGAACGGCCGGACGGCAGCTTCGAGGTCCTCGCGACCGGCACCACCCGGGTCAGGCTGCTCTCCGTCGACGCGAGCGGCCCCTTCCTGACGGCCGAGCTCGAAGAGCTGGACGAGGAGCCCGGCGAGGAGGCGGGGGCGCTCGCCGAGGGCGTGCTGCGGGCCTTCCGCAGCTACCAGAAGCGGCTGGCCGGGGCGAGCGAACGCTCCCTGACCACCGGCGCGGAGCTGCCCGACGACCCGTCGGTCGTCTCCTACCTGGTCGCGGCGGCGGCCGTGCTCGACGTCCCGGCCAAGCAGCGGCTGCTCCAGGCCCCCGACACCGCCACCCGGCTGCGCGAGGAACTGACGCTGCTGCGCTCCGAGACCGCCGTCATCCGGCACCTGCCGTCGCTGCCCGCGGTGGACCTGACCCGCGCCCCGACCCACCCCAACTGATCCGGCCCGCCCGGCCGGCGACGAGCGACCCGAGGACCGTTTCCCCGTGGCGAAGAAGCCGAAGAAGCAGCAACAGTCCGGCGGTACCCCGGCCACGGTCGCCCTGACCGCGGCCGGCACGGCGTTCACCGTCCACGCCTACGACCACGACCCGGCGTCGGCCTCCTACGGCGAGGAGGCGGCCCAGGCCCTGGGCGTCTCCCCCGACCGGGTGTTCAAGACCCTCGTCGCGGACGTCGACGGCACCCTCACCGTGGCCGTCGTCCCGGTGGCCGGCTCGCTGGACCTCAAGGCCCTGGCCTCCGCGGTGGGCGGCAAGCGCGCCACGATGGCCGACCCGGCGGCGGCGGAACGCACCACCGGGTACGTGCGCGGCGGCATCTCGCCCCTGGGCCAGCGCAAGCGGCTGCGCACGGTGCTGGACGCCTCGGCCCGCTCCCACGCGACGATCTGCGTCTCGGCGGGCCGCCGCGGCCTGGAGGTGGAGCTCTCCCCCGAGGACCTGGCCTCGCTCACCGGCGCGGTGTTCGCGGAGATCGGCCGGGGCGCGTAGAGCCCCTCCGGCGGGGGGGGGGGGGGGGGGGGGGGCCCCCCCCCCCCGCCCCCCCCCCGCCCCCCCCCCCCGGGGGCCCCCCCCCCCCCCCCCCCCCCCCGCCCCCCGCCCCCCCCCCCCCGCCCCC